>NZ_JBFRNX010000026.1:0-44251 GCF_041471165.1 Shewanella sp. 10N.261.52.F9
GAGTATTCACTCTTTGCAGAGTCTAATGCAGTCCGGGTCCCCATCGTCTAGAGGCCTAGGACACCGCCCTTTCACGGCGGTAACAGGGGTTCGAATCCCCTTGGGGATACCACTTATTTAAAATTTTTGTTAGTAATAACATGAATTTACACCAGAAATGGGGCCTTAGCTCAGCTGGGAGAGCGCAACACTGGCAGTGTTGAGGTCAGCGGTTCGATCCCGCTAGGCTCCACCATTTTACTGTTTCAGGCAGTAAGTAAAAAAACCACCTTAGGGTGGTTTTTTTATATTTAAAATTTGGCTCATTTACTTGTATCTTGTATCAAGATTTTTATAAACCTTCCTTTGTTATTCCTGCCATTTTAATCAATCGCTATGACAACCTTTACTTTAGATACTCTCGGGGCATGCATTTCGCTATGTCTTTAAGTTATGACTGGGCATAGAGAAAGGGAAGGCTGCTGCAAATGTTAGCTCACTTTCAACGTTTGCGTAGGTTGTGAACCTTTGATTCTTAGGCCGAATATGCTATTCGGCTAGGATTATCGAAAAGAAATTGAGTCATATTAATAGCAACTGCTGTATCTAAGGGATCAGCTTAAAAGTCTAAAGTAGATCTGTAGCGTTATGAGCAGGGGGAGTATTAACGTGCTGATCTAAAAAGCCATCATTATGATGGCTTTTATCTAACGGCATTACTTGAAGACACGTTGCTATAGTTCGAGGCTAAGCAATATCGAATCAATGCTAATCTACGCCGAGGAACCCGCCAGTTTGGTGGGCCCACAGCTGCGCGTAAATCCCGCCAGAGCTAATTAGCTCCTGGTGCGTACCTTGCTCAACGATTTTGCCTTCATCTATAACAACCAATCTGTCCATTGCTGCAATGGTAGATAATCGATGTGCGATGGCAATAACGGTTTTGCCTTGCATTAGCTGATACAAACTCTCTTGAATCGCGGCTTCAACTTCTGAATCGAGCGCAGATGTAGCTTCATCAAGTAGCAAAATAGGTGCATTTTTCAATAACACGCGTGCTATTGCGATACGCTGACGTTGGCCGCCCGAGAGTTTAACCCCGCGCTCACCGACCTGAGCATCGAGCCCTGTATTCCCTTCGGGATCACTCAAGGTCTGAATAAACTCATAAGCCTGTGAGTTTCTTATCGCTGCGTCTAGCTCTTCTTCGCTTGCTTCAGGATTACCATAAAGAATATTTTCTCGGATTGAGCGGTGTAGCAGTGAAGTATCTTGGGTCACCATTCCGATATGAGCACGTAGAGAGTCTTGCGTCACTTGAGTAATATTTTGCTTATCGATAGCAATATTGCCTGACTCAACATCATGAAAACGCATTAATAGATTAACTAGAGTAGACTTGCCGGCACCAGAACGGCCAACTAAACCGACTTTTTCACCGGCTTTGATGTTAAGGTTTAAATTATCGATTACGCCGGTATTCTCACCATAGTGAAAGCTCACGTTATCAAAATCGATACTGCCTTTAGTGACGTTCAGCGCTGGCGCGTTATCAACATCATTGATGTCAGTTGGCTTCGATAGGGTATTCATGCCATCTGCCACTGTACCTATATTTTCAAATAGTGAGCTTACCTCCCACATGATCCATTGAGACATACCGTTAAGTCGTAGGGCAAGACTGATTGCAATCGCAATTGCACCTACAGTAATCGCATCACCTTGCCATAGCCAAATTGATACCGCCGCAATAGAAAATGCCAATATGTAGTTAATGACTTGTACACTGACATTTATCCAAGTGACCAAGCGCATTTGCCTGTAAACCGTTTCTAAAAAGGTGCGCATACTGCCTTTGGCATATTCCGCTTCTTTTTGGGTATGTGAAAACAGTTTTACCGTTGCAATATTGGTGTAACTGTCGACGATACGCCCTGTCATGGTAGAGCGAGCATCTGCTTGTTCAGTCGATACCTTTTTTAACTGAGGTAAAAAGCGCATTTGCAAAGCAACATATACTGCTAACCAGATCAGCATAGGTACCATAAGGCGTAAATCGGCTTTGGCTATCATCACCACCATAGAGGTGAAATAAACTAGGATATAAACCAACACATCTAATAACTTGGTAACGGTTTCCCTAACTGCTAGTGAGGTTTGCATTACCTTAGTGGCGACACGTCCAGCAAAGTCATTTTGGTAAAATGAAACACTCTGCTTTAACAGATAGCGGTGAGCTAGCCATCGAATAGACATGGGGTAATTGCCCAATAAGCCTTGATAAACAATTAGCGCATGCAACAAGGTCAGTAGTGGGATCACCACAAGAACCAGCAGAGTCATGCCAAGTAAACGTATGCCTTCTTGCTCGAACAAGGTATCAGGATCATGCTTAACTAATAGATCAACCAAATCGCCCATAAAACCAAAAAGTGATACTTCAAGAATTGCCAGCATTGCGGTGAGAATTGACATAATTACCAGCGGGACTTCAAAGCCTCGAGTGTAATGGCGGCAAAACGCATAGATCCCTTTAGGAGGCTGTTGTGGCTCTTCGCTTGGGAGCGGCTCAACCCAAGATTCAAATCGTTTGAACATGTTTCTACTCAATAATATCTGCGTGTTAGAAAATTCTAATGAAAGCACAGCATATAGGAATAACGCATTGATTGGGGGATATAAATAGTAAATATTTATTGTGATTAACGGTCACTATGAAATATCAGTGCTATTGAGTTCCGTTTTCCGCTAGTGATACCGAGGCTTGTTACGTAAGATAAGTGATATCAATTCAATTGTAGGACTGTAAATGTTAGAGCATGAGTGCCAGCTTGATAAAGACGCCTGCCGTAAAGCAAGACTTGCTCGAGATCCTCGATTTGACGGTCAGTTTTTTATCGGCGTGCTAACAACTAAAATTTACTGTCGACCAATCTGCCCCGCAGTTAGCCCAAAAGAGCAAAACGTCCGCTATTTTGATAATGCGATACTCGCGGCAAATGCAGGGCTTCGCCCTTGTTTACGTTGCCGACCGGATTCTGCTCCCAAGTCTTATGCATGGCAAGGCACACAAACTACTTTAGATAGAGCTAAAGCGCTGATAGATGGTGGGACCTTGTCAGGTACTGAAGGTGTGAGTGTCGAGTCGATGGCTGATCGGCTTGGGATCAGCAGTCGCTATTTGCGTAAGTTATTTAACGAAAAAATGGGTATTTCAGTTAAAGGTTACAACCAATATCGGCAACTTATGCTGGCTAAACAGTTATTGCATCAAAGTCAGTTATCTATCACTCAAGTGGCATTTGCTGCAGGCTTTAGCAGCATTCGCCGCTTTAATGAAGCTTTTCAAAAGTCACTAAAGCTCACGCCTAGTGAATTAAGAAAAAGTGCATTAACGAAAAATAATTTAAATAAATCGAGTAAGCAAGCTCTATCGAGCAAGGAAAAAAACAACATTGGACGCGTGGCTTTGAAATTACAAATGAGTTTCCGGCCGCCACTTTCTTGGCAGCAACAGCAAGATTTCTATCGAGTGCGCGCCGTAGACAATATGGAGTGGTTAGGTGATGAATTCAGCTATGGGCGCAGTTTTACGCTTAATGAGGTGAGTGGTTACTTTACAGCAAAGCTCGATGCCAGTGCCAATCTGTTTAACGTCGAAATTGTACTTGAGAATGAATCGGGCCTTGTACAATTAGGTGCCATTATTAACGCTATCCGTAGAGTGCTGGATCTTGATGCAAATATTGGCCGAATTGATGATGTGCTAAAAACAATCGAGCCGTTAGCAGAGCAGATGACTGAAGGGCTTAGGTTACCTGGAGTTTGGTCGGCATTTGAGGCAGGTTGCCGAGCAGTGTTAGGCCAGCAAGTGAGTATTGTACAAGCTTCTAAACTGTTAAATCAGTTAGTGCTCGCTTATGGCGAAGAGCGTGTTATTGGTGATAAGCGAGTTAAGTTGTTCCCTACAGCAAAAGCGATAGCGAATGCAGAATTGACTGAATTGAAAATGCCTGGAGTGAGAAAGAAAGCATTAAATGGGCTAGGGCAGTTCCTTGATGAACATCCAGAAGCAGAGCCAGACTTATGGCTATCTATCAAAGGTATTGGTCCATGGACTGTCGCTTATGCCAAAATGCGCGGCCTCAGTGATCCCAATGTTTTATTGTGCGGTGATCTCGTGGTTAAAAAGCGTGTATTAGGCTTATATTCGCAGGGTGCAGATAGTCCTACTCTTGATTACGAGTCTATTAGCCAACAACTTGCTCAACTAAGTGCTCCGTGGGGGAGCTACTTAACTTTTCAGCTGTGGAATTTGTCATGAATAAACGCTCACTACCCTTGGTTAAACTTAATTTTGAATCTGATTTTGGCACGATTTCCTTATGTGCGAATGAAGACGGGATCACTCATTTGAATTTTATTCCTCAAATTAATAGTGAATGGCTGTCTAGAGAAGTCGATAACCAATTGCTTGAGAATAAGCGTGTCCACAGCGCTATTGACTCAGTGAGTGAGTCGGAATTAGAACAAAGAGCAAGTGCGCATCTATTACAGGCAAAACAAGAGCTGATTGAATACTTTGGTGGTACGCGAAGTCACTTTGATGTGGCGCTAGCGCCGAAAGGTACCGAGTTTCAGCAACAAGTGTGGCAAGCGTTAACTGAGATTGATTATGGTCAAAGTTGTAGTTATGCAGATATTGCCAATAAAGTGAATCGTCCAAAAGCAGTAAGGGCGGTGGGGACTGCAAACGGCGCTAATCCTATCGCGATTATTGTGCCCTGCCATAGAGTAATAGGTAAAAATGGAACCTTAACCGGTTATGCCTACGGGCTAGATTTAAAACAAAAACTGCTCAGCCTTGAGGGCTTATCAGTTTAGCTAAACTAGTTTATTTTCCCTGCAAACAAGGCTTTTACGGTCCAATAACCGCCAGCAAGCAGCGCACTAAGAAAGATAAGCTTTTAAAGTGATATTAGCGTAGAATAAGCGCCTTATTTTTGATTAGGCGTTTACCCGTAAATTATGACTCAGCCAGTATCTTCAACCGACCAAGTAGCAACGCAAACTGTAGCGAGCGCACCAGCTCACAGTGACTTTACCCAACTAGGGCTAATCCCTGAGTTGCTTGAAACGCTTAAACTGCTGAGTTATACAAAGCCTACTCCAATTCAATCACACATTATTCCTGCTGTTTTAGGCGGGAAAGATGTGCTCGGCGGCGCTAAAACGGGTTCGGGTAAAACCGCTGCTTTTGCTCTACCTATTATTCAAAAGCTTGCTAAAACATCACCTAGTAAAGCGGGAAGCAACTTTGTTTCTTGTTTAGTGTTAGTGCCTACTCGTGAGCTAGCACAGCAAGTTAGCGATAGCTTTATGCGCTATTCGCAGTTGATTAAACCTAACCTAAAAACTCTTGCAGTTTATGGCGGCGTGTCGACTAACGTGCAAATGCAAAGCCTACGTGGTGGCGCAGACATCGTGGTTGCTACACCTGGTCGATTAATCGATCTTATTTCAAGTAACGCTCTTAAACTGGATAAAACCACCACATTAGTGTTGGACGAAGCTGATCGTATGTTGAGCCTCGGTTTTACTGAAGAGCTGAACGAACTTTTAGCTAAACTACCTAAAGCTAAGCAAACCTTGTTGTTCTCAGCGACTTTCCCTGAAGAAGTGCGTGAGCTTACCGATTCGCTATTGAATAACCCTGTCGAAGTACAATTACAAAGTAGCGAAGAAAGCACTTTGGTTCAGCGTGTTATCACCGTTAATCGTAATCGTAAAACGGCTTTATTAGCGCAGCTGATTAAAGACAATCAGTGGCAACAAGTGCTTATCTTTGCCAGTGCAAAATATAGCTGTAACCGTCTTGCACAGAAGTTGGAAAATGCCGGTATAACTGCTGAAGTATTTCACAGTGATAAAGGTCAGGGCGCTCGTAACCGTGTACTCGATGGCTTTAAGTCTGGCGAGATCAGTGTACTGATTGCAACTGATATCGCGGCACGCGGTATTGATATTGAAAAGCTGCCAATCGTAATTAACTTCGAATTACCGAGAAGTCCTGCTGATTACATGCACCGTATCGGCCGAAGTGGTCGTGCAGGTGAAGCTGGTATCGCGATGAGCTTAATTTCTCATGATGAATATCAACACTTTAAGTTGATTGAGAAGAAAAATAAGCTGCGTTTAGAGCGTGAGCAAATCCCTGGTTTTGAAGCCGACCTTGAAGCGCCAGAAGACTGCCCATCTCGCGATTTAAAGCCAATGGCAAAACCTGCTGGTACAGGTAAAAAGCACCGTAAAAAGGTCAATGCTGAGGTTTGGGCTAAGAAGTCTTAAATCGAAAAGTTTACATCGCGCTGCACTTTTCAGCATGTCGCGCAATATTAAAGGGCTCATATTGAGCCCTTTTTAACATCTGTAACGGCATTTTTGCGGCGTAGCACCAGTTTTTAACCACAGATAGTCATCTAGAGAGACAAAGCGATAGCGCAGCATTTCGGCATTAGGTATGCTCTTGTCGATTTATTGTCTGTTACAACACATTTTTTATCTAGGAAACACTATGCAGCACCTATTTTGGTTAGTTGAGGGGCAAATTGCAGGACGCAGTGGCCCAAATAAAGACCCTTGGGATCTTGCACAAATAAAGGCGTCTGGCATTGATGCAATTTTATCGGTCAATCATGGTGAAGAGTGTAACGTTCAAGAAATAGCTGATTTAGGTCTAGATTATCTATGTGTGCCGTTTTCTAACAACATCCCGCCTAAAGAAGAAGATTTAACACTTTGTACCGAACAAGTTCCCAAAGCGCTGGCTTTTATCAGACAATGTGAAGCACAAGATAAGACGGTATTAATCCATTGTCGTTCAGGCAAAGATAGAACGGGACTGATTATGGCGTACTATTTAATGGATAATGGCGCAGCACCATTGCACGCCGTTAGTCAGGTCAGAGCCGTTCGTGACATTGCATTTAGCTCTGAAGGTTGGGATCAATTTGCATTTGATGTGCTTTATGCGTTACAAGATTAACTAAGGTTCGTAATTAGAATAATAAAATGAATGCAAATGGATTGCAGACGTTAACATCATTTAGATTGATATTACTTTGGGCAGTTTGGATATTAACCGGCTGCCAAGCTTCTGCTGTTTTTCCTGATAAACAACCCTCATCTAAGCTTCAGCCACAAAATACATGGCCATTAGTCGAATTTGTACAGCCGGATGTGTTGGCTCACCCTAGGGAAACCGGAGTTATTGCCCTAAGTGATGGTGTAGATGCATTTATCGCACGTTTAGCATTAGTCAGCTCTGCAACGGCGAGTATTGACCTGCAATATTATATTTATCGTGCCGATGATAGCGGCAGGCTGCTCACCTGGCATCTTATCAAGGCCGCAGAACGCGGCGTCCGAGTGCGTATATTGCTTGATGATATGGCAATCAAAAATGCTGATAAGGCATTATCGATGCTCGCAAAGCATGAAAATATTCAAGTTCGGTTATATAACCCGTCATTTGAGCGTAGCTATCGCAATCTTGCATTTGTAGTTGGCTTTTCTCGCTTAAACCACAGAATGCACAATAAATCATTAACGATAGACAACACGATTACAGTGGTTGGTGGGCGTAATATCGGCAATGAATATTTCTCGAATAATACTGACGTTGAGTTTGGTGATTTTGATTTGATGGCGATAGGTACCGCTGTTGATGAGGTGTCCGATCAATTTGACTTATATTGGAATGCGCCGTTAACCGTTGAGATTGAAGCGCTCAGTTCTATTATTGTCACTAATGAAGAGGTGGAACAAGAGCTTGCAATCGTTGAGTCGCAGCAACAAGCCTTTAACGATAACCCCTATGTTACGCGATTACTCAATAGTGACCTTATGGCTAAAATGAAGAGCCAGTCATTGTCATGGTTTTGGGGGCCTGCAAAACTTGTTTATGACCAACCAGATAAGCAAAATCATCAGTTGGATTCGGATAGCATTTTGGCCGACTTGGGTGAGTTTTTACAAACGGCAAAACATGAGGTACTGCTTGTCTCGCCGTATTTTGTGCCAACGCGTAGCGGTACTCAGAGTATTATTGAAACTGTCAACTCTGGAGTCAATGTCACTATATTAACAAATAGCTTAGCCGCTACAGATGTATTGGCTGTACACGCTGGTTATAGAGGGTATCGACAAGCTTTGTTAGCGGCTGGAGTGAAGATTTTTGAGGTAAAAGCTAACCCAGATGTCAAAAAAACTAGCAGCTGGAGTGGTAGCTCTAAAAGTAGCTTACACGCCAAAACATTTATTATTGATAGAGAATCAGTGTTTGTAGGTTCTTTTAATTTTGACCCCCGTTCAGCATGGTTAAATACTGAGATGGGGCTAATTGTTGATAATCAGCAATTAGCAACAGCTGTCGTTGAAGGGGTTGAAGCTAATCTTGTTAAAAACAGCTATCGACTTGAGATCGAGGATGATGAGATTATTTGGTTTGATGATTTTAATCAGCGCAAAATTTACAGCGAACCGGATGCAGGGCTTTGGCGAAAGTTTCTCGTGGACTGTATCGCATTATTACCGATTGAGTCTCAGCTTTAATTGTGTGGACTATATGCTTGAGTTAGAGTTTGCCTAAACAAGTGTAACTAAAATGGCTGTAGTTAAATGAACTCAATAACCAGTAATAACAAAAGCAAAGCAAGCCAATCTCAGGGCTTGTTGCTATTTCAATTATCATTGACTCAGTTATTTGCTCTTGGCACATTAAAAATAAGGGAGTTAGTTCCTTTTAGTCCATTAAGCGCCATCCCGCATTCACATCCTACTATTTTAGGTGCAGCGACAATACGCGGTGCAACCATTCCAATTGTTGATATGGCAGCAGCGATTGGTTATCGGCCTATTAGTCAAGAAGAGCTGCAAGATAGTTACATTATTATTACTGACTGCCAAAGAATGGTGATTGGTTTCCTAGTGCGTTCGATTGATAAAATCATTGAATGTAATTGGCGAGATATTGAAAAACCACCAAGTACGCTTGGTAAAAATGCGTTTCTTACTGGTGTGACGAAAGTTGATGGCAAGCTGGTACAGCTTCTAGATGTTGAGTTATTACTTTCTAACGTATTTCCAGCTAGCCCTGAAACAACGCGAGCGATCTTAACCGATGTGCAGCGCGAACATTTAAAACCGATGAATATCTTGCTAGTAGACGATTCAAAAGTCGCACGTAAGCAATTAAGTGATGCATTAGATAGTATTAATATTCCATATCAAGTCACCGCGGATGGTAAAGAAGCGCTGTCGATAATGGAGTTGGCTGAGAAAAATAATCAACGTATAGATATTTTAGTCAGTGATATTGAAATGCCGGGACTCGATGGTTATGAGCTGGCATTTGAAGTTAAGAATAACCCCGCCATCGCGTCAGCTTATATTATTTTACATACCTCTCTATCAAGTGAGATCAGTGTTAGCCAAGCGCACCAAGTGGGCGCTAATGAAGCGTTAACTAAGTTTTGTGCTCATGAGCTAATTGATGCCATGTTACGGGGCGCTGAAAAAGCCACAGCAAACGCTAATCTTTAGGACCTTATTAGTATTATGTTAATCATGAGTAATAACCGAGCCTAATTACCTAGCAAAGGTAGACAAGCGTTGCCGCATCCGATACAAACTGTATAGAAGGGAGATTAACTCTAATTCATGCGGGCAGAGGTATTAGCTCGTTTAATAGAGATTCTACATAATATAAAAACGACAGGTTAAGTAATGAATCAAAAACCATCTTTGTTTGCCCGGTTGGCAGACGGCAGTTTAGTGTTACAAATTCTTATTGGTATTATCGCGGGTGTTACGTTAGCTACGGTATCTAAAACAGGCGCTGAAAACGTAGCGTTTTTAGGCTCACTATTTGTTGGCGCTTTAAAAGCAATTGCACCTATCTTAGTTTTTATCTTGGTTGCGGCATCTATTGCTAACCAAAAGAAAAATGCTAAAACCAATATGCGTCCGATTGTTATATTGTATCTATTCGGTACATTTTCGGCTGCAGTAACCGCCGTATTGATGAGTTTTGCTTTTCCAACGACATTAGCATTATCACTTGATGCTGCTCAGGCTTCACCACCAGAAGGGATTGGTGAGGTTATTCATACTCTTTTATTCCAACTTGTTGATAACCCAGTTAATGCATTAATGACTGGTAATTACATTGGTATTCTTGCGTGGGGTGTTGGTCTTGGTCTTGCTTTGCATCACGCCACTGATTCAACCAAACAAGTTTTTGCCGATGTGAGCCACGGTGTATCACAAATGGTACGCTTTATTATCCGCTTAGCGCCAATTGGTATTTTCGGTCTAGTGGCTGCAACATTCGCAACTACAGGTTTTGCCGCTATTGCAGGTTACATGCATCTGTTGTTAGTACTACTTGGCGCAATGGCAATTATGGCGTTAATTATTAACCCTGCGATTGTGTACTTTAAAATACGTCGAAATCCATACCCATTGGTATTTACTTGTATTCGTGAAAGCGGTGTTACAGCGTTTTTCACTCGTTCAAGTGCGGCTAATATTCCAGTAAACATGGCATTATGTGAAAAGCTAAAGCTTCACGAAGATACTTATTCGGTGTCTATTCCACTCGGTGCAACCATTAACATGGGCGGCGCGGCAATCACGATTACCATCCTAACGCTAGCGGCAGCTAACACTATGGGAATTCAAGTGGATATTCTTACTGCTATTTTGCTCAGTGTTGTAGCAGGTGTTTCTGCTTGTGGTGCATCAGGTGTTGCAGGTGGTTCATTACTATTAATCCCACTAGCTTGTAGCTTGTTCGGTATTTCAAATGATGTAGCGATGCAGGTTGTTGCTGTTGGCTTTATTATTGGTGTTATTCAAGATTCAGCTGAAACAGGTTTGAACAGCTCTACTGATGTAATCTTCACTGCAGCGGCGTGTGAAGCGGCAGAGCGCAAAGAAAACACCTAGTTTTAAATTGACTCGTTAAATACTGAAAAGCCCACTCATTTTTGAGTGGGCTTTTTTATTTGCTATTGCTGCAATTAACAGCCAAAAACAAGTGTGTGGTGCTTATAAGCCCACAATACCTAGCGGTTTGCCCGTCTTCCATGCGCCGCGGGTAAAGTCTGGGAAGTTGACCGAGTTACTGCGGTTGTTAACGGATTCTTCACTGAGGATATTGACCACTGACCAAGCTGCGCCATCATAAACGTCTTGATCGAGTGGCTCGCCGTTACGTAAGCAATACACCATACGCCACAACATTAAGAAGTCCATGCCACCATGGCCACCATTACGTTCGGCCTCTTTGCCCATTTGTAACCATAATGGGTGGTCGTATTTGGCATACCAGTTTTCCATGTCCATATCCCATTTATGGAAGTTACCCGATCCTCCTTGTTCAATTGCAATTCTATTTGGGAATCCGGCAAACACACCATTAGTGCCTTGGATTAGGTTGTGTCGACTGTATGGGCGAGGGGTGGTGGTGTCATGTTGGACCATGATGCTACGGCCGTTAACGGTTTTAATTAGCGAAGTGTTCATATCGCCGTTGATATAGTTAAGTTGATTGCGTTGATGCTCGCTAGGGAATTCACGCTCGGCATATAAAGCACGGCCAAGGGCAGGCGAGCTCATAGAGGTGAGGTAATCAAATCGATCGCCGCGGTTGATATTCATATATTGCGATACTGGCCCTAGGCCGTGGGTCGGGTATAAGTTGCCATTACGCTTTGCATGCCAGCCGGTGCGCCATGAGCCGGTTTTACGGTCAATTTCCTTCATCTGCCAACGAAGTTCATGAATGTAAGCCGCTTCGCCATGCAGTAGTTCGCCAAATACTCCCTGACGTACCATATTCAGTACCATTAACTCATCGCGGCCGTAGTTGACGTTTTCCATCATCATGCAGTTCTTACGGGTTCGCTCAGCGGTATCGATTATTTGCCAGCATTCTTCAACGGTAAGAGCTAAAGGAACTTCGACAAAGGCATGTTTACCACTTTCCATGGTATCTATAGCCATGGGAGCATGCCATTCCCAAGGTGTAGAAATAATCACAATATCAATATCATCTCGGCTCAGCAGCTCCTTATAGGCATGTTCATTGTCAGTGTATCGACCAGGTCTCGGTAGCCCTTGAGCTTGCACAAACTCAATCGACTTATCTAATACACTTTCATCGGTATCACAAATCGCTTTGATCTCGATTCCCTCTAGGTGACAAAAATGTTTTACATGACCCGAACCTCGTTGCCCAACACCGATGAATCCGACTCTAACAGTTGCCATTTTAGGTGCGATTAACCCCATGACTGATTGGGCTTCAGTGGGCTTGGATGAAACGGCGTGAGCTGTTGATAAAGGGAGTTGTGAGGTAATGAGTCCAGCGGCAGTGACACCTGCTGTTTTTAAGAAATGTCGTCGATTGTACTTCATTGCGATTCCTGTAGCATTTTTATCAATTGTTTAACAAGAGCCTAGGGTTATAACAGGTTTTGATGGAAAAAAGGCCAAAAACAGGTATGAGTTGTTATTAGCTTGTCTTTTAATGCGGATTGGCTAAAGTAATGCATAGAAAGTGATTTATATCGCGTTTTTAAATTGTTATTGCGATACACTTTATTTTAAAAGTTAGCGGTGTTTTCGTGATGTTTGCTCGTTTACACATGATTTAACTGACAAATAATTTACAAATGTTTTTAATAGGGAAATGAACAAATGACTCTTGTGCGTAGTAAGACAGATGAAGTTATTCAAATTGAGAAAGCAACAAAGCTCAAGGAGATGGAAATGTCAGTAGTAGAAAAGCGCAGGCGCTTATCGTGGCGCGAAGACGAGCAAACAGATAGAGAAGTGGTAGGACGTTGGATTGATGAACGACCATTATTAGGTGACAATTTAACTGTTTATAAACAAGATGGTAAATATTATTTGGAGACTTGGTATCTTGATGGTTGTCATAGTCTCGATGAAATGACCTTTGAAACCACAAGTGACGGTATTAAGCTGGAAGATAAGGGCGGCAACATCTTTGGTGAATTCTTCATGCTAACACCTAGTAATGAATTGAAATTTTGTAATTCAACTCACTGTTATTACACCGCTAAGGTCGATGAAGCTGCTGCTTAAGTATTAAGTAATAAAAAGGGGCTTTAGCCCCTTTTTTAGTCATTAAGCGTACATCTATTTTAAAATGGATGCTTGCTGTTGAAGTCCATTGTTTTACCCGAGTATGGATGAGTGAAACATAAGCTTTGTGCATGTAAGCGTAAACGTTCAGCTGCGTTAATTACGGACTCGTCACCGTAGAAATCATCCCCTAAAATAGCGTGACCAAGCGCTAACATATGCACACGTAATTGGTGCGTTCTGCCAGTTACAGGTTTTAACTCTACTAAACTATTGCCGTCATTTTGCTGCAAGACTTGATAATGCGTTATCGCTGATTTCCCAGTCTCAGTAATCATCTGTTTTGGCGGATTGACTTTATCAGCTGCAATAGCAAGATCTATCACTCCTGTTTGTTCTGATAACAGTCCTTGAACCTCTGCGATATAGGTCTTTGCTGTTTGCCTATTTTGAAATTGCGTTTTTAGACTAGACTCGGCCTTTTTATTGCGAGCAAATACCATGATGCCTGAAGTGGCACAGTCTAAGCGATGCACTAAAATGGCGTCTTTATAGCGCTGTTGAAGGCGGGTGAGTGCGCAATCGTGGGTATATTCGGCAATCCCTGGATTAGAAAGCAAGCCCGATGGCTTGTTGATAACAATAATATCTCGGTCGATATAGCGGATATCTAACCAAGGAATGCTGGGGGGCTGATAGCTAAAAATTTGCATGAGTTCTCCTATTGCTGGGCAATTCTAGCAAATACTTAGTCTTTAGACATGTAATTAATGACTGTTTTAGTTAGTGCAGCGCCTGTTTAAGCTAAGGATTCGTCTAAACAGGCTGCGCAAAACACTATAAGTACTCAGGTGGTGTGTTGCGAGTCCATAAGCGGCTATACGCCATTAGCTGCGGATAAAAAGTACGAAAGGCAATTTCGATTTCAGTATCCAACTTTTTTACGCACTCTTGAGCGCCATTAAAAATCTCGGGCTTTGACACGCGTTTTGCAACTGAGGTCAGTGTTTGGTTAAGCCCTGCGCGTGTTTGGTAAGCAACAAGCCAGTTCTCTTGGCGGATTTTTGGCGCGATATTGACTAGCTGCTCGGGTAGATTATCGCAGTCATCAATAGCGTCGTAAGCTTTGCTAGCAAACTCTTCAAGGCTTTGGTGATGATACTCATCCCAATACTTGGCAAGCATATGGTCAAAGCTTAAATCAATGATAATAGGTGCAGCACGGGTCAATGACTTAGGAAATAACGCAAGTAGTTCTTTGGTTAATTCGTGGCTATCGGTAAGTTGATCTATTTGACGATGTAACCAAATCCCTTGCTGTAGGTGTTTAGGGAAGTGCTCAATACTGCCTTTTGCAAAATCTCCAGCAATATTGGCCGCCAATGAGGTCTGGCTGTTGTCTGCTAAATGCAGGTGTGCAAGAAAGTTCATATTTTATACTTGGTAATACGCATACATCACGGTATCATGCTGCGCGATGCGAAGGAAATTCTTTCTGGTGAACTGACCAAATAAAGCGGTAGTAGCCTTGTTTCCTTAAGGATGTGCATCAATAAATAAGCAATACCCATCAACAACACGGTTTGAGGATCAAGGATGATGTGGAACTGGTTAACCAAAAAGTTAGTCAAGAATGGTCAAGTTAGACGTAAAAAAGTCGATATTGACATCCCTTATCAACAGCATAGTTATCGAATGGAAGATTTTTCTATTAAAGCTGATAGCGAACCTGTTAAGCAAGCATCAACTAAGTTTAAGTCGCTTAACTAAAGCCAATAGGCTTAGTTAGTTTGCGCGAATAGTCGTTATTATCAGTTAAAGAATTGGCTTTTTTAAGGTTAGATTGTTGATCTTCTTTTACGCTAGTCATAGACTAGCGGCCGATTTAGACACAGTAGAGACTTTCCATGCGCGTTGCAGATTTTTCGTTTGAACTCCCTGATGAGCTAATTGCTCGTTACCCAACCGCTGAGCGTACTGCTTCACGACTGTTATCACTCAATGGTAACAGTGGCGAGCTTGCCGATCTGCAGTTTACCGATATTCTAGAACATGTGAATCCTGGTGATTTAATGGTGTTTAATAATACTCGGGTTATTCCTGCACGTATGTTTGGTACTAAGCAGTCAGGTGGTAAGTTAGAGATCTTAGTTGAGCGCATGCTTGACGATAAACGAGTTCTGGCCCACGTTCGTTGTTCTAAATCGCCAAAAGTCGATTCGATTGTCTGTCTTGATGGTGGCTATGAGATGGTGATGGTCGCGAGACACGACGCATTATTCGAGCTTGAACTGCAAAGTGACAAGACTATCTTGGAAGTACTCGAAGAAGTGGGTCATATGCCGCTGCCGCCATATATTGATAGACCTGATGAAGATACGGATAAAGAGCGCTATCAGACGGTTTACAACCAAAACCCTGGCGCAGTTGCTGCACCTACAGCTGGTCTACATTTTGACGATGCCATGCTGGCTAAATTAAAAGACAAGGGCGTGAACACTGCTTTTGTGACTTTGCACGTTGGTGCAGGTACATTTCAGCCGGTGCGCGTTGATAATATTCTTGATCATAAAATGCATTCTGAGTGGGCAGAAGTGCCAAAAGATGTTGTTGAGTTAATCGCGGCAACTAAAGCTGCAGGTAATCGTGTCGTTGCAGTGGGCACTACATCGGTGCGTTCATTAGAGAGTGCAGCTAAAGCATCAGTTGGTGAGTTACAGCCATTTAGCGGTGATACCGATATCTTTATTTATCCAGGCTATCAGTTCCAAGTTGTCGATGCCATGGTGACAAACTTCCACCTGCCAGAATCTACTTTGATTATGTTACTAAGTGCGTTTGCAGGCTTCGATGAGGTAAAAAACGCCTATCAGCACGCGATCGCTCAAAAATACCGCTTCTTTAGCTATGGTGACGCCATGTTTGTGACCAAAAAAGCGAACTAATTATCCAAATTGCTTTAAAATACCCAGTTCATAATATGAAGTGGGTATTTTTTTATCCGCAGATTTAATGCATATTTTGGCATTTAGGGTTGATACTGAATTGTTTGCCCTTATGTTTGTCATAATCTTTGACTCAAAAACTTGAGTTAACTCAGGTCAGACTGTTTATCTGGCGAGGTGAAAAATGAAATTCGAATTAGATACAACTCAAGGCCGCGCGCGTCGTGGTCGTTTGATTTTTGAACGTGGCACAGTTGAAACGCCAGCGTTTATGCCTGTAGGTACATACGGTACCGTTAAAGGTATGACGCCTGAAGAAGTGCGTGAAACCGGTGCAGACATTCTGCTAGGTAACACTTTCCACCTATGGTTACGTCCAGGTGAAGAGATCATGCGTAAGCATGGCGACTTGCATGACTTTATGAACTGGCAACGTCCTATTTTGACTGACTCAGGCGGATTCCAAGTATTTAGCTTGGGTGATATTCGTAAGATCACTGAAGAAGGCGTACATTTCCGCTCACCAATTAACGGTGAAAAGATTTTCTTGGATCCAGAAAAGTCGATGCAAATTCAAGATTCATTGGGCAGTGATGTGGTAATGATTTTTGATGAGTGTACGCCATATCCAGCAACTGAGGACGAAGCGCGTAAATCGATGCAGATGTCTCTGCGTTGGGCACAACGTTCACGTGATGAGTTTGACAGACTTGAAAACCCGAATTCCTTATTCGGTATTATTCAAGGCGGTGTTTATGAAGACCTACGTGATGAAAGCCTAAATGGCTTAGTTGACATTGGTTTTGATGGATACGCTGTTGGTGGTTTAGCAGTTGGCGAGCCTAAGGAAGACATGCATCGCATTCTTGAGCATGTTTGTCCAAAAATTCCAGCTGATAAGCCTCGCTATTTGATGGGGGTCGGTAAGCCAGAAGATTTAGTTGAAGGTGTTCGCCGCGGTGTAGATATGTTCGATTGTGTTATGCCAACGCGAAATGCTCGAAATGGTCATCTGTTTACCAGTGAAGGGGTTATTAAGATCCGTAATGCACGTCATCGTGATGACACTTCACCACTCGATGATAAGTGTGATTGTTATACCTGTAAGAACTACTCACGGGCATACCTTTACCACTTGGATCGTTGTAACGAAATTTTGGGTGCTCGATTAAACACCATTCATAACCTTCGCTATTACCAAAGATTGATGGAAGGTTTGCGTGGCGCTATCGAGACAGGTACATTAGACGCCTTTGTTACGGAATTCTATACCAGCCAAGGTCGAGAAGTACCTGAAGTTCCTGAATTATCCGATTAATTTTTACTCAGACAATAAGAAGAGAATACTATGTTTATTTCAAACGCATATGCAGCTGATGCACCTGTTGGTGGCGCTGGTGGTACGATGGAATTGATTTTCATGTTGGTCATTTTCGGCCTAATTTTTTACTTCATGATTTTCCGTCCACAATCAAAGCGCGTTAAAGAGCACAAGAACCTAATGAGCTCTTTGAGCAAAGGTGATGAAGTGCTAACAAGCGGCGGTATTCTAGGTAAGATCGCAAAAATCAGTGATGAAAACGACTATGTATTGTTGACTATCAACGAGACTAGCGAAATCACGATTAAGAAGGATTATATTGCGGCCGTATTGCCAAAAGGCTCTATTAAGTCACTTTAAGCCAAGAGGGCAAAGGCGTGTTGAATAAATACCCGATGTGGAAAAACCTGATGGTGATAATTATTATCGCCGTCGGTGCATTCTATGCGATACCAAACCTTTTCGGTGAAGACCACGCAGTTCAAGTGGTTGCCACCCGAGGAGCAGAGGTCTCAGCGTCGACAATGTCGACAGTAAATGATGTATTAAAGAGCAAAGGTATCGCAGTTAAGCGTGCTGAGCTTGAAAATGGTCAGTTGTTAGTACGTGTCAACAATGGTGAAGCGCAACTTGTTGCTAAAGAAGCCATTGCTGAAGCGTTAGGCGACAAATATACCGTAGCACTTAACTTAGCTCCAGCAACTCCTGCATGGCTTGAAGCCATGGGCGGTTCGCCGATGAAGCTAGGTTTGGACTTACGCGGTGGTGTTCACTTCTTAATGGAAGTGGACATGGGTGAAGCGATTCGTAAGATGACCGAAGCCAAAGTTGCTGACTTCAGAACGGATTTACGAGCTGAGAAAATTCGCTACGCGGGTATTCGTAATAGCGCCAAAGGCATCCAGATTAAATTCCGTGATGCTGAGACTTTAGCTAAAGCAGAAAACTTTCTAAAGTCACGCAGCAATGACATGGTCTTCCAAGACAACAGCGTTGGCGAAGACTATGTTCTTGTTGCAAATCCAAGCGAAGCTTACTTAAAACAAGTTAAAGAAGAGGCGCTACAACAAAATATCACGACATTACGTAACCGTGTAAACGAGTTAGGTGTGGCTGAGCCAGTTGTACAGCGTCAAGGTGCTGAACGTATTATCGTTGAGCTACCAGGTGTTCAAGATACTGCGCGTGCAAAAGAGATTTTAAGTGCGACAGCATCGATTGAATTCCACATGGTTGACCAAAAAGCTGATGTTCAAGCTGCAATGAGCGGTCGAGTTCCAGCGGGTTCTGAGCTTTACGAACGTCGTGATGGCGGTCCAGTGGTATTGAAAAAAACGGTTATGTTGACCGGTGATCATATCCAAGGCGCACAACCAAGTTTTGATGAATACAGTCGTCCACAAGTAGCCATTAATCTTGATGCGAAAGGCGGTTCAATTTTCTCTAACGTAACCAAAGACAACATTGGTAATCCAATGGCAACGCTATTTATCGAGTACAAAGATACCGGTGAAAAGAATGCTGATGGTAGCGTAAAGATGAAGAAGATTGAGGAAGTTATCTCGGTTGCTACTATTCAAGCACGTTTAGGCCGTAACTTTGTTATTACTGGCTTAGAGCATGCTGAAGCACAAAACCTAGCATTGTTACTACGTGCAGGTGCGCTAATTGCGCCAGTTTATATTGTTGAAGAACGTACTATTGGTCCAAGCCTTGGTCAGGAAAATATCGAAAACGGTATGCAAGCCATGATCTGGGGTATGGCAGTAGTGCTTATCTTTATGTTGGTTTACTACCGTGGTTTCGGCCTTATTGCTAATTTAGCACTAACGGCTAACTTGGTGATGGTTGTTGGCGTGATGTCAATGATCCCTGGTGCAGTATTAACCTTACCGGGTATTGCCGGCATGGTGTTAACTGTCGGTATGGCGGTTGATGGCAACGTACTTATTTACGAACGTATTCGTGAAGAATTACGTAATGGCCGCAGTGTACAGCAAGCGATTCATGAAGGTTACGGTAATGCGTTCTCAACCATTGCTGATGCGAACATTACTACCTTTATGACAGCACTAATCTTATTTGCAGTCGGTACTGGTGCGGTTAAAGGTTTCGCGGTGACGCTAATGATTGGTATCGCCACTTCTATGTTTACAGCCATTGTTGGCACACGCTCAATCGTGAATGCGATTTGGGGTGGTAAGCGCGTGAAGAAACTGTCTATTTAAGGGGACGTTGATAATGTTACAAGTTTTAAATGTTAAAGGCACAGTCAACTTCCTACGCCATGCACTTCCTATCAGTATTTTTTCTGCTGTGTTGGTATTGGGCTCAATTGCTAGTTTAGCGACTAAAGGGATTAACTGGGGGCTAGACTTTACTGGCGGTACGGTTGTTGAGCTTGAATTCTCTAAGCCTGCGGATTTAACTGCTATTCGCAGCGGTCTGGTGACCGAAGCGGTAGGTGGTGCAGTTGTACAGAACTTTGGTTCTAGCCGTGACGTGCTTATTCGTCTTCCTGTTAAAGATGACTTTAAGAGTGAAGACCAAGTTAATGACGTAATGGCTGCTGTGACACAACTTGATTCTGCGGTAATTCAAAAGCGTGTTGAGTTTGTTGGACCACAAGTCGGCAAAGAACTTGCTGAGCAAGGCGGTCTAGCGGTTTTAGTGGCGTTAATTTGTATTCTAATTTACGTGTCATTCCGTTTTGAATGGCGCCTAGCATTAGGTTCTGTGGCAGCGCTAGCACACGATATCATCGTTACCTTAGGTGTATTCTCAGTATTACAACTTGAGTTTGACCTAACGGTGCTAGCAGGCCTATTGACCGTAGTAGGTTACTCGCTTAACGACACCATAGTTGTATTTGACCGTATTCGTGAAAACTTCCTTAAGTTGCGTAAGAGCTTGCCGGAAGAAGTCGTGAATATCTCAATTACCCAAACCATGAGCCGTACCATTATCACTACCGGTACAACTTTGGTTGTGGTTGTTGCGCTGTTCCTTAAAGGCGGCACTATGATCCATGGCTTTGCAACAGCATTGTTAATGGGTATTTTTGTCGGTACTTTCTCTTCAATCTACGTTGCTAGTTTCTTAGCAATCAAACTAGGGATCAATCGTGAACACATGATGCCAGTAGAAGTTGAAAAAGAAGGCGCAGATCAAGATGCACTAATGCCATAACCAATATGGTATTAATAAAAAGCCACCTTTAAGGTGGCTTTTTTTATGCCGGTATTAATAGCATAAATGAATAATTCCGAAGCTAGTGATACTCATTCCTATACGCTGAGGTATCAGCTAAAATCACCATATAGAAGGCTTTCGACAGATATTTTGTGTTGTTCGAAAAAACACCGCTCGACAGACTTAACAATTTAGCAGTAGCATGTGATCCCAAGTTACATCACTATTTGCCTTATTTATTGAAAGCTTCAATAAAAGCTAAGTGATGTTGATTTAGGTTTTAACCTTTTAATTTGCCAGATAGAGCAATAGCAGTAGGAAATAACATGGAAGAGCAAACACGGCTAGTCGCAGCAGGAAACCTCCTAGAAGCTCATACCTGGAAAGGTATGCTCGAATCGAGTGGCATACAAGTAGAGATTAAAGGCGAAGCTCTATTGGGTGGCGTTGGTGAGTTGCCAACAGGCATTCAAAACGTTGAACTTTGGGTCGCTGATAGCCAGTTCGAACAGGCTAAAACACAAATGGCTTCACTGAATGCGCAGTGCCCACAATGGAAGTGTGTTAATTGCCATGAAGTGAATGAATCAAGTTTCGAGCTCTGCTGGAATTGCAGTGCCGAACGTAGTGAGAAATATAGTTAATGAAACATAATCCCGCATTTTTAGCATTAGTTGAAAGTATTTTACCTTTAGTGACCGAAGTTAATGTTGAGCAATACCAATCAATGAATGGTTGGACATTGCTGGACGTACGTGAGGACTCTGAGTGGCAAAAAGGACACTTACCTAAAGCACATCATCTGGGCCGCGGTATTATCGAACGAGATATTGAGACCTTATTTCCAGAAAAAGATACACCGCTAGTTTTGTATTGTGGCGGAGGGTACCGTTCAGCTTTAGCTGCAAATAATCTTCAAGTTATGGGTTATACCAAAGTGGTCTCTTTAGCGGGTGGTTATAAAGCTTGGCTTGAGCGACAATTGCCGATAGAACACGACTAAATAAGTCGTAATTTGTCGTTAAGGTGCCATTGTAAATGCAATATTTTCCGTTGTTTGTAGATACTCAATCACTGAAGGTTCTCGTTATTGGCGCGGGTGATGTTGCCAGCCGTAAATTGGATTTACTTAGCCGCACTCAAGCACAGATTAACGTGATTGCAATTGAAGCTTGTCAGGACGCTCTCAATTATGCAGAGCAAGGTCGGATCTCGCTTGAACTGCGCGCTGTGACTGAAGCTGATATTAACGGAGCAGATCTATTATACCTTTGCACCGCCGATACCGCGCTAAATGAGCAGCTAGCTGTTTTCGCAAAAGAGCAAGGTATTTGGGCTAACGTGGTTGATAACCCCAAGTTCTGCCGTTTTATTACTCCTTCCATAGTCGACCGTGGTCGTTTGCAAATTGCTATCAGTACAGCAGGCGCTGCGCCAGTTTATGCTAGAGAACTACGTGCTCGTTTAGAATCTTGGTTACCGCAGTCGTTAAGCCCGTTATTTGATTTTATTGCTGAACGCCGTGAAGAGGTGCAGCACCGGTTGCCTGTGTTTAAGCAAAGACGCGTATTTTGGGAACAGTTCTTTACTCGTAATGATTCCCGCTTTGATGCCGATACACAAAGCCATTATGAAGCCAGTTTTGCTATGCAAGCACAGCAGGGCGAGCTTTTATTGATTGATTCGGGTACTGCACCTGAATTACTGCCAATAGGTGCTATGCCATATCTACAAAAAATAGAAGTCACCTTTTCTCGATTGTCAGTGCCGTTTGGGCTTAATGAGATCTTAAGGCGTGATGCAAGCTATAGTGACCACTATGATGAATCAACAATTGCCGAGTTACTGGCAAAAGGAGAGTCATGCTTAGTGTATGGTGACACCGCTGAGATCACTCATTTAGTTAAACTATTTCCCGCAGCAAGACATCTGCAGGCAGGAAGCTTTTAATCCTGTCTATTCAGTCGATTTACTTTTTAGTGACGTGATCATGTGTTGCGCCACTAAATTGAGGTAAACTTGGCGCAAATTCTATTGTGAACATCACTCATGGCTAAGAAAGCTACCGTATTTAAAATCGCTATCCAAATCGCCGATATGGACCGTGGCTATTATCAAGACCATCAATTAACGGTTGCTCAGCATCCGTCAGAAACCGATGAACGCATGATGGTAAGGCTCCTTGCTTTTGCTATGAACGCAAGTGATTCACTGACGTTTAGTAAAGGACTGTGCGTCGATGACGAGCCAGAACTTTGGGATAAATCCTTATCCGATGAAATTAACCTATGGGTTGAATTCGGTCAAAGCGATGAGAAGTGGCTTCGTAAAGCTTGCGGCCGTGCAAAACAAGTACAGCTTATTACCTATGGCGGCCGTAGTGTGCCGATTTGGTGGAAGCAAAATGAACCGCTGCTAGAACGTTATAGTAATTTAACGGTTTGGAACATCCCTGAAGAGGCTGTTAAAGCGATGGGACAATTGGTCGGTCGTAATATGTCTTTGCAGTTTAATATCTGTGAGGGCCAGATCTGGATCTCTGATAACGACAACTCTGTACTTGTAGAGCCTGAGTTACTTAAGGGCGTGCAGGAGTAGGCTTTAGGTTATTGAGCAACTAAGCATACTCTAGTTGAGTGCACTTGAATGCAAATTAAAAAAGCCAGTCAAATGACTGGCTTTTTATTTGCTTTAACTCGCAATTAATTAAGCTTCTCCAGCAGCCGACTCTATGTCGCCTTTGCCTTTTGTCTTAACCATGATCAACCCGGTGATTACTAAGGTTGATACGATACCGGCAATTGTCGACAACGTCATCGGTAGACCAGCGCCAAGAGTTGGCGAGCTTAATAGGAAGCTAATCACTACTGTTGTCATAAACATGGCTGGAATCGTACAGATCCAATGGAACTTGTTTAGACGTAGCAAGTAAGCCGATGCTGTCCATAACATCATTACCGCAGTCGCTTGGTTTGCCACGCCGAAGTAGCGCCAAATCACACCAAAGTCGACTTGAGTCAATACTGCGCCAGCTGCAAACAATGGTATTGCAAACATTAAGCGCTTTGGTAGCTCAGTTTGTGGCATTTTGAAGAACTCAGCTAGAATCAGGCGCGCACTACGGAACGCGGTGTCACCAGAAGTGATAGGCAATACGATTACACCTAAAACTGCGAGGAAACCACCTACAGCGCCTAGAAGGCCAGTCGATGCCTCATAAACCACGTTTGCAGGGTTACCCGCCATGCCCGCGTTTAGGCCTTCAACACCACCAAAGAATGATAATGCGATAGCACACCAGATCAGTGCAATAATACCTTCACCAATCATGGCACCAAAGAACACGAAGCGGCCATTTGATTCGTTTTCAACGCAACGTGCCATCAATGGTGACTGTGTGGCGTGGAAACCTGAAATCGCACCACAGGCAATAGTGATGAATAGCGCAGGCCATAGAGGCATGTCATTCGGGTTAAGATTAGTTAGGAAGTCACCCACTTCAACGCCAGGCAATAAGCTGTGCTCGCTTGATACGATTAGTGCGATGGTTAAGCCAACAGACATGAAAACTAATAGTGCGCCAAAGAATGGATACAGACGGCCAATGATCTTGTCTACAGGTACGATAGTCGCAATTAAGTAGTAGAAGAAGATAATACCGACAAAAATGCTCAGATCCCAACCTGTCAGCTTGGCTAAAAGGCCTGCTGGAGCAGAGATAAAGACTACACCAACAAGAAGCAGTAGGATAATGGCAAATACATTCATAAAGTGCTTAGCGCCTTTACCTAAGTATTTACCCGCAAGGCTTGGTACTGATTCACCATTGTTGCGTACTGACAACATACCTGAGAAGTAGTCGTGAACGGCACCAGCAAAAATACAGCCTAATACAATCCATAACATTGCTGCCGGGCCATAAAGCGCACCTAGGATAGGACCAAAGATAGGACCCACACCAGCGATATTGAGTAGCTGAATTAAATACACTTTACCTTTTGACATCGGTACATAGTCAACACCGTCTGTTTTAGTAAACGCAGGGGTTTGGCGCTTAGCATTGATGCCGAAAACCTTTTCGACAAATGCACCGTAGATAAAGTAGCCACCGATCAATAGACCGACGCAAAGGAAAAACCACGACATAATAACACTCTCCAATCTTATAATGCTCGGGAGTGTAAACGTATTTATTGAACGGGAAAGTGGCAAATAGCTCAGCGGTCAAATAGCCAAGGTCAGTGGTAACATACTGACCTAAGCGGTTAACGATTTTACCCTATTGGAAACCAAACAGCTGTTTTAGCTGCTTTAAGTAACGACGGGATACGGGAACCTTAGCGCCAGAGCGGGTTGTTACCTCGGTGCCAGCCTCTTGAATTTCAATTTCAGCAATGGCAGCTGGGGCGATTAAGTACTGCCTGTGGCAATAGATAAGCGAGGTTTTTTCTGCCAAAACCCTTAACGTCATATGGGTGTGGACAAGTTCATTATCTGTCGCTACATGGACACCACTTACGTCGCTATAAACATATTGTACGGCTTCTGTTGCGATAACTTTCAACTTATTGCCGCTAAAGCAGGGAATATGTGCCAGTTTTTCCTCCGCAATAGGACTTAGCACTTTAGGTGTTAAGTCTTTGCGTAATCTAGCAACTGTGTTGGCAAAACGTGCATCATCTATAGGCTTTAATAAGTAATCAAAAGCCTGCTTCTCAAATGCGGTAATGGCGTACTCATCAAAAGCGGTGATAAATACGATCCGCGGTAAATTATCAGGATCTAGCATTGCTGCCAGCTCTAACCCTGAAATTTTTGGCATCTGGATATCTAAAAATATTAGCTGCGGTTTAAGTTTAGTAATAGCTTGAATGGCTTCTACGGCATTACTGCACTGGGCAAGTACTTCAATGTCTGGTTCATTTTCCAGTAAAATGGCGATTTCATCTCTGGCGTAAGGTTCATCGTCAATAATGATACAAGTGATCAAATGTTAGCCTCCATAATAGGCAGATGAATACTGATAGTGGTGTAACTGCCAGTTTTAAAATCTATGGCAATACCAAATTGTGCGCCGAACATATTTTGAATACGCTTATCAACGATATTCATTCCAAGCCCTTCGCTGTCTGTTTTTGCTTTATACAGACCTGCATTATCGGTGACAGACAATAGTAACGTTGAATCAGCTAATTGCTCGCCCCTAACCGTAATGACACCAGATTCAAGCATATTTGATGTGCCATGTTTCACTGCGTTCTCAATGATGGGCTGCAGTGTAAATGCAGGCAATTTATAGTGTAATAAATTATCTGCGATTTCGATATTGACCGTAAGCTTATCAATAAAGCGCGCTTTCTCTATTGTGAGGTAAGAGTCGATATGTTCGAGCTCATCTGCCAGGGTGACAAGCCCTGTTGTGCGCTTTAAGTTAATTCGTAAAAATTGCGATAAGTTTTGAATAAGTCTACGAGCAGTATTGGGGTCGCGGCGAATGATTGCTGCAATGGTATTAAGCGCGTTAAATAAAAAGTGCGGGTTAACTTGAGCCTGCAATAACTTGAGTTCTGACTGAACCAATAAATTTTGCTGGGCAGCAAAACGACCATATAAGATTTGGTTAGACAGTAATCGACCTAATCCTTCACCTAAACTGCGGTTGATATTTAAGAACAACTTCTTTTTAGGCTCATACAGTTTAATCGTGCCAATGACCTCTGCATCAGAGCGAAGCGGGATCACCAAGCAAGAACCCAATTGACACTCTTTTGAGATAGAGCAGGAGTAGGCCATGTTAACGCCATCTGCGAACATCACTTTGTCTTGCTCAATTGCATCTTGGGTTAGTTTGGATGAAATAGGTGTTCCGGTAATATGGTGGTTATCGCCAATACCGCAAAACGCGAGTAGTTTCTCTGTATCGGTAATCGCAACAGCACCCACTTGGGTTTCCTGCTTAACGATTTGTGCTACTTGCATGCAGCTTTCTTCGTTAAACCCGTCTGATAATATTCCCACGCTGCGCTCGGCTATCCGCAATGATTGCGTTGAAAACACCGATGACATTTTGTCATACATGGCCTTTTGGTCGCGGATAATACTCATGAATAATGCAGCGCCAACCGAGTTGATCAATAACATAGGCAAAGCTATTTGCTGCACCAAAAGCCAAGCATCATCGAAAGGTTTGGCAACAGATACGATTACTAGCATCTGCATGATTTCGGCGGCAAAGGTAACGATGCAAACCATTAGCGGTGAGTAAATTAACTCCTGATGGCCAATACGACGTAAGTAATAACTAAATAACCCCGCAGATAAGCCCTCAAGTGTGGTTGATATTGCGCAGGCAAGATCGGTAAATCCGCCCATGCTGTAACGGTGTAAGCCACCTGTTAAGCCAACTAAAAAACCAGTGACTGGGCCACCTAGTAATCCACCGAGTACAGCGCCCATAGCGCGAGTATTTGCAATAGCGTCATTGGTTTGTTCACCGAAGTAGGTAGCCATAATGCAAAAGCTTGAAAATATCAGGTAGATAAACACTTTATGGGGCAGGCGAGTAGCCGCTTCGGTGAAGAGTTTAAACAAAGGAGTCTTACTAACAAGGTAGACAATGACCATATAAAGGCTCATCTGTTGAGTTAGTAATAAAATTAACGACATAAGCGACTCATTTATATCTTGGACCTATCACAGCTTATCAGAATCATGGTTCAGAAAAGTGTGTCGGCGAGTTTAATTCGATTCGCTAATATTATGTGCTTAGTTAAGATCTGCCTACGTAATTTTAGTGAGAATCATCTGACTGCTAGCGAGATCAAAGTTTTGTCGGAATAGATAGCGTATAAAATGCTTTATATATGCAGCTTAACGTGTACAGTTTAAGGGTAGGTAGAATATGTCAGAGTCAGTTCATGGTCATCAAGTGATGGAGCTTATGCTCGCACAGGGTCAGTCGTTAACAAAATCAGCGTTAAGTCAATTAATGCATACTACTTTTGGCGAGCAAGCCCACTATCACACTTGCTCAGCTTCCGAGATGAATGCTGATGAGTTGATCGAGTTTCTAGAAAAGAAAGGTAAGTTTATTCATTCTGAGGCTGGGATTGAAACCGCAGCAGATAGGATCTGTAATCACTAAAAACCTGTGATGGATTAACGTATATAAGCCTGCTTTTGCAGGCTTTTTATCGACTAGAGTTCGAAGGCTGGGTTAAGCAATACTTATATGAGTTGCAAGGCAACGTGGAAACTTTGATCGTCTAGTGTGATACATCGGCAAACTTGCCCTTTTACGCTATTTTGGTTCTCTTTACCGGCATTAAACGTAATGGCAATTAAGGTTCCTAGGGGCATAGCTTGTTGGCAGTGTAGTAACGCGCCTTTACGTGAAAGATCGATACAACGGGCAATAGCAGGCTTAGTGATTACGTCAACATCGCTTTGTATGGCGATATTCACTGTTTCTGACTCCATATCAACGCGGATAGAACGGCGTCTCTCTTCTTGGTAGCTTTCCATACTGAGTTATCCTTAGGTCAAGCGCATAACTAGATAGCTTAAAGATCTTACCAAGATAATTAAAGCGAAAGTTATTATGAGCATTATAGGATAAAAAACACTGCGATTTACAATATAAAAAAATGCCTGAAGCAGATGTTCAGGCATTTAGAAGTATTGAACTAGGCAACGATGAGCAATTGACCTATAAATCTTCTTCTTTGGGGCGTGGGTAAGGTAGTTTTAACTGTCCCCAGCGGATCACTATGACTGTTGCTGCAAGAGTTAGTGTCGATAGTGATATCGCAATAATTCGCCAATCATCCATAGCTTTCATGTCAAGGATTAGGTAACGAGCTAACGCGACGATAGCAATATACAGTGGCATACGAATGGGCAGTTTACCCGACTCTGCGTAATGCGACACCATTGCTAGTACTTCAAGGTAAATAAACAGTAGAAGTAGATCGGCAAGTGTTACTGCGCCTACATCGAAAATATGTTTAATTTCTTGGCCAATCGCGACAACAGTCGAAATTGCTATAATGATTAATACGAGATGCTCAATGGCTTTAATACTGCTAATGCCATATTTTCGATACATTTTATCCATGGTATTCCCTATTACAGTCGTTTGATAAAGGGTATCAGCAAATTAAAATAATGTGACATTATCGATGTGACATTATTCACAATTGCGTTTTAAAATTTCATTTGTTGATTTTGCTTTTTCACCATTTATTGTCAATTAAGTCGTTAACGCTCATCGGCGTTATCTTTCTGTCAACCGTAGCAATAAATTACCTACAAATGTTGTTGGTATAAGTCTAAGTATATAACGCTAGACTGTATGAATTTTTTCTGATTAAAAAATAACAAAAAGATTGAATAATAATGAGGGTAGTATTTAGCTTACTACTGCTAGTACAGCAGTGCTGTTTAAAGGAAGGGAACGGGAGGGTTAGTGTTCGGCACCGAATTTTTTGTTTGGTACGTATAAATATACGATCTATTTAGCGTAACTTAATCAGCTGTTTTCGTGAGTTAATATTGGCTTTGGTTATTTTTGATGTAGTTTCGCTAGCGCTGATATAGAAAACAGCTATAAAAAAACCGCCATAAAGGCGGTTTAATTATCTCACTAAAGCAAATTAACGCTTAAGTGCTTCGCTCAATAATGGGCGGAAAGTCTTAAGTAGTGCAATCGTAGTCTTTGGTGTACCAGCAACGATGTTGCCAGACACTAGGTAGTTGTGGTTACCAGTAAAGTCAGTAACAGTACCACCAGCTTCACGTACGATTAGGTCGCCAGCAGCGATATCCCATGGCTTAAGACCGATTTCGAAGAAACCATCAACACGGCCAGCTGCAAGGTAAGCTAGATCAAGTGCTGCAGAACCTGCGCGACGTACGTCTGCAGACTGAGTGAATGCAGCAGCAAACAATTTCATGTAAGTTTCAGTGTGTTGCTTAGCTTTGAATGGGAAACCAGTCGCAATGATAGTTTCGTTCAAATCTGTGTTTTTAACACGGATACGGAAATCGTTAAGCTTAGCGAACTTACCGCGTACAGCAGAGAACAATTCATCACGGATAGGATCGTAAACAACTGCAACTTCGGTCTTGCCTTTAAACTGCATCGCGATAGATACAGCAAAGTGAGGAATACCTCTTACGAAGTTATTAGTGCCATCCAGAGGGTCAACAATCCAAACGTAATCTTTG
Organism: Shewanella sp. 10N.261.52.F9; assembly: GCF_041471165.1. NCBI lineage: Bacteria > Pseudomonadati > Pseudomonadota > Gammaproteobacteria > Alteromonadales > Shewanellaceae > Shewanella > Shewanella sp. 10N.261.52.F9. Next base: position 29,842 of record NZ_JBFRNX010000026.1, read on the forward strand.
TTAGTTCCTTTATTCTCACCGCTTTCTTCACAAACGATTGTGTGGTCTGGGTAAGCTTTACGGATCTGATACGTGATTGCAGCTTCAGCTTCCTTGTCTACGTTAGTCACGTAGTCGTTAACACCTTTAGAGGTGACTTCTATACGGTCTAGTTCCGCATAGGCGCGTACAATAGTTTGGCCGGCAGCGCGAGCAGCGCGCACAGCAATGGTATGCATTGGAAGCATTGCAAATCCCCTGGATGTAAAAGAACGGATATAAATTATCGGAGGCGGATTATACTCTATTTGACAGTTATATCAAATGCTGATTTTTGTATAAGCAAAATGAGGTGCTTGTGGTAACATTCTTTCACGTGTTCTCTCAGAAAATATAAGTAGTTTCATGCTCAGCAATATTCGTGTCGTTCTTGTCGGTACTTCCCACCCAGGGAATATAGGTTCAACAGCCCGTGCTATGAAAACCATGGGGTTATCCACTTTATATCTGGCTGAGCCAAAGGTAGAGCCTGATGGGCACTCTATTGCCTTAGCTGCAGGTGCTTCAGATATTTTAAAGCATGCGAAAACAGTTAGCTCTGTAGAAGAAGCCATTGCAGATTGTAGCTTGGTTATCGCAACCAGTGCGCGCAGCCGTACCTTGGACTGGCCGATGCTTGAGCCGCGTGAAGCGGGTGAGAAGCTTGTAGGTTCTGCGCTTAATGGTCCAGTGGCGATTGTGTTTGGTCGTGAAAATAACGGTCTGACTAATGAAGAGCTACAGCGCTGTGATTACCACGTAGCAATTCCGGCTAATCCTGAATATACCTCGCTTAACTTAGCACAAGCTGTGCAAATCATTTGTTATGAGGCGCGAGTTGCGCACTTAGCTCAAGTTGAAAGCGGTGTTGAACCAACTCCAATTGATGAAAATGATGAAAACCTTGAAGCGTTTCCATCTTCAAGAGAGCGTGAGAATTTCTTCGAGCATTTAGAAAATACATTGCTGTCGACTAATTTTATCGTTAAAAATCATCCCGGCCAGATAATGACTAAGTTACGTCGTTTGTTTAGCCGTACCCGTATTGAACGCCAAGAGATGAATATCTTGCGCGGTATTTTGACTTCGATTGATAAAGTCGTCGCCAAAAATGAGACTAAAGAAAAGTAGCGCTAAAAAGGAAGTAGCTAAATGGGTGTTATCGCAAGACTGAAAGACGACATAGCCTCTATTTACCATAGAGATCCCGCCGCTAACGGAACCATTGAAATTCTATTCAATTACCCGGGAATGCAGGCGATTTGGATCCACAGGGTAAGCAATAAACTGTGGGTAAGAAATTGGCGACTTTCAGCGCGATGTCTATCAACCTTTTCACGTTGGTTAACTGGGGTTGAAATCCATCCTGGTGCAACCATTGGTGATCGCTTCTTCATCGATCATGGTATGGGCGTGGTGATTGGTGAAACCGCCAATATTGGTAACGACTGTACGCTTTACCATGGTGTGACCTTAGGTGGAACCACTTGGCAAGCGGGCAAACGTCACCCGACATTAGGCAATAATGTGGTGATTGGTGCTGGCGCTAAGATATTAGGTCCGATCACCATGAACGACGGTGCCCGTGTTGGCTCTAATTCAGTCGTGGTTAAAGACGTACCAGCAGATACCACTGTTGTCGGTATTCCTGGTCGTGTGGTCGCAACGCCATCTGCGCAGTCTAAAGAAACCTCCCAACGCCGTACAGAAATGGCAAAGAAGTATGGCTTTGATGCCTACGCGGTATCACCTGATAATCCTGATCCGGTTGCTAATGCCATTGGGCAGATGCTCGATCATATGCATTTGATGGATTCAAAAGTACAGGAAGTGTGCCAAGCGGTACAAACTTTAGGCGGTAGTGTTTGTACTGAGAAGCTTCCAGAGCTTGATGTTGAAGATTTCAGCGACGCAGAAATTGCGGCAGCGCAGAAGCGTCAGAAGTCAATAGATGAGTTTGATCCCATTATCTAGCAGAATGTGCGTTTAAAATCTTAAATGCCATTGAATCTTGCCTAATAAACAGGTTAAATACCCCAGCAAAATGACGGGGTATTTAATTTCCTGTCATGATCCTATTAATACCTGACCAAATCGCTAGGTTTTATACTTGACTAAAACAGTCGGGTATGTTGAAATTAGCCTATGCTTTTTTGGGAGACGTAGTAGCATGAAACTTACATCGAAAGGTCGGTACGCAGTCACAGCAATGCTAGATGTTGCTATGCATTCTACAAATGGTCCCGTACCATTAGCCGATATTTCTGAGCGTCAAGGGATCTCTCTATCTTACCTCGAACAACTCTTTGCAAAACTTAGAAAAAACGGCTTGGTTTCAAGTGTCCGTGGGCCCGGTGGTGGATACCGCCTAGGTACTGACGCATGTGAAATCTCTGTTGGTATGGTTGTACGTGCGGTTGATGAGTCCGTCGATGCAACTCGTTGTCAAGGTCAGGGAAACTGCCAGAGTGGAACGCGATGTTTAACCCATTCTCTTTGGGGAGATTTAAGCAATCAAATCTCCGATTTCTTGAATGGCATATCGTTAGCAGGATTAATGCATAAAAGAGATGTGCAGTTTATCTCCGTTAAACAGGATAAATTGCAGCAGGAGCAAAGGCTCAGCATTTAGCAGCTTTTGTTATGAATATAAAAATTATTTTTTGTACGTTGTAAGTAGTCTCTGTTAGAGACTACAAAGTACGGAGTGTGTGATGAAGCTACCTATCTATTTAGATTATGCTGCGACGACGCCGGTTGACCCTCGCGTTGCAGAGAAAATGATGAAGTGCATGACAATGGACGGCATTTTTGGTAATCCAGCGTCTCGTTCTCACCGTTACGGCTGGCAAGCTGAAGAAGCGGTTGATATTGCGCGTAACCAAATTGCAGATCTTATCAATGCTGACCCACGTGAAATTGTTTTCACGTCTGGTGCAACTGAGTCTGACAACCTTGCAATTAAAGGTGTTGCTCACTTCTACCACAAGAAAGGCAAGCACATCATCACTAGCAAGACAGAACACAAAGCGGTTCTAGATACTTGTCGTCAACTTGAGCGTGAAGGTTATGAGGTGACTTACCTTCAGCCTGAGCCAAGTGGTCTCATTCCAGTTGCTATGATTGAAGCAGCAATGCGTGAAGACACTATTTTAGTGAGCATCATGCAAGTGAATAACGAAATTGGTGTTATTCAAGATATCGACGCGATTGGTGAGCTATGTCGTTCACGCAAAATCGTATTCCATGTCGATGCAGCACAAAGTGCAGGTAAAATGCCGATTGATGTGCAAAAGACTAAAGTCGATTTGCTATCAATTTCTGGCCATAAAATGTATGGACCTAAAGGTATTGGCGCACTATATGTGAGCCGTAAGCCACGTATTCGTCTAGAAGCAGCAATGCACGGTGGCGGACATGAGCGCGGCATGCGCAGTGGTACGCTAGCAACTCACCAAATTGTGGGTATGGGCGAAGCTGCTGCAATTGCAAAAGCGGATATGGATGTGGACAACGAGCGCATTCGTCGCCTGCGCGACAAGCTTTGGAATGGTATTAACCATATCGAAGAGACTTATATCAACGGTGATATGGAAAACAGACACTGCGGTAGCCTAAACGTGAGCTTCAACTTCGTTGAAGGTGAGTCGTTGATGATGGCATTAAAAGACTTAGCAGTATCTTCAGGTTCAGCATGTACTTCAGCAAGTCTAGAACCAAGCTACGTATTACGTGCATTGGGTCTGAATGATGAAATGGCACACAGCTCAATTCGATTCTCAATCGGTCGTTTCACGACTGATGAAGAGATCGACCATGCAATAGAAACGATTAAAGAATCTATTGGTAATTTAAGGGAAATGTCTCCGCTTTGGGAAATGTTCAAAGACGGTATCGATCTGGATTCAGTCCAGTGGGCACATCACTAACCCTTAACTTAATTCACGAATAGATAAATTGGAGTTGTATCATGGCTTATAGCGAAAAAGTAATCGATCATTACGAAAACCCACGTAACGTAGGTTCATTTGATAAGAACGATCCGTCAGTAGTAACGGGTATGGTTGGTGCGCCAGCTTGTGGTGACGTAATGAAGCTGCAACTGCGTATCGACGATAACGGTATTATTGAAGATGCTAAATTCAAGACATATGGTTGTGGTAGTGCCATTGCTTCTAGCTCGCTTGTGACTGAGTGGGTTAAAGGTAAAACAATTGAAGAAGCTGGCGCGATTAAAAACACTGACATTGCTGAAGAGTTAGCATTACCACCAGTAAAAATTCATTGCTCAATTTTGGCTGAAGACGCGATTAAAGCCGCTCTTGAAGAGTACAAAACAAAGCAATCTAAGTAATACCTGGAGTTAAGATGGCAATTAGTATCACTCCCGCTGCGGCTGAACGTGTTAAGAGTTTCTTAACTAGCCGTGGCAAAGGTTTAGGCTTACGCTTAGGACTTAAGACATCAGGTTGTTCTGGCATGGCTTATGTACTTGAGTTTGTTGATGACCTTAATGACGACGATGAACTTTATGACATTGATGGTGTAAAAATCATTATCGATGCTAAAAGCTTTATCTATCTTCAAGGGATTGAGTTGGACTTTGTTAAAGAAGGTCTAAACGAAGGTTTCCAATTTAATAACCCAAATGCGAAAGGTGAATGTGGTTGCGGCGAGAGTTTTACCGTTTAAATCACTTAAAGTTAAACTATGAATTATTTCGAGCTGTTTAGTTTACTTCCTTCCTATGATGTCGACACCGCCTTACTTGCAGATCGCTACCGCGAACTGCAAAGGGCGGTTCATCCCGACAAGTTTGCCAACGCAAGCGAACAAGATAAACGTCTTTCAGTGCAGCGCACTGCGCAAATCAATGACGCCTTTCAAACGCTTAAAAATCCTATTCAGCGCGCCGAGCATTTGCTTGCACTTAAAGGAATAGAGATTAGCCATGAAACCACCACGCTTAAAGACACCGCGTTTTTAATGCAGCAGATGGAATGGCGTGAGTCGCTTGAAGATATTGCCCATTGCGATGAGCCTGATGATGAAATCGCCGCTTTATATGATTCGTTTGAGCAATACGCAAAACAGATCACAGCACAACTAAAAGTGCTGTTAGTGAGCGATCTCGAAGCGGAACATTTGCAGGCTGCAGATCAAATTCGTAAACTCAAGTTTATGGCAAAATTACAAGACGAGTTGGCTAGAGTGGAAGACGCACTCTTAGATTAGCCAGCGGCGTTAATTTTTAATATTGTTGGCTCAAGTTTTTGAGCCAACATTTTTTTAAGTGGATATTTATGGCACTTTTGCAGATAGCAGAGCCTGGACAGAGCGCTGCTCCCCACCAACATCGTCTCGCAGTGGGGATCGATTTAGGCACCACTAACTCACTTGTTGCTGCAGTGCGTAGTGGCGTGGCGAACACCTTACCCAATGAAGATGAACAGCATTCATTACCTTCAGTTGTTCGATATACACAAGACGGCGTACAAGTAGGTCTAGCAGCCGAAGCGTTTTCTGCCCAAGACCCACAAAATACCATAGTATCTGTTAAGCGCTTTATGGGTCGCAGTCTTAACGACATCCAGTCTGGCGAGCAGTCTTTGCCGTATGCGTTTGAAGCAAGCGAAAATGGTTTACCTATTTTTGTTACGCCTCAAGGTAAAGTTAATCCGGTACAAATTTCAGCGGAAATCTTAAAGCCGCTGGTGGCGCGTGCTGAATCAACACTTGGCGGTACGCTAGAAGGCGTGGTGATCACGGTTCCAGCCTATTTTGATGACGCACAGCGTCAAGGTACTAAAGATGCCGCATCGCTAATTGGCGTTAAAGTCTTACGTTTATTAAACGAACCAACAGCGGCAGCGATTGCTTACGGTTTAGACTCTGGTCAAGAAGGTGTGATTGCCGTTTATGACTTAGGCGGTGGTACTTTTGATATTTCCATTTTACGTTTAAACAAAGGCGTATTTGAAGTATTGGCCACCGGTGGTGATTCTGCATTAGGTGGTGATGATTTCGACCATCAGCTTCAAGCGCATTTTATTGAACAATGGCAGTTAACTAATGTTAGCGCCAGCTTAAACCGTTCGATGCAAATTGAAGCTCGCCGGGTAAAAGAAGCGCTTACAGATTCAGCTGAAACGGTTGCGAGTGTGATTGATGATAACGGCGCTACCTTATCGCTATCAGTTACCCGAGAGCTGTTTGATAGCCTGATTAGCAAGCTTGTAAAGAAAACCGTTGCAAGTTGTCGTCGTGCACTGCGTGATGCAGGCGTGAGTAATGATGAAGTGCTAGAAACTGTGATGGTTGGCGGTTCTACTCGTGTACCTTTAGTGCGCCAAGAAGTTGAAAACTTCATGGGTAAAACGCCACTGACTTCTATTGATCCTGATCGCGTGGTTGCCATTGGCGCTGCAATTCAAGCTGATATATTAGTGGGCAATAAGCCTGAATCAGACTTATTATTGCTCGATGTTATCCCGTTGTCGCTGGGTATCGAAACCATGGGCGGCTTAGTTGAGAAAGTGGTGTCACGTAATACCACTATTCCAGTTGCGCGTGCACAAGAGTTTACCACCTTTAAAGATGGTCAAACGGCAATGGCTTTCCATGTCGTGCAAGGTGAGCGTGAATTAGTTTCTGATTGTCGCTCGCTTGCGAGATTTACCTTAAAGGGGATCCCACCCCTTGCTGCTGGCGCTGCGCATATTCGCGTGACGTTCCAGGTTGACGCTGATGGCTTGCTTAGCGTAACTGCAATGGAAAAGTCGACTGGCGTACAATCAAGTATTCAAGTTAAACCATCATTTGGTTTAAGTGATGAAGAAATCGGTAGCATGCTAAAAGACTCGATGGCAAATGCTAAAGAGGATATTACTCGCCGCATGTTAGCTGAAAAACAAGTTGAAGCAGCACGCGTGCTTGAGTCATTAAGCGCTGCCTTAAATAAAGACGGTGATTTACTGTCAGATGAAGAACGCACAGTCATCCAAGCTGATATGGCTGCACTTGCTCAAACCGCAAGTGAAGATGACGCTGATGCGATTGAAAAAGCGATTGAAGCACTAGATACAGCGACGCAGGACTTTGCTGCTAAGCGTATGGATAATTCAATCAGGCTAGCTCTAAAAGGGCAGTCGGTTGACAATATATAGGTAAGGTTATGCCACAAATTGTATTTTTACCCCATGAAGAGTTATGTCCAGATGGCGCTGTTGTTGAAGCGCAAGAAGGCGAGACGGTTTTAGACGTTGCACTACGTAACGGTATTCATATTGAACATGCTTGTGAAAAGTCTTGTGCTTGTACAACCTGCCACGTCATTATTCGTGAAGGCTTTGACGAGCTAGAAGAAAGCGATGAGCTTGAAGACGATATGCTAGATAAAGCTTGGGGCCTAGAGCCTGAAAGCCGTCTATCTTGCCAATCACGAGTGCCAGCCTCTGACTTAGTAGTCGATATTCCTAAGTACACCATTAACATGGTAAGCGAAGGCAACTAGTAATAGATAAGCTTGCTAAGTAACATTAAAAAGCCAGTAGCATTTGTTACTGGCTTTTTTGTATCTCAAAATTAACGCTTGAAAGCGTAACGTGGTAGAAGGCAATAGTTAATTATCGCAATGCAATTGGTATTAGGTGTCTTATACACAAATTAATGGCTTATATTAATTTAGTTTAAAGAGGGATGGTAATGAAACTAAAGTGGATTGATTCATTAGAGATCGCCTTAGAACTCGTAGAACAGTACCCCGAGGTAAACCCTGAGACTATTCGTTTTACCGATCTTAATGAATGGGTATTGGGATTAGAGTGTTTTGACGATGACCCAAACCACTGTAATGAAAGAGTGCTTGAGGCGATTCAAGCCAACTGGATTGCAGAAAAATAAGACAAATTGACCCCGCATTAGTTAATAGTGTGATCTCTATCCTGTCTATTGATGATAAAGCGTGCAATGACACTTTGAGTTGATCCGCATCAATTATATTTACGCAAATTGGTCTAAATTTGGATGGGTATTCTGATGTGTTTAACCCTGAACCATCGGTTAGAATTATTTTCTAAAAAGGATGTTGGCATGCGTAAGTCATTATTAATCATAGCAATGTTGTTGTCACCAACTGCTGCTTTTGCACATGAAGGCCACGGTGGTGTTGGGCTTTTTCATCATTTTATGGACTTAGCGCCGGCTCTAGCGCTATTAGCGGTTATTGCGGTTGGTTTTGTATGGGTTAAAAACCGTAAGTAACAGAGTGATAAACGGTTGGCTAATTTAGTTGGTCAATCGTTTAGCATTAGTTAATTTAGCGTTCTATTTCTTCTTGATGCCGCTAGAAAGTGTGATGCATCCTGCCTTTTTGTATTTGGATATCAGACTTATCTCAATTAGATGATAGCCAAAGGGTAGGCAATAGGGTCATTATTTCGTATAATCCGCGCGAAAATTAAAAACCCTATATTTAAGAAGGAAGCTTTTCATGGCTATCGAACGTACTTTTTCTATCATTAAGCCTGATGCAGTTGCAAAAAACCACATTGGCGCTATCTATAACCGTTTTGAAACGGCTGGCCTGAAAATCATCGCTTCTAAAATGATCCACCTGAGCAAAGAGCAAGCTGAAGGCTTCTACGCTGAGCACAGTGAGCGTCCTTTCTTTGGTGCACTAGTTGCATTCATGACTTCTGGTCCTATCATGGTTCAAACGCTTGAAGGTGAGAACGCTGTTCTAGCTCACCGTGAAATCTTAGGTGCTACTAACCCAGCTGAAGCTGCGGAAGGTACAATCCGTGCAGATTTCGCTGAAAGCATCGATGAGAACGCTGCCCACGGTTCTGACTCTGTAGCATCTGCTGAGCGTGAAGTTGCATACTTCTTTAGCGCAGACGAGCTATGTGCACGTACTCGTTAATTCGAACGTGTTAAACAAAAAGGAGCCTAATGGCTCCTTTTTTGTTTATTTGGATAAACTACCTATAAACTTCTAGCTCCCCGTAAGCGGCAATTCCTAGCTAACTGTTGTACCTTGACTGTTCTTTTAAGCTCATATACTTAAGATTAATTACCTCACCTCATTTTATTCATTATTTTTGTTCCGGTTCGAATACTAGATTAACAGTATTGATGGTTATAAATGTTAATAGCTTTAATTGGTTTGCGAGTTTAACTTGTGTTGGTAGTGATACATTTAAACCATAATTGTTGCAGGGTTGTGTTTGGCTTTTTATTTGGCTTTACAAAGTAAGTAAGTAATTAATATTAATTTCAACGGCTATTTAACTGGGTTTCCTTAGTGTTAAACTTAATTCTTTATCAGTTGGTTAATTAATTATCATATTTTTTTAAATTAACTTTGTAGTAAGTATTTAACATTTATCTCCGCGATTGATACATGTTTAATTGTTTTCATTACCATGGTCGTCGTTTTTAAGTTATTGGTTTCGAAGGCTTTCTATGTATTCCGTCTTGTTGTTTGTATCAATTTATCTCTTTTTAGTTGTTTTTTTGTAATGGTGATTGACTTAAAAGTTAAAATTAAAGATTATTTATTTCGAAGTTATTAACTTTATATTCAAATAATTAATAATAAATATAACGCTTCTGTTATTTATAATGGGAGAATAGGGGATAAATATGAACTCTGTAACCTTAACTGCAAAAGCTGTACGTTGTAGCTTATTAGCTGCTGCAGCGACAAGTGTTGCTTTATCTGGATTAGCATTTGCGGAAGATGCTGCTGAAGAAAAAGTAGAGCGTATACAAGTAACAGGCTCACGTATTAAGCAAGTTGACATGGAAACCGTCTCTCCTGTCACAGTCATTAATGCTGCTGATATAGCAATGACAGGTGAGAAAACAGTAGCGGATGTATTAAATAACTCTGCTATTAACAGCTTCGGCTCTTGGCGTGGTACATCAGGTTACGGCGCAGGCGCTAGCTCAACAAGTAGTGTTAACCTTCGTGGTTTGGGCGCATCTGCAACATTGGTATTGCTAGATGGACGTCGTATGCCTGGTACTAGTTCGAGCTCTGGTTCGGTGGCAGATACCTCTTCGATTCCAATGGCAATTGTAGAAAGGATTGAAATCCTTCGTGATGGTGCTTCTGCGGTTTATGGGTCTGATGCAGTAGCAGGCGTTGTAAACATTATTACTAAAAAGAACTTTGATGGTGTTCAACTCGACTATAGTGCTGAGTTACCGAGTATTGACGGGGGCGATGCGAATCGTTTTTCTATCGCAACGGGATACAATACTGATAAAGGTAATATCACGCTAACATATGAATATTACGGCACAGACGCAGTCATGGATCGTGATATCTGGAACATGGATGACCCTACATACAACGCTTATAGTAGCTTTAGCTCAGTGCCTAACTATCAGACGGCTTCTGGTTGGGGGAGTAATCAAGAAATATGCTCTGAAACTGAGAATGTTGTTGCTGACGAATATGGTCGTTGTTTATATAGCTACGGTGCAGTGACCAAGCTCTTTGGTGACGTAACTCGTAACTCTTTATTATCAAACTTCAATTATGAAATCACTGATAACCTTGAATTTAGAGGTCGTGCCTCAGCATCTTTAGCGGACACTGAAACACGTTATGCTGGTACACCGGTGTCTACCAACATACCAACAATGAGCAAAGATAATATTTATAACCCAACGGGAGAGGATATTACTCAAATTCGTATGCGTTCAGTACAACTTGGTGAACGTGACACGCTAACAGAAACAAATAACTTTGATATTTTGGCCGGTTTAGTTGGTTATATTGAAGTAGGTAATGGTTTAGATTGGGAAGCGAATGTTCAGCATTCAACTTCAACGACAAACTCGTTTAACTACAACTTAGTAAATGATAATTTAATCCAGCAAAGTATTGATTCAGAGCAGTACGATATCTTTAACACTACAAATATGAGTTACGAAGACTGGAATCAACAGATGACAGACTTATACCGCAGTGCTGCTCATACAGGCGTTTATCAAGGTAAATTTGAAAGTACTCAAATTGATGGTTTAGTGTCGACTTTAATCATGGAAAAGGATGATTTCAGCTTAGCGATGGTAGCGGGTGCTGAGTATGAGATGATTGACTTTAAACAAACAAGTGATCCTGAATCTGCTGCTGGTATCATTTCGGGCGGTTCTGGTGGTGATGACGTTGACGCGACTCGTGACCGTACAGCTGGTTACCTTGAGTTACAAATGGGATTACCTGCTAATTTCGAAGTTTCTGCAGCAGTTCGTTATGAACGTTATGAGCAAGAAGGCTCTTTGACAGGTGCTACTGGTGAAGTCGTTAATTCATCTACATTTGATGCTGTTGTTCCTAAGTTTGGCTTAAGCTGGCGCCCAGTTGATTCGCTATTACTGCGTGCGAGCTATGGTGATTCGTTCCGTGCGCCGAATATGGGGGAAATGTTCTCTTCGCAATCTCTAAGTTTTGAGGATTCAGTTGATAATCTATGGTGTAACACACCTGGTAATGTTGACCCAACTTATTGTAATCCAAACAATCAGCATAAAACGTGGTTCGGTGGTAATCCAGATCTAGAAGCGGAAGAAGGTAATTCATTTACATTAGGTGGTGTTTGGAACGTAACTGATGATTGGAATCTAGAAATTTCATACTACTCAATTACATATGACAATAAAATTGAGTCCGTAAGCGTTGATGACATCCTGCGTGATGAATTACGTGAAGGCTCTTCTCCGTATGTAACACGTGGACCAGATGGAAAAATTGAATACATTGAGTCAGGTGTTCGTAATATTTCTACGGTTGAAACATCAGGTTTAGATTTTGTAACGGCTTATAATTTAGAAACTGGTCTTGGTGACTTTAACTTTAAAGTAGATGTGTCTCATGTTTTAGATTTCAAAAAGCAAGATGATGCTGAATCTGAAATGATTGACTATGCAGGTGTTACTGATACACCGGACTGGCGCGGTAACTTTGTAGCTTCATGGAGCTTCGATGATTATCAAGCAGCATGGACGACGGTTTATATTGGTAGTCAGTCTGCAGAATACTACCGTGAGCTATCTGACTGGGATGGTTATGAAGACTATGCTAGTTACTTTAAGCACAATGTACAGTTTGCTTATAACCACTCGTTAAATGGTTCAATTACGGTTGGTGTGAACAACTTATTTGATGCTGAAGCACCTAACTATTATGATTATGCTGATTACCGTGATGTAAACGTTGGGCTATATGATGTGATTGGTCGTACTTATTACGTGAGAATTAGCCAAAGATTCTAAGCCTATTTAAGGTTTCGCTTAAATCAAAAAACCTCCTGAAAAGGAGGTTTTTTTCGCTTGAACAATAGCAAGCAATAATGATTGAATCTCCTAAAACAAAATTAATGATTAAGTCTTAATTCTTGTCGGTGTTGACGGCTAAATTGGCCGCTACAATTTGCACAACGTTGCTCGAGTGGATCTTCGGCTAAGCGCTCAGCCTCTATTTCATTCTCACAATCACTACACACGCCATACAAACCAATTTCAAGCTGACACCTAGCAGCGTCTAGACGCATCAAATTGAAAAATAATGGATGCTCGCATAAGTGAACTTCTGTCATGATTTGAATCAGTTCACAAAGAGAATAATCATGCTGGTCCATTAGCTTGGCTTGCATTTCTGGGAGTGCGCCAATCTTTACTCTTAGATCCGATTCTATAGCGGTTAAGGTTGTTTGGATTTGGTTCGTACTCACTTCAGTTGCCTACAATTATTGACTTTACGGCTTATCAGTCTAATGCTGCAAACATATCGCGTTATGATTGAGATCAATTCTGGGCAAAATTTTGCGGCAACGCGGCATAAATAATACTTAAGATTGATCTAATCAGGTAGTTTTGCTCGAGCCTGTCTTAATACTTGGATAATTTCTTCGGCGGTTTTAAAGACTCTCAGCTCTCTAAATAACTCGTCAGCTTCACTATATTGACGGTTTAAATAGCCAAACCATTGTTTGATCCGCGCTGGATAATAAGTACTTTTTCTACCTTCTAACTCTCGATCAGTGTATTCAAGCATGAGTTCGAGTGACTGCTGCCAAGTATACGGGGTTTCACCTTTGATACTTGCAGCTAAATTAGGCAAAGAGATAGCCCCACGACCAACCATAACGGTATCGCAACCTGTCACCTGCATGCAACGCTCAGCATCATCCTTATTCCAGATCTCACCATTAGCGATAACAGGAATAGGGACTTTATTGTTGATATCGGTTATGTATTCCCAATACGCAGGTGGTTTATAGCCATCTACTTTGCTGCGGGCATGTACGGCTAGTTCGCTTGCACCAGCTTCATATATTGCAAGCGCGTTTTCCATATATAACGACTTATCGTTAAATCCTAAGCGAATCTTTGCGGTGACAGGGTGCTCACTCGGAACAGCATCGCGCATAGCTTTGACTACATTATAAAGCTGCTCAGGATACTGCAGCATAACTGCGCCGCCATTACTGCGATTAACCATTTTTGCAGGGCAGCCAAAGTTAACATCAACCCCTTTCGAGCCTAGCTCAATTGCTCTTATAGCATTTTCTGCCATCCAACCAGGTTCTTGGCCTAGCAACTGCACACGTACTGGTGTACCTGATAAGGTTTGTCCGCCATGTTGTAACTCTGGGCAAATACGATAAAAAACCTTTTCAGGTAAAAGTTGATCAACTACCCGCACAAATTCGGTGACCATAAGATCATAAGGGTTGATTGCTGAGAGGATCTCTCGCATTAAATCGTCAACAACGCCTTCCATAGGCGCCAAAATTATTCGCACTGCAGTGTCCAATATATCAATATTTTAAGCGCTGCATTCTACCTTATCGGTTAAGTACAACCAAATAGAGTGATGAATAAAATGGTAGGAACCGATCGTTTTATATTTTAATTGCGTAATGTTATTTGAATGTTACCGCCTAGTCTCTTGGCTAGATTTGTTGCTAATAGACTATGACTGAAACGTTTAAAAACCTAAATATCAATCGATTTCAACTAGATGATTATTTGCATTATCAGGTTTTATGGGCCATAAATGTGATAGTTGTAGAAAAAATGAAATTATTTTGTTGGTGTGCAGGTCTAGTTAAGCAAGCCAGCAAAATGCTTTGTTGGTAACCAATACAAAATTGAGTAAGTAAAAGGATGATATTATGAAATTAGTAAATAAAACTGCAATGACCGTCGCTGTAGGTGCTGTTGTAATGGGGAGTGCATTAACTGCTAGTGTACAAGCAAGCCCATTTGGTTATAGTGAAATGCAAGCTGGTTACCAATTATTTGCAGGTGAAGGCAAGTGTGGTGAAGGTAAGTGCGGCGGCGAGAAGAAAGATGCCAAAGAAGGTAAGTGCGG
>NZ_JBFRNX010000026.1:45038-57682 GCF_041471165.1 Shewanella sp. 10N.261.52.F9
GGTAAGTGCGGCGAAGGTAAGTGTGGTGGCGATAAAGCTAAAACCAAAGCCAAAGAAGGTAAATGTGGTGAAGGTAAATGCGGTGGTGCTAAATAAGCTTTCCCAGCATTAATATGGGGTCAGCTAATCGCTGGCCCTATTTGTTTATAATATCAATTAGTATCAAGATTTAGTCGTTATGAGTAGATCAACTTCTTATACTTATGGGTATAAATCCCTAATCTAGTGGGCATGTAGTATGACAAACAATAAGGTGAATAAAGGACTAGTCGGCTTAGGACTCAGGCGCGAAATGCTTGATGAGTTTTGCCAAAAAGTCCCTAGTGATATCGATTTTTTTGAGGTTGCCCCTGAGAACTGGATGACTTTAGGTGGAAAATTTGGCCGTCAGTTTAGGGAACTTACAGAAAAACATGAGTTCTATTGCCATGGATTGTCACTCTCTATCGGCAGTCCTGCACCGTTAGACTTACAGTTTGTAAAAAATATCAAAGACTTTTTAGATATTCATCAAATTAGTACTTATTCAGAGCATCTCAGTTATTGCTCGGGTAGTGGGCATATGTATGACTTAATGCCAATCCCATTTACCTCCGAAGCCGTTTTTCACGTAGCGAAAAGGGTTAAGCAAGTCGAAGACATTATCGAAAGGCCGTTAGTGCTAGAGAATGTCTCTTTTTATGCGGCGCCGGGCGCAGAAATGTCTGAAGCAGAATTTGTCACTGCAGTGATGCAAGAAGCAGATTGTAAGATGCTGCTAGATGTTAATAATATTTACGTTAACTCAATTAATCATAAATATGATGCCGTTGAGTTTTTAAAGGCGATGCCAACAGAGCGCATCGCTTACCTGCACATTGCAGGGCACTATGAAGAGGCTGAAGATCTGATTGTTGATACTCATGGGGCTGACATAGTTGGCCCTGTATGGAAATTACTTGACGCTTGTCATCAATATCATGGCGTGTTCCCTACTTTATTAGAGCGTGACTTTAACATTCCTGAAACCAGTGAATTGTTGTTAGAAATAAATCAGATCCACGATTATCAAAATCGTCATGTTGCTAGTTTAAAAAGGAGCGCTTAATGAGCTTTTTTGAAGTACAGCAAAACTTTATGGATTACATTAAAGATCCATCATTGCCGCTACCGGAGGGGGTAGAAGCGCGAAGGATGAAAATATATCGCGAATTGTTTTTTAATAATGTTGATGGTTTTGTTTCCAATGCATTCCCCGTTTTAAAAAGTCTTTATCAAGAGCAACAATGGCAGCAATTGATACAAAACTTCTTTGCCACACATGATTGCGACACGCCTATATTCATTGAAATCGCACAAGAGTTTTTGTTGTTTCTGCAAACAGAGTACCAACCTCGTGAGGAAGACCCGGCTTTTATACTCGAACTAGCCCATTATGAATGGTTAGAATTAGTGGTTGCCGTTGCTCAAGAAGATAAAGAGCAACAACTAATAGATAAAAAACAACCGGATCTGCAGTCAATAAAATTATGTGTATCAGCAACGTCGCAAATTGCTCAGTATGCCTATGATGTGCAGCATATTAGTCCAGAGCATCAACCAAAAGCGCCAGGGGATACACCGCAATTTTTCTGTATTTATCGCGATATAGATGAAGAAGTGAATTTTTTGCAGCTTAATCCATTAACTGCACAAGTATTAGCCTATATCGCGCAGTATGAATATGTAGAATTTACATTGTTAATAGAGTGGTTAGTACAGACTTATAGTCATATCGATGCCGCAACGCTTGAACAAGGTTGTTTGCAGTTGCTTGCTGAATTAAGTGAGAAAGGCATTATTAAACATTTTATAGGGCAATAGGCTTTCTATTAGGGTGACGGATCTTTATAATGATCTCAAAAATTGATCTAGATCAATAAATGCAGTCAACAATAATAAGTAGAGGACGTCATGAGTCAGCCGTTTAAAGACCCATTTAACATTGTTTATTTTATTGGTTTTGTTTTAGTTATGTTGATACCAACACTTCCGGCAAGCCTTTCATGGTTAAAGGTAATGGGGTTAATTTAATCCGCCTTTAAGCCAAGCTCAGGTATACTAGCCACTCTTTCGAGTGGCTTTTTGTTATTTTAGGACTGTTAAATGGCGTTAAAACGTGGCTTTTTTCTGATTGTTGGCCTGTGTAGCTTAGTATTAGGCCTGCTGGGAATATTACTGCCCGTACTGCCAACTGTTCCATTTATACTGCTAGCAGCCTATTGCTTTGCGCGTTCCAGTGACAGGCTTTACCTGTGGTTGATGAATCATCCATGGTTTGCTGACGCTCTCAAAAATTGGCAGGCACAAGGTGCTATTCGTAAAAGCCTTAAAAGAAAAGCTTACATTGTAAGTAGTTTGAGCTTTTTAGTTAGTATTGCTGTGGTGCCGTTGATTTGGGTAAAAGTAATGCTAGCTTGTTTTGGTACGGGATTAATTATTTATTTGCGTAGCATCCCAGAGATTGAAGATTAGCCCAAGCTTGTATTAAGCCATTGCATTGAAATAAAGGCATTATTTCAATGCAATGGGTAAAGCCTTTTGCTAGGCGAACAATCAAATCGTCAATTTGCTTCGACAGAGGCTACACTTCTGCAGTTACAAGGTTGCAACTCACTATAAAGCGGCTTAAGCTTGACGCCGATTTTTACACTTAGGTGACATTTTTTAGACTCTTTTGGTTCTTTTATTAGTACTTGGGTCAGTTAGTGTCAGCAAAATTAAATTAGATAAAGTACAGAATTATGGTAATGAATACTGATAGCTTGGCACTAATAAAGAACAGCATTAAAACTATCCCTAACTACCCAAAAGAAGGGATTTTATTTAGAGATGTGACGAGTTTATTAGAAGATCCACAAGCCTATAAACTCACCATCGGCCTTTTAGTTGAGCATTATAAAGATCAAGGCTTTACTAAAGTTGTTGGTACTGAAGCTCGTGGTTTCTTATTTGGTGCGCCTCTAGCTTTAGAGCTAGGTATTGGTTTTGTACCAGTGCGTAAGCCAGGAAAGTTACCGAGAGAAACGATTTCTGAAAGCTATGAGCTAGAATATGGTCATGATGTGCTAGAGATCCATGTTGACGCTATCACTGCTGATGATAAAGTACTTGTTATTGATGATTTGCTGGCAACGGGCGGCACTATCGAAGCAACGGTTAAGCTTATTCGTAAGCTTGGTGGTGCTGTTAACGATGCTGCGTTTGTTATTTCATTGCCAGACTTAGGTGGTGAAGAACGTCTAAAGGCAATGGATCTGAATCTATTAAGCCTTTGTGAGTTCGAAGGCGAATAAGCCTTTCGACGGTGTAGTAAAATCTCTTTATTAAAGAATAAGCGATTTTGTTTACTCTTTAATCTGTAAAGGTGAATTTATCGCCGTCAAATCGCTCCTCAGGCGCTTGAGATAGCATGTAAAAGCGTTGCATGCTATTGTTCAAAGATGTCGAGGAGCGTGCTCCCGAAACCGTATTAATGACACGTTGGGGAGTTCCATGTCATATCAGGTGTTGGCCAGAAAATGGCGCCCTGCCACATTTGAGCAAATGGTTGGCCAGTCGCATGTTTTACATGCCTTAACCAATGCGCTCACTCAGCAAAGATTACATCATGCCTATTTGTTCTCCGGTACTCGCGGTGTCGGTAAGACCAGTCTTGCCCGTCTTTTTGCTAAAGGCTTAAATTGCGAACAAGGTGTCACAGCTACGCCATGTGGGCAATGTTCTGCCTGTGTTGAAATTGCCGAAGGCCGTTTTGTTGATCTTATCGAGGTCGATGCCGCCTCAAGAACCAAAGTTGACGACACGCGTGAATTACTTGATAACGTGCAATATCGCCCAAGTCGTGGCCGATACAAAGTGTACCTTATCGATGAAGTGCATATGTTATCGCGCAGCAGTTTTAATGCGTTGCTTAAGACCCTTGAAGAGCCGCCAGAACATGTAAAGTTTTTACTCGCGACGACGGATCCGCAACGCTTGCCTGTTACGGTTTTATCACGTTGTTTGCAGTTTAACTTAAAGAGTTTAACCCAAGACGAAATTGCCATTCAGCTTGAGCATATTTTGACTCAAGAACAGTTAAGCTTTGAAGTCACAGCACTGACACTATTAGCTAAAGCGGCCAACGGTAGTATGCGTGATGCATTGAGTCTAACCGATCAGGCGATAGCCTTTGGTGCTGGCCAAGTTAATCTTGGGCAAGTACAAACCATGCTTGGTAGTATTGACGAAAAGCATGTAATAGCACTACTTGAAGCACTCACCAAAGCTGACATTATGAACTTGATGCAGGTAACCGCTAAAGTCTTGTCATTTGGCGCGGAGCCAGAAGAAGTGCTGCGCAGCTTACTTGAATTGTTGCATCAAGTGACTTTAACTCAGTTCGCTCCTGCAGCTGCACAGATGTCACTTTATAGTGAGCAAATAACGGCTTTTGCCCAACAACTTTCCGCAGAACAAGTTCAACTTTATTACCAGTTATTATTAACGGGCCGTAAAGACTTGCCCCATGCACCGGATCCTAAATCGGGTCTTGAAATGGCATTGCTAAGAGCGGTGACTTTTGTTCCTGAAAAGCCAGTGACTCGTTGGGCTGCTGATAGCCAAGCAGCGATTCAGTTCCCTGATGTCAATCCCGAAGTCAATAGTGTGGCGAACGCAGCGACTTCGACTCAAAAAAAAACGCTTGAATCTGTAGCACCTAGCTCGAAACCTGCCTTAACGGGGTTAAGTTCTCAAGCTAACGCTGCAGAGACAAATCAGCAACAAGCTGAGCCGGTTACTGCATCTGTAAACGTCAACACTGATGAAACAAAAGCTGCTTCAGTGCAAACTGAACCGTTACAGGATGAGAAAGAACAAGCTGCAGATGAGCCATTAGATAGCTTAAATAGCGAAATGGCTGTGATAATGAGTCAAGCTGAGAGCCAAGGCTTTGAGCAAGTCCAGCCAGAACTCATCAGCGAATTAAGTTCAAAATCACAAACAGCGCTAAATCAGAAACCAGAGCAAGAATCTAGTGAGAGCTCCACCTCTGAGTTGGATATTAGTCAAACAGACTCGGTGGCGTCAGCATCGAATCAAGTTGTCGTCGCAAGCGAAAAATTTGCGTTAGAAGCTAATACCGTCGAGGGCACAGAGGCTGAATTTAGCCCAGAGCTTGAAGCCAGCATTAAACAGCAGCCTGTTAACTCCAATTATAGTGACGATAACTTTAATGACCGCAGTGAAACTCATAGCGGCACTATTAGTGATGACGTTAGCAATAGCGGCGATTACCAGCAACATTCGTATGCTAATGATGCCGATAATGAGTTGGCTTCTTATGCCGATTATGCTGGTGCTTATGGTGATGCTTTCGCTGCTGCCGACCAAGATGATTATGGCTTTGGTCAAGAGGCAAGCTATCAGTCCAATCAAACTCCAGCTCATCAGCAGGTAAGTGCACCAGAGCAAGCTGAAGCGCTAAGCAATACTTCACAAAGTTCAACTATCGATGCGGGAGATGATCTTCTCGACGCAGTTTTAGCTGCGAGAGCGACTTTACTTGAAGGGCTAGGAGAGGATGAGCCTAAGGAAGGGGCATCAAAAAAGTCATTAGAGGTTCGTAAGCCTTTTACGCCGCCAGTGAGAAAAGAGCCTGTTAATACAGGTGACAAGATTGAAAGCAGTGAACCGCTTTCGAATAAGTCAGAGGCGTCTGCTACAACTCCTACACAGATTGATAATGGTGAGACGGAGCAAGAGATCATTGATAGACCGCCATGGGAAGATCCTCATGAACAAGATCCCTGCGCACGTTTTGATAGTGAATCAGATAGTGAAACATTCGTTGACAGTAAAGCGACTGAAGCTAATGTATCCGCCGAGCAAGCTGATATCGATAGCGAACAGCCACAAAGCGTTAGCGGTTCATCTCCTGTTCAGGATATTGAGCTAAACTTACCTGCATTACCAAGCGGTGAGTTAACCGGTAACGACGTGGATTTAAAGTGGTATCGCTTTATGTCTGAGCTTGAGGTCGGTGGTCGAGTTCGCCAGTTAGCTGTTAACTCTGTCTGTCATCGGTTTGAGCAGCCATTATCATTATTGCTTAAACCAGATCAAAAGCATTTAGCTGCAGACGTTGCTATTAAACAGTTAGAAGAGGCTATGAGTGGTGCTTTAGGTGAGCATTGTACGGTAAGCGTGACAGTCGGTGCTGATAATGACCGTGAAACGCCACTAGAAGTAAGGCGACGCTTTAATAAAGAGATTTTAGTTCAGGCACATCACGATTTAATGACAGATGACAATGTGCGCTGGTTAAGCCAAAACATGGGGGCACAGATGACTGATGATTCGTTAACTTATGCGCCTGAGTTGTTGGCACAGAAAGGAAAATTGATTGAGTTAATCGATATTGCGAACTTTAAGCGGTTAACTGAGTCATAATTTTATAATTGAATTTCAGCTTTCATTGCTAATCATTCATTTTTTAGTAAGATTAGCCGACTTTATTTGTTGTAATACATAATAGAAGAGAATTAGAGTATGTTTGGAAAAGGCGGTATGGGCAACTTGATGAAGCAAGCCCAGATGATGCAAGACAAAATGGCCAAAGTGCAAGAAGAAATCGCACGCATGGAAGTTACCGGCGAAGCTGGTGCTGGTCTAGTTAAAGTCACTATGACGGGTTCTCACAGTGTACGTAAAGTTGATATCGACTCAAGCCTACTAGAAGACGACAAAGAGATGCTAGAAGATCTTATCGCTGCAGCTTGTAATGATGCCGCTCGTCGCGTTGAAGAGAATCAAAAAGAGAAAATGGCTGAAGTGACTGGCGGTATGCAATTACCACCAGGCATGAAGATGCCATTCTAGTTTTAAGTTGCTGTTTTAACGGTGTATTTACACGGTTAGATTGGAGGGGGCCAAATAGGGGCCAAATCCGAGCGACTAAAAACAAAAAAAGCTCAAGCAATTTGCTTGAGCTTTTTTGTTTCTGCTTACGAATTTTTGATGGCTAGTAGGTCTGATTAAGCTTATCAGCCAACTCATTGACGTAGTCTGGTTTCTCCGCTTTTATCCATTTTCCATAGATCTTGCGGATCATTCCCCAGTCAGAATGTCCCATCTGTTTAGCCAGCCAGGATGGCTCAGCTCCTACCATCAATAGCTGACTGGCATAGGTATGTCTTAACTGATATGCAGGCCTGTGAGCTAACTCAGCTTTTATTAGCCAATTCTCCCACTGTTTGGGAGTAGTGGATAATTCAGGCCTGAGATAAGGCTGATTGTTTCTGCTTAGAAATACGCGTCTGCGTTTGATTGTTTTTGATTTTTGGTTTTTATAATAAATGGTCTCATTGCGAGCAGCTGAATTGAAGGTTTGCTCCTTTTGGTCAATGAGTACTTCCATTGCTTTTGGAAGTAATTCGATTTCTCTATGACCGGCAACTGTCTTTGGCGGCTTTAAATTACCTTGGCGTGTCAAATTGTACTTAACACGGATTATTCGTTTTTCGAAATCAATATCCTCCCACGCTAACGCTTTTAGCTCGCCATGACGCATACCTGTCCATGCTAACAACTCTACCATGCGCTTTGTTTGAGGAATGTGAATAACGCTTATGAGCCGGTACAACTCCTTTTGTGAAAATGGTAGTACTAGGCTGTCTTCATCATCAAGGTTGATATCATCCTTAACAAGCTTCTTAAGAGATTGAGTTGGGTTTGATTTTATGTATTTCTTGTCTAAAGCATGGCTTAAAACTTTACTGAATGTGTTCGTGTATTCCTTGACGGTTGAATCTTTGCATTCTGTGACAGTCTGCTGCCGAGCCTTATTAAGTACGTCAGTAGTGATTTCAGAAATTGGCCGACCCAAAAGTTTATGTCGATTTAACCAGCTTTTAGCCGAAGCTAATTTTTCTCTTGTGGAGTCAGTAAGGATGTTAGCACTCTCGGCTATATACTCTTCGAAGCAAACAGCAACAGTGATATTAGGACAATAGTTTATGCTGTTCGTTGGAAAGTGCTTTGTCCAAAAAGTATCGGGGTCAAGCTTATACAAACCATTTACGATATCTTGTTTGATATTCCCCAGTGTAATCTGAGCAAAATTTATATTTGCTTTTGTGACAGGAATAGCAAGAGAGCGCTTTATCGGGCTAGAACGCTCAGGGACTTTAAACTGAACACGAAGATTACCTTTGTGTTCAGTTACTCCTTTAGTTTGCTTTAAAAGTGCTTCAATAGCTGGTGATAGGGTCACTACAGATACTCTCTAAAGGATTTAAGGTTAACGAGGATCTCGTGTCCTTTTGCTTCTTGTTTCCATACAATACCCTCTGGCATTGGTTTCGTTTTGCTTTTCACCCTTTGACGAATGGCATCGGCGCTTTTTTTTAGCTCGCTCGACACTTCCATGATCGTCATCCACCGATCTTCAGATTTCGCTCTAGTAGAGTGAAGTTCCTCTTGTAGTTGAAAGATTTTGGCTGTTAGCCAATCGATCTGTTCTTGATAAGATTCCATCGGCTTTTGATAGATTAGTGGTGGCAAAATTATGAATCTCCTCGGTTTTTAATAGTAATATTGAACAAAGTTATTCGGACTAGTAATCGGATTTGATAGTCCCCTATCCACAAGTAGAGGGGGAATTTGATTGTTCTATCTTAGATTTTAGCTGCATCATTTTCCTTAGCATGTTGTTTTTATGCGTTTTTCTTTGTGACTAAGTAGTCACTACCTTGAGGTTTCTTATAACCGAAAAATTTTACGCGTTATTGTTGTTTATTTGTGTATCTTGTTGAAACTTATTAAATCCTATCAGGTGTAAAAATTATCTGTAAAGTGTTTTGTGTTTCGTTGTTTTGCATATAAAAGTGTCATGTTGCATAATTATTCATATGTTGGCGTTTTGTTTATTTCGATAATTCTTCAGTTTTAATAAGATTTTCAAAAAAACTGAAAAGCATAAAGCACGAATTAAACGAGCATTTCTAAAATGAGATGTGCCTTTCAGCTGCAAGTAATGTTCTTTACTGATTGCCGTTTTTTGTAATCGGAGATTGTTAGATATTCGTTATGGGCGGTTTGAACTTTGTAAAATTAATTTTTTAACGCTTTCTGGGAGAGTGTTGGTTTTAACGTTTTCCGTTTTTATTCTCTGAAACAACCACGAGATAGTAGATGCCAATTACCATGACAAAAGCAGGTATTAGAAAGTACATACGTTCTCCATAGGGTGTGAAGCTCACCTTAAATTATTCGAAAAAGGATAAAGTAGCTGGCACGCCATAAGTTCACTTTACTCGGGTTTTGCGTGCAAAGGGCTTGGTATGCTGATGCACCAAGGGTCAGTTTGCAGCTACCTAGGCTATAGGTGAAAAGGTATCGAATATCATCGGTTTCAACATAAAAAGAGAATAACCAGAACAACAATATCGCGCCTATTACCAGCGGGATGCTCATTGTCTGGTTTAGATTTAATTGTTTTCTTGGCATTTAAAAGTCATCAAATCCAGAGCTAAAAGAGTCGAAGTTGCTGTCACAAGAGCTATCAAATGAACTGCTATAAGAGTTATCGAATGAGTTATCAATGCCGCAACTCATAGAGTCGAAGCTGGTATCGATTGAGGTGCAACTCGTATCCATAGATGACTCGGTTACACCGTATGGATTGCCTTTAATATCGACCCCGCTATCAGCCACCATAGGCGTGCCATCGACATTTACTTGTGGCCCGTTGTTAGAATTTGTACTCATAATCATCTCCTGACTTTGTTGCTTAAATGTTCATCACTGTCTATACACATTAATGAAAAAATGTTAGATTACAAACTTGTTTGACTGAACTGTCAGCAACAAAAAGTTTGGCGTTTTACCTCGAATTATTCTTCGTTTTTTCTTCAAAAATCCCACAAAAATTTCCCATTACGCCCCAACGAAAGTGCGCTTTTAATAGCAAAAATCGGCACGAGTTTTTGTGACAAAAGTGCATGTGAAACATGCCATCAGCTCGCGTATTTGGATGGATACGAAGTATCGATTCAAAGGAGCAACGCGCATGTACAGCTGGTCTGTACTAACCGTATTTACATTTTGCTTCAGCAAAATTTAGCCTCACATTTGGCACAAATTGATGGCTAAACCATTTGCCTTTTCGTCAGAAAAGCACGGCGTCGAAAGAGGGAACAGAGGTGGCACACATCCCCTCGTCGTAAGCGGTGAAAATGCGGTTAGTACAGAGCGTAGCGAGATACATGCGCGTTTGATGTATTGAAAAGCTAGAGCGTAGCTCGTAAGACAGTGGCGATGACGAGTCATCAGAACTGGCGGGCGATTCAAGGCATATGGATGTGTCACGAAGTGATTCATCCATTAGGCAAAGCCTGGCTTGGTAGCGATGGGTATCGCTATTTTCATCCCGAGAGGGAGAAATAAGCATCTCGGAATAAAAATCAGTACTTTTTTGCCTAAACCGGCATTGTTTGTGTTCTAAAGTTCTACCTCTTGATAACCATGTTCAACGTAACAACGGATATCAAGATGAATAAGCAAATCAATACAATCCAACAGCTAAACCAAACCATCGAAATAGCGGGTGAAATAGCAGGTGAAACAGCTCCTGAAGTAGCGCGGTTATACCAACCTTACATCTCTATGCCAATGCACTATCAACCGGGAACAAGCAATAATCAGATTGGTAAAGATAGACGTGTATTAACGATGAAAATCGTTACTCGTTTCGGCCTAATATCGCCAACAATTATTAGCTGGCTTTATGACATTCCACATCGGCTCGCATTAGAGCATTTAAACAAGCTTGTCAGCGAGAAATTGCTAAGCCTTGTTATCACTCATCGCTCTGTTGATGGGCGAGTCTATGTACTCGATTATGCGGGGGCTAAATACGCCGAAGAGTTGTTATCTGTTGCGGTCTATTTCCGCGCTGGAGAGGCTAGCTTGCGAGTCAACCAAAATACCATTATGCACGACCTTATGATGCAGTACGTTCTACTCAAAGGCGTGCATAACCAAACACAAGATAAGATTGCTAAACCCTACTGGTATTCGTTTGTCACCGAGCCAGAGTTTAAACGGCTATTTAAATCTAATGATGTGCGCAATGTCGATGGTATAGCGATAGAGCCCAATGGCACAGTCGCAGCGATTGAAATCGAGCATTCATTCAAGACCAAGGCTGCAAGGCAAACCATCCTTTTAAAGTGGCTGTATGGGATCAAGCATGGTTATTACAGCAAGGTCATGCTGTTCTCGCAATCACTGCAAATCTTCAATGACATAAAGAGGTTGCATAACCAGCTCTATGAAGAGATGCCAACCAGGTTTGATAAGAAGACGCGACAGGTGTTACTAAGTCAGGAGGATGCTGCACTGTTACAAGCCAAGGTAGTGCACCGAACGGTACTGTGTGATGAATTGACTAATAGGTTCTATAGATAATAGATGGGAGAAAAGGGCGCCTAAGCGCCCGATCCCATAATTGTGCAAGTGATGCCTCGCAACGTAAATACCTTCTTCGCTTTCGTTTCCGGTATTCAACTCAGACTATCCCATTCGTACTCGCTCTCTCAGTATTCACTTTTATTGGGACACAATTACTAGGCCATGAGAGTTGTCGCATAGAGGGTTTGATGATTCAAACCGTTCTAATAGTAGTTAAGTTCGTTATTAGAGAAATTTGAGTATCTAAGTAATTAAACTTCTTCGATACTCATAGCATTAATTATGCTTTCCAAGTGAAGCTAATTTTCACATACGACAAAGGCCTTAGAGTCTGGATCTTGTCCTCGTATTTCAAACCCTCCAGGTCCTGCCAATTCACCTATAGCTAAAC
The DNA here is from genome assembly GCF_041471165.1 of Shewanella sp. 10N.261.52.F9. Taxonomy (NCBI): domain Bacteria; kingdom Pseudomonadati; phylum Pseudomonadota; class Gammaproteobacteria; order Alteromonadales; family Shewanellaceae; genus Shewanella; species Shewanella sp. 10N.261.52.F9. Next base: position 56,905 of record NZ_JBFRNX010000026.1, read on the forward strand.
GATAATTAAACCATGAGCCTACCTCGTCAGTGTCTAACTCTGACGTCCAAAAGAAACGAACTAACGGCCAAGTTGATGCTTCTGCATGGTGTTCATTCATATAGTCATTAAATTGATTAGCGTTAGAAACTAGCTGCTTTCCTCTTCTTTTACATTCATCAATTGCTGTTTCTACTTTTAAAGCTGCATAGCCATACTCTGTTGGACCTGTAACTTGGTTACCGAACTCATCGGTATAAACAATATACTCTTTAGAATCTACGGACTCATCAAAGTGTGTCTCACTTGCCAAAAGGGGGCGGTGATAAGGAATAAACGCTATAACACTTAATGGCACAGTATCTTTAAATGTGTTGCTTTCAAATACAGCTAAAGCTGTGATATCTGTAGTACCAATCGCTTCACCAGTGACAACGCCAGTATCATTATCGACTGTTGCTACAGCGGTATTACTGCTGCTCCAAGAAACCAAGGTTTCTGCAGTCACGTCTAATGTTGAACCGTCAGAAAACAATGCGGTGGCAGTATAAGCTAAGGTTTTTCCTTCCGGCACTTTTCCTACTTTAGGCGTTACCTCAATAGCAGTCACTGTAGCAGGTGTTACCGTTAGCTCAGCAGATGCAGTAAACTCGGTGCCATTTGCACTGCCCGAGGCTGTAATGGTGACGGTACCTGCGGCTACACCGGTTGCGATGCCTGTATCGGTATCGATAGTTGCAATATTGCTGTCGCTGCTGCTCCAAGACAATGCGCTATCGGTGGTCACGTCTAACACACT
>NZ_JBFRNX010000026.1:58448-58680 GCF_041471165.1 Shewanella sp. 10N.261.52.F9
CACACTTGAGTCCGACATTAACGCTTGTGCAGTAAAGGCTTGCTCTAGCCCTGCGACTACAGTGGTATCCTGTGGTGTGATTTGCAGACTGGTTACTGTGGCATTCGTTACTGTCAATTCAGCAGATGCAGTAAACTCAGTGCCATTCGCGTTACCTGATGCGGTAATGGTGACGGTACCGACTGCAACACCCGTTGCGATCCCCGTATCGGTATCGATAGTTGCAATATTG
>NZ_JBFRNX010000027.1:0-34797 GCF_041471165.1 Shewanella sp. 10N.261.52.F9
TTTGATTTTGATGATACGTATTGTCGGTACCAATACTGTCTCCCTTTTCAGGAAACTCATCAAATTCTTATTTGTGGAGGCGCGACCCGGAGTCGAACCGAGATCGACGGATTTGCAATCCGCAGCATAGCCATTCTGCCATCGCGCCACATAATGTAAATTGGAGCGACATATCGGGTTCGAACCGATGACCTATACCTTGGCAAGGTATCGCTCTACCAACTGAGCTAATGTCGCATTTCAATTTAAACTGCATTCAAGTTGTCGCTTCGTTCGCTTCCCCTTGACTACGGAATGGCATTCTACCGATTTAGATGAGAGAGTCAATCGTGATAAAACGAATTTATGACTGTTTGATGCTAAATTCATCAACCCTAGCGGGTTTTAAGCTTTTTGAGGGTTTTCATCCCTAAATTATCTGTTTATTGGGATATTTTGTGTCTAAATTTAATCGTAAGATCTTGGTTAACTATCCTTAGTAAAGCAATCAATATCGTTAACTGTGAGAATTCTATACGTTAATAGAGTCAGAACTGTGACATGAGACAAGTGCTTGTTTCTATTTACGTAGAGAAAATACTTTACGCAGATTAAGAGTTCATCAAGTACATATTACTTGAACGTATTTTTGGCTTATCGCTTAACCTTGAAGAACGACGCTATTTCCCAAAAGGTTTCACCCTAACTAGACATCATTGTCACGGCTGATATCAGCAAAAGTAAACCTTAACAACTACCTGCTCTCTTAATTGGATTCCAATAACAAGGATAGGCAGTTGTGCCCCCTTACTTGCAAGAATTTAAGATGTTCAGCCATGAGTTTTCTGCAGCATAAAAAAAGCCTCTTTAGATAAAGAGGCTTCTTGAGCAAATATCGCTTAAGGTCAATATACGACTAATTTAACCTACTGGTAATGATTGATAGTTAAGGTTAAGCATTTTTTGCATAACACCTACTACCTGGCAGCTATAGCCAAACTCGTTGTCGTACCATACATAAAGAATTGTACGGTTACCTTCTGCAATTGTTGCTTGTGAATCAAGTACACCTGCATAACGAGAACCAACTAAGTCACTTGAAACGATTTCAGTCGAGTCAGTGTAATCAATTTGGTTTTGTAGATCTGACTGTAACGCCATATCTTTTAGGTATTCGTTCATGTCATGCTTATTAGTCTCACCGTTTAGGTTGAGGCTAATAATTGCCATTGAAACGTTCGGAGTCGGAACACGAATCGCATTACCTGTTAATTTACCTTCAAGTACAGGTAATGCTTTCGATACTGCTTTCGCTGCACCCGTTTCCGTTATTACCATGTTTAATGGCGCACTACGACCGCGGCGATCTGCACTGTGGTAGTTATCGATAAGGTTTTGGTCATTGGTATAGGAGTGAATTGTCTCTACATGGCCATTAACGATACCGTACTTATCGTTTACTGCTTTAAGGATCGGAGTAATAGCGTTTGTAGTACAGCTTGCTGCAGATACAATTTTATCTTCATCAAGAATGTCTGATTCGTTAACACCGTATACTACGTTTTTAATCGCGCCTTTAGCTGGAGCAGTTAAAAGTACTTTACTAGCACCAGGAGACTTAAGGTGCAATCCAAGGCCTGCTTCGTCTTTCCAAATACCCGTGTTATCAACTACTAATGCATTTGAAATTCCAAATTTAGTGTAATCAACTTCATCTGGAGAATTTGCATAAATAACTTGGATATAGGTGCCGTTGGCGATGATTGCATTATTTTCTTCATCGACCTCTACTGAACCGTTGAAAGGTCCATGCACAGAATCACGACGCAATAAGCTTGCGCGCTTTTCTAAATCGCCTTTACGACCACCGCGTAAAACGATAGCACGAAGTCGCAGCTTATTGCTTACACCAGTTCTTTCAATTAGCAGACGTGCAAGTAAACGTCCGATACGGCCGAAACCATAAAGAACAACGTCTCTTGCTTCTTCAGTATCTTCTTGGGTAATTGCATCAGCAAGTTCACGGCTCATATAAGCTTCGATCTGGCTTGCATTTGGATATTCACGCCAGTAATTAACTGCTAGCTTACCGATATCTACTTTGCACTGTTTTACCGCAAGCTTACTTAAAGCCTCGATAAATGGGAAACTTTCACGTAGTCTTAGTTTTTCACCAACATGGCGACGCACTAAACGATGCGATTTAATGATTTCGATTGTAGAAGCATTTAGCAGAGGTTTGCCATAGACGACGACTTCTACACCTTGGTTACGATATAACTTACCAAGTAGAGGCTGCATAGCCTCAGCCATTTCGAAACGTTCTTGCCAACTTTGTAGGTGTTTATCAGCGCTCATTAACAGATCCTTTATCTCACTTTTCTGATTTATATTCAGAAACGTTTGAGTAACAAAAAGAAAAGACCAATAATCTAACGTTATGTAGGGTGTCTTTCCCCGTTTGGTCGGCGACATTGTAATGAAAAGTTAGCTTTCAAGCTAGTCAGAAATTTTCGATAACGATGTAATTTTATTAGAAAAAATCATGCTCGGAGCCTGTTTTGAATAGAAATTTTGTAATGATTACATCATTTTTAGTAATTCCCGCTTTTTTGGGCCTTTTAGGCTGTGAAGACCCGTCAAATACTCAGACGATTTGTAACAAAAATCCTGAACTTTGTGCCGATTTGCATAAAGATAGTTGGTGTAGATTTGAAAAAGGCGACTTAATTCGGAATCGTTTCAAGTTAAAAAACACCCTCGAGCCTACAGGAAAGCTAATATTTGACCAGTTAGTACACTTAGAACAGTACAATAAATGTGTTGAGTTGGCTGCTGGGGTGCAACATATATTACACCCAGAAAGAACCAATGATAGAGCAAGGGCCTTTGGCTTGAGTTCGCAAACATTGGCTGAGCTACAACAAACAACTAAAGGTAGCCTTGATCCTCACCTCGCCTTCTATCACTGGTCTAGGTTTAACGACAAACAAGCAGAAGCTGCATTATTCGCAGCAGAAAAAGCTGGTGAAATAGTCGATATTGATTTAAAAGCTGAATTGGCAACTTACTACTTGCGAATTCAACCAGCGAAATCGAAAAGACTATATGCAGAAGTGTTGTCTCTAAGTAATAGTGATAACTTTCAGCCTGACTGGTTATTAGCCTTAGCGACGCTCTATCGAAATGAGAACAATCAACAGATTAACTACTTACTATCTAAAACCAATATAATACTGACCCAAGCAAAATACTCTGAAAAGCAAATGTTAGCTTTAATCAATGGCAATAAGGATTTACAGATAAAACTAGACCAGGACGCAACCGAGCTTGCTCTACAGTTAAAATCTGGAAATTATCAGCAAAGTAAGCTAAAAATGTTGCTGGAACAAAAAACCTATTAAGCATGTTTTACCTGATTAACGTAAGTCAGTATTTTTTGCTCGGCAATAAATTTGCCAACCTGTAAAGTTTTTGTACATTTTGATAATAAATGCTTAAAATCGCGATACGTGTAAAAAAATTACTTAAATTATGGCCGTGAAAGCGCTTTTATCAGCGATATAACTTGACGACGCCTGTCAGTTTGGTAATTTTACTACCAGATTCTATTTATACATTTACCTGAGGGATATGAGATGACTATCCGAGTTGCAATTAACGGCTATGGCCGTATCGGCCGCAATGTTCTACGTGCTCTTTACGAAAGCGAAAAGAACTATCCTATTAAGATTGTTGCACTTAATGATTTAGGTGACGCTTCAATCAATGCTCATTTAACTAAGTATGACTCTGTTCACGGCCGTTTCAATGCAAAAGTTGAACATGCTGATGACGCTATTTTTGTTAACGAAGATAAGATCCTAACTTTCCAAGAACGTGATCCTTCAAAGTTACCTTGGAAAGAGCTAGAAGTAGATATCGTATTCGAATGTACTGGTATCTTCACATCTAAAGAATCTGTTCAGTCACACCTAGATGCAGGCGCTAAGAAAGTTATTATTTCTGCACCAGGTAAAAATGTTGATGCCACCATCGTTTACGGTGTTAACAATGAACTTATCACTAGCGATATGACAGTGATTTCAAATGCATCATGTACTACTAACTGTTTAGCACCATTTGCTAAGCCGCTAAATGATGAAATTGGTATTGAATCTGGTCTTATGACGACTATTCACGCTTATACCAACGATCAGCGTTTATCTGATGTGTACCACACTGATCTACGTCGCGCGCGTGCTGCTGCGATGTCTATGATCCCTACTCAAACAGGCGCTGCAGCTGCAGTCGGCCTTGTAGTTCCTGAACTGGCTGGTAAATTTGACGGTCTTGCGGTGCGTGTACCTACAGTAAACGTTTCTTTAGTCGACTTGTCTTTTGTTGCGGCTCGCGACACCACAGTTGAAGAGATCAATGCCATTATCGAAAAAGCAGCATCAGTTGCGCCATTGAGCGAAGTACTAGCTGTAAACCACGAACCATTGGTATCTATCGACTTTAACCACAATGCATTCTCTTCTAACTTCGATGCTACACAAACACGTGTTAATGGTCGTTTAGTTAAGGTTATGGCTTGGTACGATAACGAGTGGGGCTTCAGTAACCGCATGTTAGATAATGCAGTTGCACTAATGAACGCAAAGTAATGTATTAGCGCTCAAGCAAAAGCCCAGAAATTGCTGGGCTTTTTTGTCGCCTAAAGTTACTTATTACAATGGAACTATTTTAGGCTAGTGATTCAAATTCAACACAATTACGCCCGCTTTTCTTCGTTTTATCCATCAAAATAACTGCATGGTTCATTAACTTTCAGCACAAGCGCTTAGATCTTTAGTATATAAAGCTTTTAGGCTCACTGAAACGTCCCAGTTGCCTATATCAGTAGGTATCTTCTCCATTGAAATATAAGCCTGTATTCGTTTAGCTAGCGCTAATGCACTAGCTCTATCTAATCCAGTTTCAAAAAGACAAAACTCTACGTCATCTACTACGCCAAAAACAGCTTTTTTTGGTAAAGCTACCTCGATTCTTCTAACTATTTCTATAATTGTTTGACCGCCAATTATGATAACCAAACGTATCATTAATACTGTTAAATCTATCTACGTCGAATAACATAAACGTCATGCCGCAACTTGATTTGCCAATCTGCACAGCACACCTTTTATCCGCTATAAATCTAACCTCGAATGCCCCCCTTGTTTATTCGTGTAACGATGTAAAAACTCATGAGAGCCAATGAACACTATTGAAATTAGGATAGTTCATGCTTTTGAATGATGTGCATTGTATATCTAACCAACATTGCACCGGCTTAATCCTTTAAGCCAAAAAGACCAAAATGTTTATTGCATGGCTATCGCTTCATCTAAGGTCTCTAAATTTTGGTTAATATAACTCAGTAAGATCACTCGCTGTGCTTTATTCATTTGAGTAGATAATACTGATCGAAGCAGTTCTAGCGCCTCTGATTTGTGACTGAGTAATGCTAGGGAAGATATTTGGTCTGGATTTAGATAACGGCTAAGTAAAACTCTGTTGGTCAGCTTTATAGAAGCTTGAACATTATCGCTAAGAACAGAAACCACATCGCTAGATATTACTTGCGACGCGATGCCCTTATCTTGCAGGTGTTGCTGCCTAGTTACTTGCATGAATTCCCCCTTTAAATCTGACTGATGCCAATTAACTTAACGAGGTAAATATTAACAAATTAACACTGTACTAATGCTTAACAGTTACTAGCTATTATTCAGCGCTTACAATTGATGGTGAGCATTTTAGGCTAATTTTAGAATGGTTAACTTCGCTTGATTCTAACGACCTTAAATATATCCATTTCAAAACCAGCTATACCCTGTTTATCTGGATAATAGGTAATGTTAACCCGAGCACCGGATAAACTTTTGTATTTTTTGGTACGTCTAAAGGTAAACGGTGTATCGCAGTTGTCGATCATGACTGTATGAATGACCCAGTCTTCCTTAATTCTTTGTGTATGAGAGCAAACTTTAACATCTTCGGAATGAACGAGTTTGTCGTGTTTTACTAACATTTTATCTACCGTGGATTTCACACCTTACTCCATAGCAAAAAACTAATGTCTAAAAGTAGCACAAACAGGCTTTTGAGTAAAAAAATAGTCTAAAATTACTGACAAAGGTTTGTATTCGGAAGTAGTTGATAACGAGCATTTGCCTAGGAAGGTTTTGACCCATTCTTTGAGGTTTAAAGGCGGTATAGCGTTTTTAAAGCTAACTCGAAAGTTGGATAAATATATTTATTAACGGTGAGAAGTAATAGCAAACTAGGTGTTACGTAAATAAGGCTAAAAAAAAGCGCAATGCCTCTGGCATTGCGCTTTCATATTGATTAAAGACGACTTACTCAGCTTTCCAGCCTAATGTCTTTTCAATAGATTCGATCATTGCACCAGCGATATCGATACCGGTTGCAGATTCGATACCTTCTAGTCCAGGAGAAGAGTTGATCTCCAATAATAATGGACCACGGCTAGAACGAATAATATCAACACCAGCGACACGTAGCCCCATTGTTTTAGCGGCTTTAATAGCCAACTGTCTTTCAGCCGCAGTAACTGAAACAATAGAAGCACTACCACCCATATGGATATTTGCTCTAAACTCACCAGGAGCCGCTGTACGTTCGATTGACGCAACAACCTTGCCGTCAATAACAAAACAACGTAAATCCTTACCTTGGGCTTCTTTAATGAACTCTTGCACTAGTAAGTTAACGCGCAGAGATTTAAATGCATTAATTACACTTTCTGCTGCTTTCGTTGTTTCTGCTAGAACAACCCCTTTACCTTGAGTCCCCTCAAGAAGCTTAACGATTAGTGGAGCGCCGCCAACCATATCGATAAGATCTTTAGTATCAACTGGTGAGTTTGCAAAACCACTTGTTGGAATATCAAGGTTGTTCTTTTGCAGTAGTTGCAATGAGAACAATTTATCTCTTGAACGCGTAATCGCATCAGAGGTATTCAACGCCATGATATTCAAACTTTCAAAGTGACGTGTTAACGCACAACCGTAGAACGTCATGCTTGGTCTAATACGTGGAATAACCGCATCCACATCATTTAAAACACGTCCACCACGGTAATGAACTTCAGGCTGTGAAGCATCTAACTTCAGGTAGCACTGCTTGATATTCAAGAATACCATTTCATGACCGCGTTGCTCGCCGGCTTCAATAAGACGCTGGTTACTGTAAAGGTCTGGGTTACTTGCTAGTAATCCAATCTTAAGGCCGCTCTTTTTAGCTGACTTTACGCCGTATAGCTGTTCTACTTCAGAATCTTCTTGCACACCTAAACAGAATGATTCAGAAGGGTCTACTAAGGTTTTGTTGCTCATGGCTTCACGACCAAGAAGCATACGGTACCCCATGCTATCGCGGTTAGTTAGAGTTAACTCTACTTCCCAAGCATGACCACCTAGTTGGATCACAGATGCGATGACATAACGCTTCTCTGACTCGCCATTAGAACTCTTAACATTGCGGCGATCAATTACCTTACTTTCGCAGCGAAGGATGATCTTGCGACTGTTTTGTATCGGATGAAGCTCGAATGAAACCCACGGCTCGCCTTCTCTTTTAAAAGGGCGGATATTGACAGCATGGATTGATGATGTTCTGGCGCCAGAGTCAACTCTAGCTTTAATTGCTGGGACACCAAGAGATGGAAAAGCACACCACTCTTCACTTCCGATAATAAACTTATTGTCGCTCATTACAATTCTTCCAGTTAAGTTAAATTAAGGAGCGCGAAAGTACTCCTTTTTTCAGCAGATGCAAACTAATTTTTAGTTATTTTCTACATACGGATAAGATTTTTATAAAAATCTTGAAAATTGAGACATCCATCGCGATTTTATAGACGTATAAACGTCTGATGTCACTGCGAAAAACATTAAATATACAGGGTATCAAAATCAGTAAATCAAGGGTAGCTTCTATAAGTAAAAACTAGCCATTCAAATTTGTATTAAACCCCTCCATTTTTCTATAAGAAAACTGACAACTTTTAATCACCAAGGGATATTATTACCTTGATAATCTAAAAACTCCCCGCTTTGCGCTTCACTCAATTCACCTATTACCATCGCCATACCTTGTACTGAAGCAGCCGGAGCTATCAATGCGTTTGGCCCGCCCATTTCTGTTCGTACCCAGCCAGGGTGTAGTGCTACACATTTAATTCCATCAGCATGTAAATCAATGGCTAAACTTTTAACGACAGAATTTAAAGCTGCTTTAGAAGAACGATAGTAATAACCCCCACCGCTACTGTTGTCTGCCATGCTTCCCACTTTCGATGAAATAAAAGCTAATACACATTCATGGCTGCGTTTTAATCTGCTGAATAAAGCTTGGGTGATCATTAGCGGTGCTAGCGTGTTGACCTCAAGTACCGAGCGCCACTCTTCTAAATCTATTGAACCAAAACTAAGCCCTTTAGGCCCATAATGTCCGGCATTGTTAATCAAAAGATCAATTGGTTGGTTTGGTAGCCTTTTAAGCAGTAATTCGATACTTTCAGGTTTGCTAACATCTAGCTCGTAAATGTTAAGTCGCCCAAATTCGTCTTTTAATAAACTGAGTTCTGGAGCAATATCCGGCTGTCGACAACACGCCGATACTTGCCAGCCTTGTTTTAAATAATGTTCGACAAAACTTAGCCCTATGCCACGATTTGCTCCGGTAATAACAAGATGTTTTGCCAAGTATTTGTCTCCCTTAATTCTCGTTATTGCTTGCATTTATCATTCTAGCTCAGCACTAATTGCCTTGCTGATTATTTGATAGCAACAAACTGAAAGTTAGATTAAATATAAGTATAAACAGGAGTTTGTTATACATTTATGATTAAACGCAAATCAACCCATTTAAACTTCTTCATTATGAGTTCTATCAATAGAGTTATAACTCACCAACAAATGACCTTGTTATCTTGCTATACCAGCTGGAACACTTCACTGGTTTTAAGCAAATGTACTAAGTTAATACATAGAATCCGCTCTAACATTTCGACAAGTTTACGATGGTTCGAGCATGCATTTTCAAAGGCTCAAGCATTAGTTTATTAGTCGCTATTGGGTGACACCTTTCGACTTTCAGTGATTTGATTGAAATTTATAGGAGCTTTTGATGTTACTTACATGTAACGCGGCCGTTTATTGTTATTAAAGAAAGTGGCTTAGTTAAGTCGTAATCCATTTGTTTCAAATGGTACAAATTTTTTGAATCTCTTTCAATCATTTAGACTTTAATACCGCAATCCAAGCGCAACAAGCAGGACCATGTGCCTAATCTATTCAGTATTTCTGTTACAAATAACAAAGAATACAAGACTGATACAAAGTGTTGTCACTTAAGTATAAGTGATCCTACTAAGATGCTTTATAATATTGTTTAATTCATTTAATAGCTTAATGACAAAAATTTCTTCAAGTTTGCATCTATAAAAGGAACTATTGCTAATGATGGTCGAGCAAGCAATCGCGGCTGTACTCAATAGGACAGACTTTAACAAGGTCAACCGAGTACAATCTCTTTGGTCTGGCTACGGTGAAATCGCCCGTTATGAATTTGTAAAATCTAGCAAAACAGGCTCGTCGAATTACAATTCTTTTATCGTTAAGCAGATCTCTCCCCCTACTATTATCAATCACCCTAAAGGTTGGGCAAACAGCACTTCTCATCAAAGAAAATTAAATTCTTATAAAGTAGAGACTGAATTTTATAAAGTCTGGGCAAAATTGTGTGATTCACACTGTAAGGTCGCTAATTTTATCGGTGATATATCTTTTGAAAACGCGGGTGTCCAGAGCCATTTAATTCTGATGGAAGATTTAGATGCCTTCGGATACTCACTGCGAGCGGATGCATTAACACTTGAACAAACAAGATTGACCCTGCGTTGGTTAGCGAATTTTCATGCAAAATTCGTAAGCCCTAATGACCAAGTAAAACCTTGTGGTCTTTGGCCAATCGGTAGCTATTGGCACTTAGCTACTCGTTACGATGAGTGGTTAGCTATGGAGCCAAATAAATTGAAATATAGTGCATTATTTATAGATAACATATTGAATAACTGTAAATATAAAACACTTATTCATGGCGATGCAAAAGTTGCTAACTTTTGCTATACCACTAACTTTAGTGATGTAGCTGCAGTAGATTTTCAGTATGTTGGCTATAGCTGTGGTGTTAAGGATGTCATCTATCTTCTTGGAAGCTGCTTGGACGAAGAATCGCTATCGCATAATTTCACGTCCTTAGTGAATTATTATTTCCACCAGTTTTCGCAAGCATTAGCTAAAAATCAGCCTAAAGTTGACGCAGAAACTATTATTGCAGAATGGAGCAGTCTTATAGATTTTGCATGGGCTGACTTTGAAAGGTTTCTTGCTGGGTGGTCTCCAAACCATATAAAGCGAAATAGCTTTAGTCATAAAATAACAAGTCGGGCACTTGCAAAGCTGTAAAAATTAGCTCTGCTAGTTAAGTATCAATTGACATAATTTTTAGTATTATTCATAGCCTATCACTAGGCGTTCTATGTCTTCAACCAAATGACAAGCTGAAAGAAAGTAAGAATTTCGACAACAATTCTAACTATCATTAACTATTTGTATTCTCTCTTTTCAGTAAATTAAAGGATTTTATAAATAGACACTTCTTTAATGACAAAGGGGGAATCACAGGCTTGCAAACTAATGTAATGATTTTAAACCCGCTCCGATTGTTCAGCCTCTTTTAATTCTAACTGCACTAATGTTCTCTGATCACTGAGTAAACTATCAATAGCCTGGTCAAAAGTATCAATTTGATTCGCTGCCATATACTCTTTTAATTGCATAACCAAATCATTGCTGATCTCTATATGAGATTTCTTTTTACGTTTTTTTATTTGAGATAGTTCCTTTCGAACCATACGCCAACCATAGTCACTAAAATAGCGGTTTAGAAGTCTATTACTTTCGGCCAATGCTTTAGTTAAATCAGCAACACCTTTGCGCTGTTGGTTTAAAGCGGATAAGCTTTCACTTAATTTGATGTAGTGTGAATTACGTTCTTCTAACTCAAAATCAACAAACCACTCAGCCCTAACATTAAAATCAGCCAAAGTAATCAACCTGTAGATTAGAGGGAGTGCAAAAACTATTTCGTCAGCTTCGAGAAGTTTAAGTCTTCTGCCTGCTTTTGGCTTTTCATTATGAAAGACCCATAAATGGTAAGTATCAACACAGCCTTCAGTCTGTAGGCTTTTATCGTTACTTTTCTTAGGAGAACTTGTGGACATCTTCTAACTCACTTTAATATGGTATAACCATATATTAACTTAGAAACAGTTAATAATGGAATATAAGTATCTAAAATTTAATATTTTTTTATTTAACAGTATTATTCACTAAAAATGGTATAACCATACTAAAATGGAATTTAGCTGATAACGGTAGTATTTCTATTAAGTGTCATGATGATATTAATTTTGAAACATTTAATATTAGAGATTAATTAGTAATGGTTCGAAGTAGAAAATCGCTGCTGCAAGATTATCAATATCGGCCGGACGAAAGTGCCAGTTAAACTCGGCGTAAAAACTTAATCATCTTTCTTATTAGTTTGTGCCAAATTCATTTTCCTTTTCAAAACGACGTTCCACATATAGTTACATTCTATTGGATTAGTATTAGAAAGTAACAATATTATGGGTCAGTATTAGAACTCCCCTACTACAGTAGATTTTCAACTGGAGAACTGAAAAAAGTCGCTGCGTTGTCCATTTATTCTTCTAATGGCTAAACCTACTAAATTTAACATTATGCTTTTAGACTACCGCTAAAAACACACATGAGTATACTGATACAATAACGCTTTCAAAACCACCGCATTAACATGGTATAACCATACTTAAAAAATATAGGTTGATAGTGGTAATGCATATGATTTATAAAAAACAATCACCAATCAGGTGTGCCATATCTGTTCAAAATTCTAGCAATAATCCATCCCTTAAAAATATGCCCAACAAAAAAATGGTAAAACCATACTATAAATCTAGTAACAGTGTACAGCTAACTATATCCAATGGCGAATCTAATGCATTCTTTGGTTTTAGACCTTAACTATATGGGTGGTTAATATTCGTGCAAAGCGCGGGGCATCATTAACCTAGAAATTCGAGTAATGTTCAATAACTATACACAATAGAATTTTAAAATTCACTACCAGTGATAATGACGATTATCACTGGTAGTAAATAGCGATTTTAGGTAAAATATCGCTCGATTTAGATTGTTTATTCAGCAGCATAGCTTGTTGATGTAGGCGTTGATATTGTTATTAAACTGCTGTCAGCGGCAGATCTGGAGCAAACTAGTCTAATTTGTATGTTTATTATTCATGTTGAAAGTTCGCTAAAAGGCCCAAACTCTGATGAAATCCGCTATAACATCTTTCCAAAATCAGGTTTTTAGCCGAGGTTCGCCCGCTTCTACAAGCGATGAAAAGTTCTTTCAAGAACAACAACTACCAGTTTCTATTTTAGATGACTATAAAAGTGCAGCTGAAGAAACCCAATACGAGATCTCTGAAAACACTAAAAGAGTGTACTCTTCTAGTTTCTCAATATTTCAGTCCTACTGCGAGCAACATGGTTTAAGCCACTTGCCTGCTGACCCTAGAAGTATCATTTCTTTTATCGGTCATCAAAAAGAATTGTACCAAGAAAAAAATGGCCACCAGCTGTCTAAACAAACAATCAATACCCGTTTAGCTGCGATTCGATTCTTTCATATCCAAGCAGGTTATCATTCTCCAACTGAACACCCTTTAGTTGTTCGAGTGATGCGAGGCTTAATGCGAAATCAATATCGACAGATCTCTGACTATGATCAGCAACCTATTACTTATGATGAATTAGAAATGTTGTTGTTGGTCATCGATCAGCAACCACAGCAACTCACCCGCCTAAGAGATAAAGCAATTTTACAACTTGGTATGCAAGGTGGATTTCGCCGTTCAGAATTAGCAGAGGTAAAAGTCGAACACTTAAGTTTTTTAAGGGATAAATTAAAAGTCAGACTGCCCTACTCCAAAAGCAATCAGCAAGGACAAAGGGAATGGAAAGATCTTCCTAAGGACGAAACTTTTTCAGCCTATGAAATTGTAAAGCAATGGATCGATACCACAGGGATCACGCAAGGACACCTTTTCAGATCTTTGAGTCGTGATGGTAATAATCTAAGAGATTACCAGTTGCTAAAACCGAAAGTGGGTAAAGGCTTTCTGCGCGGTGATGATATTTATCAAATGATCAAAAAGTATTGCGATAAAGCCGGACTTAACTCTAAGTTTTACGGTGCGCATAGTTTACGTAGTGGTTGTGTGACTCAGCTGCATGAAAATGATAAAGATCATTTGTACATAATGGGCAGAACCGGTCACACCGACCCACGTTCTCTTCGCCACTACTTGAAACCTAAAGACTAGAATTTGAATCTTAGCGATATACTTATGTTTAGTTTTCGCTTAGCCATTTTATGACAATTCAATTTACAGTAGCGCAAACATTCAGAGTAACAAGAGTTTAAACATGAGAGTTTTGTGTTTAGAGGTTAGCTATAAATTGATGATGATTATTCTAAGCTTAAACATGACATAAATGCTTCAAACTTATGTTAATCAAGAATTAAGCTAATAAAATTAGATCGTCAGGCAAACATTATAAGCTCTAAAGCTTAAGTCATAAATATCAGTGCTAAAAGATAAGTTGTAATCACTAATTAGTTATTTTTATTTTTATATCGCTAACTACTTATGCGCTTAAGTAATAATTCCTTGGACTTTATTGACATAAATCTATTCCTATTTAACAACTTCGTTAACTGATTTAAAACTGTAGTTTTATAACCTTGTGATAATGTATCTTAACTAGTTATAATATATGCCTCTTTCCATATTAGTAACTTTGTTGTAAAAGCTTCCATATTAAATGGGTATAAAAATTTAAAAATTCACCTTGCAATAAATATAAAAGATACATTATTTAGAGAAGTAGGCGCTCCACTAAGTATCATAGCATCAAGGTCACAAGTATCAAAACGGTGAGTATAGTTATTATTAAACAATAGCTTACGCACAGGCTTATCTCAGATTTCCGTTGGGAACTGTGTTTCCCCATACTCTATACAAACTGCTATAAACCAGCTATAAAATCGACTATCTAATCATTGTCGTTAAGTTAATCTAAGGTCTTTATATTCTATAATTTATTAATACTTAAATGCTTAAATGCTTAAATGCTTAAATGCTTAAATGATTTCTATTGATGAGTTCTACCATTAACAAGAGTATCTTGCGCACGTAAATTATATTTTGTAAATCTAGACATATAAAAAAGCCTGCTATAATACAGGCCTTTTCATTACTCGTTGAGTTTAAATAGATTAAATTAACACATGAGTCTATTTTATTAGGCGCTATCTGATCATAATCTATTCAGATACGCTTCTACACTTGCCTGCTCTCGTTGCTTCAATGCGACACAGTTATTAACGCTTTCTTCAAGTTTAGCCAAGGTGCGGCCATACTCGGGTGTGGTTGCTAACTTAGGCTTAAAGAAATTTTCTGTTTTAATCAATGCATCAGCCTCACAACCAGAACCTGTGTAGTAAGGAATATTAGCAACAGCAAATGGCGGAAGTTTATCTTTAATTTCAGCATAGTTAGCATAAACCCAATTTCTGAATCGTTGCTTGCGTTCTTTGCTATAGTCTTGGCCTGCTAAGATATATCGTAGATCTGGTGCTTTTATGTTATCCGTTAGCGTGTAGGCCAGAACATCAGACTGCAACTCCTCTGTGGGCGCATAACCGAGTGCCATCATTAAACGAGTACGTTTCAATGGATCTTTGGTGGTTTCAAAAACCTGTTTAGCTTGATTGAGTAACCTACTATCGCCATTGTAGATAGCAATCGTCAAATAAGTGCCAATTAAATAAGGATCAACCTTATCGCTTCCAGATAAATAGGTTTTCGCTTCTTTTGTCGCAGTCGCTATCGTTGCTCTATCTTCTGCTTCAAATGCCAGTAATTGAACTAGTGTTGGTCTTAACTTGCTAACAGCAGTGTTTTCGCCTGCCTTTACTTCTAGACCATACTTATCTATGGCACTCTGAGCACGGGCTGCAATAAATTTCGCCCATTTTTGCTTATTACTTTCATCGATAAACGTCCCCTTTTGTGATTGTAAGTAACCCAGCGCAGTTGAAACGACCTCAGGATGTGGATCATCAATAAACTCGCCCAGTATATTTAATAACTCACCGCCGCTGACGAAGCCTGCATCTAATAAGGCATCAGCCGCTGAAACTAACGCCTTTCTTTCACGCACTGATAGCTTTGATTTTGCGTTGTTAAGCAGCTGAGTCATTTGAATTTCATCTAGTAACCAGCGGTAATAACCCATCGCATCGGCATCGGGATAAACCCATTCTGGTGCAAAAGCCAGTTCGAAAGTTTGGCTGTCCTTCTCAAGTAATACAGTTGTTTGCTTTACTGTATTACCTTTACCGTACTTAATTGAAACGGGTACAGTCCAACGCTGCGCTGGCGCGTCTGTACCAGCAGTGACAAAACGTTGTTGGTTTAAGGTGAGTCGTTTACCATCAACAGACACATTAATCAGGGGATAAGAAGATTGTTCGATAAAGGTACTTAACACTTCTCCGACATCTTTACCTGACGCCTTACTTAGCGCGTTCCATAGATCATCTGCTTCGGTATTTTTATATGCATGATCTTTTATATATTGGCGAATACCTTTGTTAAAAGCGTCAACCCCAATATAATTTTCAACCATATCAAGTACCGCTTCACCTTTGTTATAAGCAAGTCCAAGACCATCCATGATGTCGGCCTCTGTTTTAATCGGTTTACGAATAGGCTTAGTTGATACTCTAGAATCTAGTGCCATCACATAGTTCTTTGACAATGATAGGTTAGATTCAAATTCCGGGTGCGTTTGATGGGTGACTTTTGCCGCCATCCAACTTGCAAAGGCTTCGTTCAACCATAGGTCATTCCACCACTGCATTGTCACTAAGTTACCGTACCATTGATGAGCAAGCTCATGACCAATAATTGATACCGCACGCTCTTTGCTGTTTTGGCTAGCTGTAGCTTCATCGAGAAGGAGAATATCTTCTCTATAAGTAATTAAACCGGCATTTTCCATCGCACCAAATGGAAACTCAGGTACAGCCACTGTATCAAGTTTGGCATAGGGGTAATCCACACCGAAGTACTCCTCAAGCGCACTTAATACAATTGGCATTTGTTTCGCAGCATATTGCGCTAGCTCTATTTTGCCTTTAGTGGTGATGACTCTGCCTGGTACTTTCATTCCAGACACAGGGATCTCTTCAAACTGACCGACTGCGAAAGCCACCAAATAACTTGATAGTGGTTTCGTTTCAGCAAAAACATGGGTTGTCATATTGTCTGCAGTCGTTGTTTTTGTTTCTGGGGTATTGCTATATACCTTGTCTGTTTTAGGCGCTGTGATCGTTACTTGAAATGGAATTTTATATTCCGGCTCATCAAAAACAGGAAACGCACGACGAGCATCACTCATTTCAAACTGAGTAAATAGATACGGTAAACCGCCATCCATTGTTTTATAGAGGCCTACAGATTGCCTGTTATAAGGCGCTTCGAAGTCCATCGACAAAGTATATTGGCCTGGAGTAATTTCATGAGCACAGTTAAATAATACAATTCCAGTTTCTAATTGCTTAGATGTCATGCTGCAGTCTTTCGCACCTGCTAATTGAATATTACTCGGTAAATACGCCACACCATTAAGCTGTAACTGTTGAGTCGCGCTCAGTACTTCAAGCTTAATTGAAGTGTTACCGAAAAAATCATCCTTATTAGGATCTAAAGTCAGTGCTACGCTTTGAGAAATGGGTTTTGCGACTTTGCTGAGTACATATTCATTTGCCTGCGCTTGATAGCTAGCTGCACATGCCAGCGACACGAGAGTCGCGGTGACTATTCGATACATATCGATTTCCTGTTGTCTTGTGATCCGTATAATCCGCAGCCAGACATGAGTCTAGTGCTGGTTAACCCTTTAGCTTTGTTGTTTTCAGATATGAGTACACACTAAAACCCAAAGAGGATATGGATGCTTAAGATAACAAAACATTAACAGCAGTGGCAGCGTATACTGATTTAGGCATCGTCGTTGTTGTAACAATTGATGAACAAGGTAAAACTAAGTAGCAGAGGATTGCTGTAGATATATACCGTAAAGGATGCGCTTCAAATAGATAGACAACTTAAATAGCGCACAGAATACCAGACTTAAATGAAAGACTAGACTTAGAGATTAGACTAATAGGCTAAAATAAAGGTTATAACTGAACATCAAAATGGGCATGGACTGTAACCATGAATTCTTACGCCACTAATCGGATGATCAAACTCTAATCTGGTGGCATGCAGCATCAACCTTTGGGCCAATTGATAAGTTGCCTGAGTGCCATATAAGTCACAACCTATAATAGGGTGCCCCATATATTGGCAGTGAATTCTAAGTTGATGAGTACGCCCTGTTTCTGGCGTTAACTCTACCCTTGTTAATGCCAATTCATTACGATTATCTGGAGAATCTAAGTTAACGGCTTCCAATAAGCTTACTCCTTGCAATGAGTCCACTTGCAATGAGTCCACTTGCAATGAGCAGTCCGTAGCGATTGAAAGCGTTTCATTACCAATAACCTCAAATAACGAATGGGCAGGCTTACCCTCTAGTTCGCATATCTTCATCATTGGGAAATTAGGCTTGTCTTTAGCGATTGCTGCCGATATTCGACCATGTTCTTGGTTAACTGTGCCAGCTAACAAAGCGGTGTAACGCTTAAGTACATTGCGCTCACTAAACTGCTTACACAAAAGTGCATTAATCGTTTTATTGAGTGCGATAAGCATGATGCCTGAAGTACCTAAATCTAACCTGTGCACCAGCGAACAACCAGGAAAGTCTTTCACGAGACGATGATGAACTGAATCGAGATTTGCCGGATGTTTACCGGATAATGACAATAAACCTGAAGGCTTGTTTATGAGTAATAAATGCTCATCTTGATAAAGAATTGTGATCTCTTCAGAACACGGAGGAGCGATAAAATCATCGGCAGGATTTTTCATTTTACCTTGGGACCATAGACAAACTGCAGGAGGTGCATGATACCGCAGTTTGTGATTACCAACGAGCATTGCCGCTGATGTTTGTGACTGTTCTTTACTGAATGAAATACATTGCTCAAATAATAGTGTTCAAATCTTAACGCGCAAATAAAATGAAGCGAGTGAGTATGGATAATACGCAAGCAAACCGCATAAACTCGCGTAGCCCTGCTAACTCTCATAGTATTAACGATCATTCTATCCAATGTCATGCGATTAACTTTTATACTTCTAGTTATGACCCTGAGTCGTATACTGAGTCCCATACAGTATCAAATTGCTAGCTATCGTTTGATTACATGGCCAATCCACACCTTTAATCAATCCTCATAAAACTGACTCGCTAGGATTTCTGAGTTCTTTTAAAGGATTTACCCATACTCACTATTTCGCATAATAAGTCATTTAGCAAAATATAATCCCGAGATATTTTTAACTAAAGTGAGTTTACAGTCATAAAAGTGAATAAAGATTGACTTAAGTATAACGTATCTTCAGCACTATTTTTCTAAGCTTGGTTTTAAAATATCAGTGCATAGAGCAATGAAACAAACACTGCAAGTAAATTGCTTAAGTCGACAAACTTAGGATTCTTATCGCTCGTGATGGCACAATCCTGACCTTAAAATATTTGAATACTCTATAAACTAACGCCTAAGAATAATCAGTGTCATTTGCAGATGGAATAGAATTGGAGCACTAAAACGGAATCATTAAAGATAAGATAAACCTAACTAGATTGAACCACGAGCAATGATGTTGTGAGTTTAGCTTGTTGGTATAAAAATGGATCTGGAGATGAAGAGGATGTAGAAGTAGAATAGAAAGTGCCCATCCTTGCACACTTTCTAGGAGCAAATTTTTACTTTAAATAGTTCTAAACAACTAACTAAATAGCTCGATTTTAGAAATCGATTCTAAAACCGATGCTCGCGATAGTGTCGTCAAAATCAGAGTATTGTTTTACATCAAACTGACCAATTTCAGTATGCACACGCGTTGACTTAGATAGACGATATTCAGCACCTAAGGCCCATTGTGATACTTCCGGCACTTCTGTGGCTGCTGCGCCTAACTTGTCGTAAACACGACCAGCAATCTTACCCGTACCTGAATCATCTTGGCCGTATTGTGCTTTTAGAGTTAGTTTATCAATTTGATATTTAGCGCTAATGATAAAGCCATCGCCATCACGTTGCTGCCAGTTATCCAAATTAGGATTCACAACTTCAGAACTTTGGTACATAGAACCAAGCATTAAGTTATTATATTTATACTGCGCAACCAGACGTACACCTTTGATGTCTTCTACACCATCTGTGTATGCCGCAGCTAAATAAACATCACCGGTTTTAAAAAGCTTATCACCATAAGTTAGTGCGACTTGGTAATTGCCATTATCACGGCGAACGTCATCTTCAGAGTAATAGTTGTCTTCTAAGATATAGCTGGCGCCAAACTGGAGCTTATTCCATTTTACCGTTTTGTACTCAAGTGAATCGCCCCAGCGCTTGTCACCAGCAAATAAGCGATCGTGTTTCATCGAGTACATATCCATTGCATCAGATGTGCCTTTTGCCATCTTAAATACTGGATCGATACGACCTGCTGCAAGTTGACCTGCGCTTGAATGCTTGATCCCTAGGTAAGTTGGACGTGCAGAAAAAGGATTGTTGTTCTTGCCTTCGCTCGCGCCGTTAACACCCACTTCAATTTGGTAAAATACGGTGAAATCTTCATTTAAGGCAGCATTACCCTTTACGCCTAAGCGGCTCCAGTTGTTCTCTAGAATCGTGCCGCTTTTACCGCTATGGGTTGCACTGCCACTATCAGAATGTGTTACTGAGTAGTCGATACGGCCATAAAAATCATACGCGTCAGCCATAACACTTGGAGAAGCAAGTACCGCTGCTGCAATTAAGGTTAATTTTACTGTTTTCATCATTTTGTCTCTTAATCTAATTATAAATTTTTAACTGCAGTGCCTGTTCTGGTAGGCACCGCCACAAACAACAGGACTATTTGCTGTGTTTAACAATCACGCCGTCTTGGCGCATTTGCGTGTATAAAACTTCGGCTTGAGCTAAGTAGTTATCCCAAGCATTTGAGCGCTTAGTAAAACCAGTCGCTGCATAGCTACCTGTGTCACCTGTTGCAGGAAGGTCGTCGATTAAGAACAATGAGCCGCCTTGCTGTAAGTGGCTATTTAGGGCATCGATCATCACGTTAAAGCCAATGCGAGCAGGCTCTACGTAGTTGATAGATTCATACTTAGATTGACGATAGAATTTCTTCTGTGACGCATCTTTTATCTGTGCTTTTTCATCAGCAAAGATTTCGTCGTAATGAGCTTTGGTAATTTGCTTAGTTTGGGTATCGACGACGATACGTAGCATTGCTGTCACACCAGTCCAGTTTCCTTTAGCATCAACTAGCTTTTCAGCATGTTGATAAAAACGTTCATGGCTACCCTCACCATTGATTTGTGCGTGGATCTTTGCCGTTAACGGCACCATAGACTGTTGGATACTGTTAGATGCTCCCGCAACGACATCGATACCGGCATACTTCAAACGGTTTGGTTCTTTTAATTTATTGCCAAGAGTTGGGTCGAAATCAGGATTAAGTTCAAAAGTTAATTTATCTTGTTCAACCATTAACTTTTCCATGGTCAAAGCTGACTGCACCCATGCGGTGCCCTTTTTCTTACCCATAGAGAAGTTGTACTCAGACATACGCTTAGGCACGTCTTGGTATAAACGGGTGTAATAATTAGGACGGCCGCTTTCATTAAATTCAGCAAAAATAACGTTATTGGTGTTATTCAACTCAGTAACAATCGCTACGCTACCCATGTGGCCTTGGCGGAAACGCGCTTCTTGGTAATAATAATCACCCTTTAGCAAGCCAAGCTGTGGCTGAATTGACCACTTAAGCTTGAAATCTTCATCAGCAGAATCATCTTTTGCGCCTACAGCAACAAACTCAGGCTTGCTACCGTCTGCACGTGGCAAACTATTAATCGCTTCCAAAATGCCATTTGATGAGTAAGTTGCACCAGATACTGCGTCAATACCTTCATGACCGTTGTTCGCTAGCACCTTAGGTAGTAGTCGCTCAGCATTTAGGTAGAGAGATTCGGTTTCTTTGTGTGACTTGGTCTTAACGTCAACGATATGACCATTTTTGACTTCAACTGTTAGCGTAATGACACTTTTCTTACCTTTAGCAGATACGTCATGGATACCATCTGCGTACTTACCTGCAGGTACTGAACTTGCACAACCCACTAAGGTCATAGTGCCCACTAATACTGCGGTGCTAAGTAATGATTTTTTGAATAATATTAAGCTTTTCATTGTGAATGCCTTCAAGAGTTATATCGTTGAGGGCAAGAATAAGAGTTTTAAATTAACTAGCAATTGCGGAAAACCGCAATTGAATACATGCAATACGATTAATTTGATCCAGGTAACATTAAGCTGCTGAGTCAATAATATTTAAGTTCAATCTGTGTTACTCATAATATATCCACCGCATAACCAAGTAGTCTACATGAATAAATCAATTGCCTTTTTAACTCTGTTATCTATAACTAGCTGTGTCAAAGCTGAGCAGATTAACCAGCCTATAGCACCAGACTTCAATATCATAAAAGTCGCAACTAATGGTGAACCATATCGCTGTGAAGGTAATGCGATTATCACTCATGACCAATCAAAAACTAATTTAACGACTTTAAAGTACTTTGGAACATCCATTAGTATCGATGTTTATGATAAGGATAATAAAAATATTGAAGAGGCACTTTGCCATGCATTAAATGTGGTTCAAAAATACCACTACTTAGCGTCCAATTATAGTACTTATCCTCATGTGACTAATATAAAAAGCATCAATAACAATCCGGATAAAACCCATCAAATAGATCCAAAATTAACCGATTTGTTAGCTGCTAGTATCGAGTGGCATGATAAAACCAATGGCTATTTTAATATCGCCTTATCGCCGGTAATCGATCTTTGGCGAGGTTATCGGGCGCAATGTAAAGGCGAGAGAAAGGAGCAAGATAAATGCCAAATACCATCAGATGCAGAACTTAACAGCGTTGCTAACTTAACGAATATTCGAGATATTTCGCTTAATACTGAGCTCAATACGGTCAAGCTTAAGCCTGGTATGAGTATTGATCTTGGTGGTATCGCTAAGGGTTGGATGGCAGAAATGGTCTATCAGCAATTGAAAAAAGATGGCGTTAATAACTTTATGATAAACGCCGGTGGTAACATTCGACATTATGGCGTGCACCCAGAAGGACGAAACTTCACCACTGCAATTGAAAACCCAATATGCAAAAAATATAATAACCAACTACTGCAATGTCAGAATTTTGAAGGTTTATATCATGAAGTTATAACTGGACAAGATATAACTGTTGTTTCAAGTGGTAATTATTTGCGCTATTACCGTGTTGACGGTAAAGAGTACCATCATATTATTAACCCGAAGACTTTAAAACCAAAAACAACTGGCGTTTCCGCGACATTAGTTATGCAGAACAATCAAATTTATGCTGACATTATTTCGACAGCGTTATTTTTAATGCCAATAGATGACGCGTTAGCTTATGCAGATAACAACCCTGACTTTGAGGCCGTTTGGTTTTTAAACGATACGGGAGATAAAACTGAGTCGAAAGGCTTCAATAATTATAGACTTTAATTGCCTTAACATGATTAGAATACTAAATAGTCATTATGGTGTAGGTCATTATTAAAATTCTGGCCTAGATCTCATAGCATTTATATTACGTAACTTTTATTACTTTAGTCCTACAAATCATGTTAATCACCTCGACATAAAATCAAAGTAGAATAATTAATAGAATGTGGTGCTAGAAGATGGTAATAAAAGCTGAAATATTGCTTTATCATTATAACTAATCCCCGTCTGAGCTTATCTAACGGTTTTCCGCATACATAAGTAAACTGTGATAAACCTCAATTTACTTATGAGTTTTATCACAGGCTTTTCGACAATAGCGCATAATAGATAAGCGATGTGCTTTTGAAGATAACCATGTTTAGAAAACTCCCTAAGATAGTCAGTAGCATTTGCTTGTTAGCTTGCAGTTATTCATATGCTGATGTGCAACAACCAATTCGAATCGGTGTACTTGCTTTCACTGAACCTGAAAAGGTCGAGCAACGCTGGCGGCCAACCATTGAAAAGCTAGAGCTTGATCTTCAGCGATCATTTGAGCTTGTTGCATTGCCACCGAGTGAACTCGAACATGATGTATCCTTGGGAAAATTTGATTTTCTGATCACTAATGCCCTCACTGCTGTCAGTTATAAAAAGGATTATGGCACCAGCAGCATCCTGACACTTATCCCATTAAATAACAGTAACCCCACCGAGGCGGTAGGTTCAGCGCTTATTTCCCGCCAAGGCACACAGATCAGCAGTTTTAATGATTTAAGGTTTTTAAATGCGGTGTCGAGTGATCCCAATGCATTTGGTGGTTTTCAAATCTATGCCGGTGAGATGGCGCAAAACGGGTTGAATCCCTTTAAAGACTTTAACAGCCTCAAGTTTGCTGGTTTTCCACAACAAAAATTATTGCAACAAGTGTTAGATGGCACGGCTGACATAGCTATTTTACCCACCTGTGTCCTTGAAAATGCAATCGCAGCCGGCAATATCCCAAAGGACAGCTTGCAAGTTGTGCTGAGTCAGCCGAATTCAGGTTTTAAATGTCAGAGTTCAAGCCAATTATACCCATACTATTCCTTGTCAAAGTTAGGTAAAACTGACCACCAGCTAGCAACTAAGGTAATACGTTCACTGTTATCGATTGAGCCTGCATCAAACGCTGCAATCACTGGCCGCTATCAAGCCTGGTCAGCAACGGTTAACGACAGCGAGGTATTCAAACTACTAAAACAGTTGCAGCAATGGCCTTTTGTGACCAATTGGACCTCAATATTTAAGAGTGCCCTCCCCGTAGGCATCGCCATTACGCTGATATTACTTTTAGGCTTTATCCATCATTTAAGGGTAAAACGATTAGTGGTGCTGCGCACACGCGACTTGCAAGCCGAAATTGCGCAACACAAACAAACTGAGCAAGCGTTATTAGAGCAAACCAAACAATTTTATCGTGCCCAAAGAGTGTTATTGACCGGCGAAATGGCATCCGGGATCGCCCATGAGTTAAACCAGCCTTTGGCAGGGATCCGTTATCTGACTCAAGGGTGTATCTATCGCTTATCTGACAACCAAACCGAGCTTAAGGAAGCGATGACGAAGGCCCTACAACAAGTTGATAGAGCGCAATCAACCATTAAGCGCTTTAGATACTTTTGTCAGCAACCAAGCGTAATGACGCTATGCAGCCTGAATCAAATTTTAGACGAGACCTTGAGCTTAATGTCAGCAGAGTTTCAACGAATGAACCTAACGCCTGTGCTTACCACAGAGGTTATTCAGCTAACTGCCGATGCGAGTTTGTTGCAGCAAGTTTTTGTCAATATTATCCGTAATGCGCTGGATGCCATGGAGAACTGCACTGAACCAAGTCTAGCCATCACTCTGAAGATGAAACATAACCAAGTGCATATTAATTTTACAGACAGCGGTAGCGGCTTGAGTGAGGCTGCTCTGGAGCGATTGTTTTTCCCTTTCGAAACCTCCAAAGAGCATGGTTTAGGGCTAGGTATGATTATTTGCAAAAGAATTATCGAAGAGCACCACGGCGAGATAAAAGCGATGAATAACATACAGCCCCAAGTAATGACTGAAAATACTCAGTCTGCCGGGCTAACCATTAGTATTGTTTTGCCACTTAAGGAGCAAACACATGAGTAATCTCTATTTAGTTGATGATGATCAAGACGTATTAGATTCATTAACTTGGATGCTCAATGGTTTAGGTTTCCAACCTCAAGGCTTTTTATCAGCTGATGAATTTCTAACAGCTGTCGATTTACAGCAAAGTGCTATCGCCATTTTAGATGTTCAAATGCCTGGCATGGATGGCAGTGCTTTGTTATCTCACATGGTACAAGCAAACAGCCCTATTGCTGTGATCATGCTTAGCGGTCACGGTAATATTGCAATGGCTGTTCAGGCTATTCAAAAAGGTGCGCTCGACTTTCTCGAAAAGCCTGTTGATGGCGATAAGCTGGTTATTTTACTGGAGAAGGCTGCTTCTATTAGCGAACAAAATATGCAGCGTTCCGTCGCTAAACAGGCTTTAACAACAAAGCTTGATACCTTAACGCCTAGAGAGCATGAAGTGATGGAGAAAGTATTAGAAGGAAAGCTTAATAAAGTGATTGCAGCCGAGTTAAATATTGCTCAGCGCACGTTAGAACTACACAGGCAAAAAGTGATGCAAAAAATGGACGTGAGTAACGTCGCAGAGCTTGCTTTTTTGATGGGTAAAAATATCAGTTAAGCTATTCGGCTGCCGGGCGCTCTCCCGTTTGTTGCCCAGGTCGCACAAAACTCCCAACCTTTATCTTTACACATTAGCCCTCTTTTATAGCGGCTTTTCCTCGCATAAAGCGCTCGGTGTACTTGATGCTGAGCTGGTGGCGTTGCAGTGAGTGGCGTAAACAAAATAGCGACTGATTGGGACTGGCTGATCAGCTGCAGACTGTTAGTACTTTGCGTTTGATTAAACTGATAAAGGTTTGTCGCTAAGTCAGCGTCATCGACGGAGCCAGTAATCAAGGGCGCAGTTATTAATGGAGCTGTAATTAATGGAACTGCAATGAAGAACACCGTAAGCAAAGGCGCAGCAGTTAGTGCATCGGGTAACCTTGCAGCAAGAGTGCGTTGGAGAGAAGGTCTCGAGTCGTGACGACTATTTTTAGTCGCTGAGGGCGGGTTGAGTATATTCAGTTCGCACCAAAATAAACCTACATTCCATTGCAGCATTGCACTCCTTAACATTTAAATCTAATTGTGAGCCTGTAACCATCTTAGCGTAAATAATTACAAACTCAACAACTTGCAAGGTAGGAGTTCATTCCGCTCTGAAATACTGGATTGGCGGATCCCAAGTTAAGTTTTATAAATCTTTAGTCGCTTGCAGCAGCGATTGATCCAATTGCGCCGCTAACCTAGTGATATTCTCAGGATCGCGATTATTACGACTGCGGCCATGTAGAGATGACTCCACAAATAGCGCAAACCAAGCTTCAAGTACCGCACCATTGTCAGGTTCACCTGCCGCGGCTATCGCTAAGCTCGCGACTTCAGCCGTACCAAGCTGAAAGTCACGGGCGCCTTTTCTTAATGCGTAACTGGCGGTCGTTTCAGGCGAAAATGAAAACAGCGGCAAATGGTGTAAATATTCACTCTTTCTAAACATCTTAATCGCTTCACGCCAACTACCATCTAGCAAAATAAACAATGGTGTTTTATCAGCTGCTATGTTCCCCGCTGTAACATCAGTAACTACCGGTTGCCCTTCTCTGGCGTACTCAGCGGGAAAGATAACAAAGGGCTGATATTTTGGATCGTTAATGATGGAAAGCATCTTACGATTAGGTTCGCTGCGTGACCAAATAAAAGCGTGGGTATCAGGTATAACATCAGCAATAAGCCTACCACTATTGCTTGGTTTAAGGACTTCGTCGTCGTACATAATCAACATAAAAGCCAATTTGCTGCCGACTGATTGACGCAGTTTACAGGTACACAGGTGTTCCGCTAGTAAACATAACTGACAGCGAACCACATTTTTACCTCTAGCAGTAAACGGCCTGGATGAAATAGCTTTTCTATAATCATATAAATGGTGTATTGCGTGCTTTTGTAAATTCATTGGAGCTTAACCTAGTGGCACTGTTTTCAACGAGGAAAACCTTATAAAGAAAAAGCCTACACATGGCAGGCTTTTCTCAATGACTCAAACAAACTTAGAGTATACGTCTTAATAAAAAGTCTGCTTTAAGTCGTTTTATCCGTTTCATAATCTTGCGTACTGGTGCTGGATAATTATGTAATGTTTCTATTTGGCTGTAATGGAACAAACGCTCAGTATGTTCAAGAATATGCGCTTGTTCTTGTTCAAACTTCTCTTTCCAACATTCGCTTTCGTCTTGCAGCAATAGACCATTTTCTAAATCCAATGCCCAAGCTCTTGGATTCAAGTTACTACCAGTGATTAAGTGACGTTTGCCATCAGCACTTATTCCTTTTAAATGGAAGCTATTGCGACCATCTTTCCAAAGGTGAATGTTTAACTGACCGTTTTCAATCGCCCACTGTTGACGCTTGGCAAATTTTCGCAGTGATTGCTCATACATGTATGGTAAAGCACCAATGGTTGAAAACTCTTCTTCAGGCGGAATATAGAAGTCATTAGAGGTTTTATCACCCACAACAATATCGATTCTTTTGCCTTTACGAAGGTGTTTCGCTAACGCTCTTACTAAAATGTAAGGTGGGTTAAAGTAAGGTGTACAGATGAACAGCGCGTCTTCAGACTCTTCAACCAGTGCAACAATCACCTTGTTTAACTTGTTCTTCTTACGACCCAAGCCGACAAGTGGCGTAACACGGTTACCAATTTTGGTTTGACTAAACTCGTATTCAGCTTTAGATAGACGATGTTTAAGACTACTTACTTCAGCTTTAGACGGTAAATGCTCAGTTTCTTTTGGCTGAGTCAGCGAGCTAACAGCAACATCGCTAGCGATATATGTCTGGATCATTTCACGCATACTTCGCGCAAGTTCAGCAGACTCCAACACGTGATAGCGATCAAAGCGATATTTATCGTCTTGATGAAGGTAGATATTATTGATACTCGCGCCACTGAAAACAACTGCGTCATCAATGACAAAACCTTTTAAGTGCAGCACTCCCATAAACTCTCGGGATTTTACCGGTACACCTAAAATATCAATTTTATGTTCAGCGGCTTCGTTTACTTTACGATACATAAAGTAATTGCCACTATCACCTTTATGGCCAATGAGCCCGCGTCGAGCGCGATGAAAATCAACCAGCACCTTAACGTCAAGTTGTGGATTAGCCTGCTTAGCAGCAATTAACGCCGCCAGTATTTCTCTACCGGCTTCGTCATCCTCTAAATAAAGCGCTGCGATATAAATAGAATGCGTTGCATTTGCAATTCGAGATAACAATTCAGCTTTTAGCGCTTTGGGCGTTAACAGCCACGAAAGCGAATCTGGTTGTAGCGGTATGCCACCTAGCTTACTCAGCAAGGCTCTCTCCTTAATAGTGCTGACCATCTTTATAATATGTGCTCGGTTCTAGCTGCCTAAACATAACTACGACATGCTTCGCGTTGGGATAAGCCTCTAATACGGCTGCGCGAATAACCTTTTCTGCACGATGGTGTGTTTTGGGATCTTTGGGAAACCATAATACTTCGACTTGAGCAATATCATTAACGATTACGCCGTTTCGATAATTGCGATTTCCAGTCCAGTCGAGAATAAAAGATTCCACTTTTGCCTGACAAATGTCGGCTAATGCCCCGAGTAAATTTCTACTCAGCGTTGCGACAGCCATTTCTGGAATTCCGCTAACTCTTATATGTGGCATTAAAGATCCTCCTAGATAAGGGCATAGAAATTACCGATTTAACCGCCTTTGGGCAAGGCTTTTCTCTCAATAACGGTCTCTAGCGCTCGATTTAGCTGGCTTCTTGCGCGGTTAGGCATTTATTTAGTCATATCGGTAGCGCTAAAACTCCTGTATTTTTTGTGATCTAGCCCCTACTGTTTGCTCAAGCAATCACTGAACTCGGGTCGGTAGTTTGTTAATATGAGCGACTATTTTTACGTCCGTGGAACCATTAATGAATTTTAAGACGTTGCTAACCTTAGCTGCAGTGCTTCTTGGCGCTTGGGCCATCTTTCATTTTAAAGCACAGTTAGGCATATTTGTTGTGCCATTGTTTTTTGGACTAGTATTATTTGTCACCTTGCGTCTTTATCGCCTTATGGAAAAAGACGACTCAATTGATCCTCGAGACTAACAACACTAATCCGCAAGAGCACAAGCCTTAATCGCTTAAGCTCTTTTATTAAGGAACAATTAAACATACTAGCAAGGAACGGCTTTTGAACATCAGTTTAAACATTCGCGCCATCACAGCAAGCATCGCACTATTAGTGGCGCCTCTACCCATAATGGCCAACGATTATTTAACCAATCTCATTGGCATAATAAAACCAGAGACTTCACAAACGGCGGTCATTGTTAGTCCTTTATCCGCCCCCAAATCTAGCTTTCGGAATAACCCTAAACAGCTATTTATTCCAGCAAGTACTATGAAAGTATTAACTGCTGTCGCTTCGACAGCAGCACTTGGTAAAGACTTTCGATTTAAAACGCAGATAGATGCCTTTGTTGGCATAAGTAACCAACGAATTGAAGGAGACGTGTTCATTCGATTTGATGGCGACCCAACATTAACTAGCGACAATTTAAACGCGCTTTTAAAAGATTTAAAAGCAAGAGGCTTAAATCATATTGATGGAAACCTTTATCTTGTTGGTGAACAACAAGAATCAATGCAAGCTCCGGGCTGGGTTTGGGATGATTTAGGGATTTGTTACGCTGCACCAGTATCGCGCTATGTGATTAATCAAAACTGTATTAAAGCCACTCTTTCCCCTACTCTTGCTGATGAACGTAGTGAACTTACAGTTAGCCAGTTTGAGCCAGTTACGATCACTAACAGTGCAGTGTTTGATAAGCTTGGCTCACAAGATTTTTGTGAGCTAGATTTACAAAGGCAAGCCAACAACCAATATATTCTGTCCGGATGTTTTGCAGGTACCAAACCATTAAAACTTGCAATTGCGATCTCTGATCCTGCGCGCTATGCACAAGAAACATTGCAAAGACTGCTTAATAACAATGGCATCTCCCTCAAGGGGGATATTTTACTAACAAGCAAGAGGCCAACAAATACCCTGTTAATCGCAGAGCATAGATCTAAGCCTTTATCTCAATTACTGAGTAAGATGCTATTAAAATCTGACAATTTAATTGCAGACAGTTTATTAAAGCGAGTAGGCCAATATGAATACGGCGTAGCTGGGTCATTTACAAATGGCAGTAAAGCGATGCAAACTATTCTCGGCGCGTTAGGAGTTGATCTTAGTACTGCAAATATTATTGATGGCTCTGGCCTATCACGCTACAACCTTCTAAGTGCAGAACAATTAATGCAGGTTTTATTACTGATAAAAAAAGATCCAAAGTTTCAGTATTTAATCGATAGTCTTCCTGTTGCGGGCAAAACAGGCACTCTAGAATACCGTCGCGACTATCGGCGCGCACCATTAAAAGGAAATGTTCTAGCAAAAACAGGCTCTATGATGGGCGTATCTAACCTAGCTGGTTACATCAAACAAGACGGCAAACTAACTCAAGCCTTTGTGGTATTAGAAAATGGTTATAGTCCTGCTGTTAAAGAGGCTGAAATAAGGCCATTTAACGTATTGTTACTACAATCTATAATTGAAAATAGTGCGCCGTAATTAAAACGATACAGAGTTAAGTTGTCAATAAAAACGCCACTCTAGGAGTGGCGTTTTTGATCGTTTTCTACACCAAATTAAGCTTTACTCAATTAGAATAGGCTTTCGTCCATCTGCATAATTGATAAATCGCCGTGTGCAACTTGCGATAAATGGAAATCAGCTTTTGCTAATAGCTTATCAAGATAGAAACGACTTAACTGTGTTTTTTGTAGCGTAAAGTTAGCATCTTCATGATCATTCGCCGCATCCACCATGGCTAACCAGAAGCAACCATAAAGGGTGTAACCAAACGCATCTAAGAAGTCGACGGCACAGGAGTTAATTAAACCCGGCTGCTTCAGCTTATTATCGTTCACATGATTAGCAACCTGAATTAAGTTTTCTAGTAAAGCTAACACTTTCGCTTTGTCGCTATCAGTGACATGGCTGTAACCATTAATATTATCGACTTGCTCAGCAACAAACTCATTCAGCGCCGCAACATTATCACCAGTCACTTTACGACCTAGGAAATCAATTGCCTGAATACCGTTAGTGCCCTCATAAATCTGGGCAATACGGGTATCACGTACAAGCTGCTCAATACCGGTTTCACGAATATAACCATGGCCACCAAATACTTGTTGCGCCATGATTGCTGCATCTAAGCCACGATCACTTAAAAAGGCTTTAGATACTGGCGTTAACAAACCGACGTAACGACTTGCTTTAGCTTTTGCATCACTATTATCTGAGTACTTTGCTAAATCTAACTGTTGACCTGTATAAACTGAAAGTGCTCGGCCAGCTTCAGTTAAAGTGCGGATGGTTAATAGCATACGACGTACGTCGCCATGAACAATAATCGGATCGGCAGCGGCCCCTGTAGGTGACCCTCCAGCTGCAACACCTTGAATACGCTCTTTAGCATAATCAGCCGCCATTTGATAAGCCGCTTGTGACGTCCCAAGCCCCTGAATACCAATCGCCAAACGTTCGTAGTTCATCATGGTAAACATACATACAAGCCCACGATTAGGCTTGCCAATCAAATAACCTTCAGCATCGTCAAAATTCATCACACAGGTTGCAGAGCCCTTAAGACCCATTTTGTGTTCAATTGAGCCAACAGTGACACCATTTGCTTCGCCTAGGCTGTTATCGTCATTTACCTTAATCTTAGGGACTAAGAATAGTGAAATACCACTGGTATTGGGCAATTTAGCCAGCACTAGGTGGATCACGTTTTCAGTTAAGTCATGGTCGCCACCGGTAATAAAGATTTTACTGCCAGTAATGTTATAGCTACCATCGTCGTTAGGCACAGCTTTAGTACGAATATTACGTAAGTCAGAACCTGCTTGTGGCTCTGTCATATCCATCGCCCCAGACCACTCGCCGCTGTATAGCATAGGTAAATATTGCTGTTTAATTTCTTCAGTGCCATGAGCATGAATAGCCAGTGCCGCACCAGCGGTTAATGAGCCGTAAAGCGTAAAGGCATTACAAGCACTGTAAGCCATTTCATCTACCAATACGCCAAGCATCTTAGGCATGCCCATGCCTCCGAGCTCAGGATCGCCACAAAGACCAACCCAACCACCTTCCGCGTATTGGTCGTATACCGCTTTATAGCCATCAGGTGTGATCACCTTATCAGCTTCGTGACGTACACCTTGCTCATCGCCGCTTCGGTTTATAGGATGAATTAATTCACGGCTTATTTTGTCAGCTTCATCTAAAATAGCTGCTGCTGTATCCATATCCACTGAGTCAGCCATTGCTGGCATTTCAGACCAAGTTTTAGGTGCGTTAAACACTTTTTCAAGTAGGAAGCGCATCTCTGCTAATGGGGCGTTATATGGGTTCATAAAACTCTCTTAAACGATGGATTTAAACAGTTGTTTCAAATTTACCAGAAGTCGCTGTAAATAACACCCCTTTAACGTTAAATCTTTTAGCCAACCGACACCCTCCCCCCAATGATTAATTCCACTCCTTATGGATAGCTTTGTAAATATGCGCACTTCCCTAATCCCATTGCTACGCGCTTATAAAGCAACATATAGGTTAAGCTCACGCCTATTTAGAAGCAAAACATCGTTAACTATTGCAATCCCTTGGCAGTCATTGACTAACATTAATTATCGGTTTCGACTATTTCAATAAATAGTTACTCATTGTAATGGGGAAAAAATGATTACTGCATATTGCTTCGCACACCAACAAGTCACTACGACATTAGTCAATATCAACGAACCCTTACCTGAAACGACCATATGGCTAGATATCACAAGGCCCACTAAAAGTGAAAGACAATGGTTAGCTGGCTTTTCTACGGAAGCCGTACCCGATAGGGAAGATAAGAATGAGATTGAGGCTTCTTCACGTTTTTATCAGAATAAAGATGGTTTACACATAAACTCCCTATTCAGCCAAAAGTGCGAACAGAGCTTAGATTCTGTTAATATTTATTTTAATCTCAGAGCCAATTTCCTGATAAGTATGCGTGACGATGATGAACATTTAATAACCTCTTTTTTAAGTTTCCTACAAAGAACTCCCCCGACCAATATGATGCCACAACAATTGTTCATCCAGCTTTTCAAAGTAAAAGTTGCCCATTTGGCGGATCTCACAGAAGAGATCTATAGTGCTTTAGAAAATGTCGGTCATGAGGTATTCGATAATGAAAAAATCGATGACGTGTTTAAACTCATCACAATAAAAGAAGACATGAATGGCAAAATTCGTTTAAACCTGCTCGATACGCAGCGCACACTAAACTACATGCTGCGGGATTATCACGATCAGTTGCCTAGCAATGCACTGAATGACATAAGCAATATGCAGTCAGACATCGACTCATTAATAACCCATAGCCAGTTTCTATTTGAAAAACTGAACTTCCTCATGGATTCAGCTATGGGCTTTACTGGTTTACAACAAAATAAAATCAGCAAAATCTTCTCTGTTGCAGCCGTCGTATTTCTTCCTGCAACGTTAATAGCAAGTACATACGGTATGAACTTTACCAATATCCCTGAAGTACATTGGCAATACGGCTATCCATGGTCCATAGCCCTCATGTTTGCCAGCGCAGCTGCTACCTTCTGGTTTTTTAAAATAAAGCGATGGCTATAGTTGGTAAGTTGGGAAGTTGGGAAGTTAATATTGAAGCTAATTGGATTTTACGCGAAAAATGTTTTTGAACATATTAGTTAGAGTCAACGCTCTTAAAGTGATGACTCTTATTAGGAATAAGTATGGCAAGCTTATATACCGTAACGCCAAGCTAACCTGCACGAAATCTTGGCATAGAATTTTGCAAAGCAAAAAAACCAAGCGTTGAGTGTCGGGTTGAGCGCATTGTTATGTTTCTTTGCGTTTAACTATTGAAGAGACCCTATCACCTACAGCGTCCACTACTTTTGTAATGGCTTCAGTAGGGATATTGATTACAGGCTCACTCTTTTGATTGGTTGAAAAAGGATTGTCTAACAACGCTTTTACTGCATCTGAACTTAACTTTTCTTGAGAAGAGGCTTCGATACGAAGGAACCCATATAGCATTTGCTCGTGCATTGCTTGCTGAGACAAGTGAAATTTGAGGCGACCAAATATGGCTAGAAGAACCGACGCAAACATCAAAAGTACTATAAGACCTAGTCTGTTATCATTCACTGCAGCAACCATAGATTCAGGTGCTTGAGCGATTGAGCCTAAATTGTTGGTCGCAGCAAACGCTAGTGCATTCATTATTTTATCAATCGAATATTGCAGCATCGCAGATATAATTGTATATGCAATGAGAGCTAAAATTACGATTCCCCACATACCTCTTTGAAGCCAATTAACTCGTTTCTGATGATATGCGATATGAGTTTGTGCTGATGTAATTGCGTCTTCCATTTTCAGTCCTTATTCGCATCAAAATAAAACTGTACATAAAACCAGTAAAATGCGCAATAAGTTGATATGAAACATAACGCTTAAAACAAAG
>NZ_JBFRNX010000028.1:0-230748 GCF_041471165.1 Shewanella sp. 10N.261.52.F9
ACATTGTAGAAATCCAAATTTGAGGATTATATATTAAAGTATAAGCACCTATAGCAATAATAGTATAAAATATTAAATGGGCTTCATTTTTCAACCTAGGTCTATACTTTGCAAAGAAACCAACAAAAATACCTATAAAAATAGAAATTACGTATGAAAAATAATTGAAATAAACATAATTAAATATATCAAATGTAGATGATGGCCCAATATTATCCTTTAAATAAGGATAATGAATATGCATAACCTTTACGCCTAAAGAAGGGCCAGTAAGCTGCACTCCAAAAATGGAAAAAAGCCCTTTAAGTTCAAAAAACAAAATGCTTAGAATATCTTCTCCGTTATATAACTGGTCAACATAACCATTGGGCAAAGATAAAATTTGCATATCGCCTGACATCGCTAAACGTTGAACAACCAACTGTAATGGATTTACAGTAGTACCATTCGTATATAACTGATTAAAAAAAACTCCACCTAATACAACTACAAAAAACAATGTCGACAAAAATAATACTTTCTTAACCTTTTCTCGGTCTAATCTAATACCAAATAGAAAATGCACAAGGTAATAAATAAAAAAATATGAAAGGAAAAACATTTTTGAACCGGAAAGTAAACCTGTTACAAGTAAAATAAAAATAATAAACTTATCAAAATAACTAAGCTTAATTTTACGAATTACTTTAATAGTAATAAATACAATTATAAAAATATAAGTAGAACTTCCTAATCGACCTATTATTCCAGCTAAAGGAATAGATGAAAAAACAGACCATTTACTATTTTCAAATAATGGTATCCCAAAAGCTATATATGTAACTAAAATTGAAAAAATATAAATATAACATGACAATTTATATGAAAAATTAAATCCTGTGGAGCAATTAAAACCAATAGAGTTAAATCTATCAATCCTATCTACTGACAGTCTACTAACAATAAATATTGAAAAAAAGAAACCTATCCAGAACAGTGCCTGAACCATATAGAAGTAGTAGGCATATTTACTTTCTATATAACCAAGTATATCTAGGTAGATAACACCAACCAGTGCAAATTGATAATTAAAAAAAACAAAAAAAACAACAGGGTGAAAATACTCAAATCGACATAATTTTAACAAAATGAATGATAGAAACATCACACTGAAAAGTACACTATAATATAGATATGGATTATCAAAAAATAGCAACCAAAAATCTAACTTAGACATATTTTTCCGATAATCTTTTTATAAATTAGTTTAATGGTTTTTTGTGGATAAACTATAAAACATTGAAATTTGGAGCCAAAATGAAACATTAACCATGCTCTATATGAGCTTTCTAGATTACCTGAACTCCCATAGGTACCACTTTCTAATTTACTCAATATCTTATAGTAATCTTTTTGCAGCATAGGATTTATACCCGATGTAGATACACCACCAGTTTTATAATATATAATAACCTTACTTAGATGATAAATTTTGGTCCCTTTGGACAGTGATTTTAGATAAAAAGGTAAATCTTCTAATAGCCTAAAATCTTCGTCGAAATAACCCAAATTTTCAATAAAGCTTCTCCGATAAGAAGTCCTAGCTCCAGAAATAAAATTCCCGTATTGCAAGATGTGAGCTAAAATACATTCCGAGCTTAATTGAAGTAATGCTCTATCTTTCTTTTTTGGTAATAGACTGCCTATCTCTTTAGATGGCTCTTCATCATATACTAAACAGTCATAAGTGACTAAATTGACGTTTCCTTTATTAAAAGCAAAAGCTATTTCTTTAACAGATGTATGATCATAAAACACATCTCCTGAAGATAAGGGGATAATAAGTTCACATGACGTTTTTAATAAGCAAAAATTAAAAGCTTTTACTGTGCCCTGATTTTCTTCTTTTCTTATATAAGTAACATTTTTTCTGTTTACTATTAAATCAAATAACTCTGAGATAACGCTATCATCTAAAACACTAGAACCATCATCATAAATAATATATTGATAATCGAAGTCCTGCTCCAAAACAGAATTAACTGTCTTTATTAGAGAGTTATAATTATTGTAAATTAACGTAACAATACAAGCTTTCATTTTTGCCTTATCATAAATAGCTTTTAGCCTATTGAGGGAAGTAGAGTCATCGAACTATTTTTTTTATATTAAAAAATAAAAGAGCAAAATAGATAGAGTAGTTAATAAAATAAGCAAGATTCGCACCTTGAGTTTGATACTCTGACACTAAAATATACGTTAGAAAAACAAAACTAAAAGCAAACAATATTTCTGATGTGATAAATATTTTTGTTTCGCCACGTGAGATCATAGGAAAAGCATAAATCCAACTTGCGATTTTCATAACGTCCCCCATTAACTGGACACTAAATAGTTCTCGCGCAGAATAGAACTCTTTAGTAAATAACAACCAAATAGCTAAATCACGAAATAGGTAAACAACCAAAGATAGGAGCATCACTAAAGGTATTATGAATTTTGCGGTTTGATGTATTTCAGCGATAATTTCATCAACTTTACTAATGGATGAAAGCCTTGGCAAGTAATACGTTCCCAATGCTACTGTTATGACTCCTAAATATACCTCTGAAATTTTCCATACTGCCTGCCAATGTCCTGTTTCATCCCAACCGACTTCGCCTATCAGTATATTCCGGACAAAGATTAACGCAATAGGAAGTGATAACCCGGATGTAATAGCCATCAAAATATAGCCACCAATATCCATTTTTGCCTTGGAAGTACTCCGCCCCCAGCAATACTTCAACTTTAACCATGGCTGCCTAATATTGACTAAGAACATAAAAGCACCAATGATTGCTGATTGTGAGGCTGCAGCTAACAGAGCTCCTTCTATACCAGCCCACCAAATCATTAGAGACATTATAAAGCTAGATATCGTAACCGCTATCATACCCAAACATACATAGCGTCGATATTGTTGCTGCCCGTTAATAACAGAATTGCAAAAAGTCCCCAACGCAGCAATAGGTAGGAGTACAACTGAAATCTCTATAACCCAACGATACTTAACGTCGTGAAATAACCACAAAGCGACATATTCAGAAACAAATAGGCCTACCGGAATAATTATCAATGAGAGTATAACAACCCATTGAACAGAAGCTCGCCACCATGGCGAGCAACTTATAAAACCTTCCTTATGATTCTCAGAGGTAAATCTTACTACTCCGTTACTCACAGGGGCTGTGACTAAACTATTTAAAACACTAATCAGACTTTGGACTTGCCCCAAAACAGCCATACCGGAAGGTCCGGAATATATAGCTATTAACTTTGCAATAACAAAACCCATTAACATTTTTAGTAGCGTCAACAAACCGGTCATGGATGTAACTTTGATTAGTCTTTTCATTTACAAAAACTATTGATAGTTCTTACTACGAAATCAACATCTTCTGCTCTCATAGTTGGATCCATGGGTAAAGATAATACTTCTGTATGAATACGCTCAGTTATAGGCAATGACATATTGTGAAAATCTGAATATGCTTTTTGCTTGTGTACAGGTATAGGGTAATGTATTAATGTTTCTATACCTTGTGTACCCAAAAATTGTTGTAGATCATCTCTGTATTTTGTTCTTATAACAAACAAATGCCAAACATGCTCATACTTACATTCAACTTTCGGTGTAACAATAAGAGGATTATCGATGCCATTTATATAGCTTTGAGCTATCAACCTTCTTTTCTCAATATCAGAATCTAAAAAAGCTAATTTTACTCTTAACATAGCAGCTTGAATTTCATCCAAACGACTATTTGTTCCTTGATAAAGATTTTCATATTTTTTATGAGAACCATAATTTCTTAGTGCTTGTATTGTTTCTGCAAGCTCTTTATCATTAGTTGTAACAGCTCCTGCATCCCCTAAGGCCCCTAAGTTTTTCCCAGGATAGAAACTAAATGCTCCAGCATCACCCCAAGCTCCAGCTCGTACATTTCCAATTGAAGAACCGTGTGCCTGAGCACAGTCCTCTAGAACCAATAAATCATGTTGTTTTGCAAACGCCATAATTTCTTTCATAGGCGAGATTCTACCGTATAAATGCACTGGTAAAATTACTTTAGTTTTTCTGCTTATACTTTTTTTAATGTTATCTATTGTAAGATTGAAAGTAAGGGGATCTGGTTCCACTAAAACAGGAGTTAAATTATTATTAGATATTGCAATAACTGATGCTATATAAGTGTTTGCAGGGACTATTACTTCATCACCATCTTTTAACTTACCTAGCTCTTTCCAAGCTTTCAAAACAAGCGTCAAGGCATCTAAGCCATTCGCAACACCGATTACATTTTGGCTATCACAATACTCAGCAAACTCCTTTTCGAATGATGCTAATTCATTTCCCGTAATATACCAACCAGAATCAATTACACGCGAACAAGCTTTCTTTAATTCTTTTTCATATTTTTGATTTATTGCCTTTAAATCTAAGAAAGGGATCATTTAATTATTTCTCTAGCAGGATTACCGATAACGGTGGAGTATGGTTTAACATCTTTAGTAACTACAGAGCCCGCACCTATCATTGCAAATTCCCCAATAGTAATTCCGGGCAAAATAGTTGAGTTAGCACCTATAGATGCATTTTTCTTAATAATTGTTTTAAAAAAGTAGTCTGGATATTCTTTTGAGCGTGGTGACTTATCATTAGTAAAAGTTACATTTGGACCAATAAACACATTATCCTCAACTTTTATACCATCCCAAATTTGCACGCCACTTTTAATAGTAACTCTATCGCCAATCTCTACATCGTTTTCTATCAAACAATGAGAACATATATTACATTCTTTACCTATTTTAGCTTGGGGTAGAACAACACAGAACTGCCATATATTTGTATCATTTCCAATATCTATTGATTGAACGTCCGATAAGTTATGAATCATCTTTCGCGATCTCCAAAAAAGACTGATAGTCTCTAATATAATCAGTTTCATCATAAAATGAGTCTGCTAAAACCAATAAAACACAGTCTTCAGAAAAGTCAAACATCTCTCTCCAGATAAATGATTCAATAAATAATCCTTGGGATGGATTATCTAGCAGCAACTCAATTTTTTCTTTCCCGTCATCTAACATAAAACGACAAGAACCTTTAAGTACAATAGCTAATTGCTTTAGCTGCTTATGAGCGTGAAAGCCACGTCTCACATTTTTTTTAGTATCAAAAATGTAATAAGCTCGCTTGATTGTAAAAGGAATATTCTTATGATCTTCTAATGAAACTAAGGAACCGCGTTCATCACCGTGACTTTGAAACTGTATAAATTTAATGTTCATTTCAATATGCCTATTTGACTAATACTTAATCCATTTTTATCTTTTCCTGAAA
The DNA here is from genome assembly GCF_041471165.1 of Shewanella sp. 10N.261.52.F9. Classification (NCBI taxonomy): domain Bacteria; kingdom Pseudomonadati; phylum Pseudomonadota; class Gammaproteobacteria; order Alteromonadales; family Shewanellaceae; genus Shewanella; species Shewanella sp. 10N.261.52.F9. The sequence continues at coordinate 5,369 of NZ_JBFRNX010000028.1, forward strand.
GTATAACTGGGCCATTCAAAGGCCATTTAATTCCTATATCAGGATCATTCCACAAAATACTAATTTCAGAATCAGGATGGTAATAGTTACTACATTTATAAACAAACTCTGCTTCATCGCTAGTCACATAAAAACCATGTGCAAAGCCTTCAGGTACCCAGAGTTGACGTTTATTCTCCGCAGAAAGATATTCACCAACCCATTGGCCAAATGTTGGAGACCCCTTTCTTATATCCACAGCCACATCAAATACCTCCCCGGAAACGACACGGACTAGTTTTCCTTGCGTATTTTCAATCTGGTAATGCAAACCACGCAAAATCCCTTTTTTAGATTTAGAGTGGTTATCTTGTACAAATTGTGTAGGCTTGCCTGTTACTAATTCTTCGAAGCGTTTTTTATTCCAGGTTTCCATAAAGAAGCCGCGTTCGTCGCCAAACACGCTAGGCTCAATAATTTTTACATCAGGTATACGGGTATTTATGACTTTCATACTTCTATCCTGTATATGCTTGAATATTATTTAACGCCATTTTCCAATCACTTGCTTCAATAGAAAATACATTGTTAATTTTATCAGTACATAGACGAGAACTACTAGGTCGCTTTGCCGGTGTTGGATATTTCTCAGTAGTAATACTATTAAGGCTAGGCTTTTTGTGGATTAGGCCTTGTCTGACTGCTGTATCAAAAATAGTCTCTGCAAACTCGTACCAACTTACATGTGGTAAACCAGAAAAATGATATATACCAAACTCAATAGCACCACCTTGTTCAATGCGCTTCGCTATTTGTATTAATGCATTAGCAATATCACCTGCGTAGGTTGGTCCACCATACTGATCACCAACAATACTCAATTTATCTTGCGCAGCCCCTAAGCGCAGCATAGTTTTTACAAAGTTGTTGCCATTCTCACCAAACACCCAAGCAGTTCGCAGAATTACGTGCTTACTGCATGCTTCAGATACAGCGATTTCACCTGCCAACTTACTGTTGCCATAAACACCTTGTGGATTTGTGATGTCACTTTCTACATATTCACCGACTTTATTGCCTTCAAAGACATAATCAGTAGATATATGGAGTATTGCAGCCCCTACGTCTTGCGCTGCTTGAGCTAAATATTTCGGGCCATCACGGTTAATCGCATAGGAAAGTTCAACTTCTTCTTCTGCTTTATCAACTGCAGTATGCGCTGCTGCATTAATGATGATCGTAGGTTTAAACTCGGTAACAGCTGCATTAACGGCTTTTTGATTCGTAATATCAAGGCTATCTCTATCAAGCGCTAATACTTCTGTATTCGTGTCCTTAGCTAATTGCTCAGTAAGGCTAGAGCCTACTTGTCCATAACATCCTGTAATTAGTACTCGCATTAACTCAAAGCCTTCTTTTGGTTTTCATTAACAAAACGAGTCAAATACTGTCCGTATTCATTCTTCATCATCGGCTTTGCAAGGGATAACACTTGCTCATTAGTCAACCAACCATTACGCCATGCTATTTCTTCTAAACAGGCAACTTTTAGACCTTGAACATTTTCAATGGTTTGAACAAAAGAAGAGGCTTCATGAAGGCTTTCATGAGTGCCGGTGTCTAACCAAGCAAAACCGCGTCCTAATAATTCGACGTTTAATAAGCCATCATTAAGATACATTTCATTCAAGGTAGTAATTTCAAGTTCGCCACGATGAGAAGGTTTAACTTGTTTTGCCATTTCAACAACACGATTGTCGTAAAAATAAAGACCTGTAACAGCATAGTTTGATTTTGGTGTCTCAGGCTTCTCTTCAATCGATATAGCTTTCATATCTTCATCAAACTCAACTACACCAAACCGCTCAGGGTCTTTCACTTGATATCCAAAAACAGTTGCTCCGGATTTACGTGAAGCAGCATTTTTTAATGTACTTGAAAAAGATTGGCCATAGAAAATGTTATCGCCAAGTACCAAACAAACGCTATCATCACCAATAAACTCTTCACCAATAATAAAGGCTTGTGCTAGACCATCTGGACTTGGTTGAATAGCGTACTCAAGATTAATACCAAAATCAGAGCCATCACCTAATAAACGTTGAAAGCCCGCATTATCTTCAGGAGTTGTTATGATTAATATATCTTTGATGCCAGCCAACATTAAAGTCGAGATAGGATAAAAAACCATTGGTTTATCATAAATAGGGAGGAGTTGCTTTGATACCCCCCTAGTCAATGGGTATAAACGAGTTCCACTTCCACCGGCTAATACAATACCTTTCATTACGCTTCTTCCTTCGTAGTCAGTGACTCTACACCTAAACGTTCTCGCTGATAACTGCCATCTTGTACGTGTTGACACCATTCTTGGTTAGTTAAATACCATTCAATAGTCTTTTTCAGACCTGTTTCAAACGTCTCTACTGGCGTCCAACCAAGTTCACGTTGCATTTTACTTGAGTCAATTGCGTAGCGTCTGTCGTGGCCAGGTCTATCAGTTACATAAATTATTTGCTCTTGGTACTGAGTTTCCTTTGGCACTAAAGAATCTAAAATTGTGCAAATAGCTTGAACGACTTCTAGGTTCTGCTTTTCGTTATGACCACCAATGTTATAGGTTTCTCCGACTACACCTTCAGTGACAACTCTATAAAGTGCCCTTGCGTGATCTTCAACATATAGCCAATCTCGAATTTGGTCACCTTTACCGTAGATAGGTAGTGACTTTCCTTCTAGTGCATTTAAAATAACTAATGGGATCAGCTTTTCAGGAAAGTGGTATGGACCATAATTATTTGAGCAATTGGTTACTATAGTTGGTAGACCATAGGTTCTTAGCCAAGCGCGAACTAGATGGTCGGAACTTGCTTTAGATGCAGAGTAAGGGCTCGATGGTTCGTATGCTGTTGTTTCAGTAAACAGCGATAACTCTTTATTCGCTGAAGGCTCTGTACCATCTTCAATATCGTCAGGGTGCGGTAAATCGCCATAGACTTCATCGGTAGATATATGATGGAAACGGAATGCTTTCTTAGCATCTTCAGATAATGTGTTCCAATATGCTCTTGTAGCTTCGAGAAGAGTGTAAGTACCCACGATATTCGTTTGGATAAAATCAGCTGGTCCAGTGATCGAACGATCAACGTGAGATTCTGCTGCCAAATGCATAACAGCATCGGGCTGACATTGACTGAAAACCCTGTCTAGTTCAGCGCGGTCACAAATATCAACTTGCTCGAAAACATAACGCTCACTTGACTCAACACTCACTAACGACTCGAGGTTACCAGCATAGGTTAATTTGTCGACATTGATAACACTATCTTGTGTCTTATTGATGATATGACGCACTACCGCTGAGCCAATAAAGCCTGCTCCACCTGTGACTAAAATTTTCATTTTTATGCTTCCAAGATGTATTACTTGTCTAACAACAAGTTCAATTTAGACGTTGTGAATTGAATAATCACACTTTCCAATCTCAGCCTGTAAATCCAGGCTGAGACACTTTTAATCCATTTTGAGACAGTCGCTCTTATTGCTAAGTAAGCGCTATCCCTTATAAGCCTTGGGTTTCGTTGTTTTTCTGCTCTTTCTCTTAAAACAGTCCCAATAGGCAAACAGAAGGTCCTAGGTCCTAGGTCCTAGGACGTCTTCTTTTCTAACGAAATGTCTTATTAAAACAATCATTACAGCTAGCATGCCGCCTAACATTGTACCAAGCACACATATTAGCGCTCTTTTAGGGCCGGCTTTTTCTTCCGGTACTAATGCAGGGTCGATCGTTTTAAAAACATATTCATCGCGCACTTCAGCAAACATAATTGTTTTTGCTTGTTCTTCAATTAGTTTGTAAAGGATTGAACGGATATCGGCAACGTTTGTAAGCGCTATCTGCTTATTAAGGAACTCACTACTCCGAATGGCCTCGGCAACATCACGATCTTTCATCACTTTGTTGATGTCTAAAATTAACCAATCTACCCATTGTTGAGCAACACTAGGAGACAAATGCTCAACTGATATAGTTACCATTCCTGTATCTTTGGCCGAGTTAACAGAAATAGCTTTACTGAACTCTTTATAGGCTTCTTGCATTGAAGGTTCAGGTTTGAACGGCGCTTTAACTTCACGTACCCAGGTTTTAGTTTCTGAGTTATAGATTTCAGCATCATAATTTAGCGTATCAGCTGACATATTCCACTCTTCAGCAGCCATTAAGTCAGGCAGTATATTATGAGATTTGATGAAGTTACTCGCAAATTGACGCGATTTTATCACCTCAATCGCCATTTGGGTTTTATCAACGCCACCACCTGCACCAAGGTTAATACCCGCCATACTTGCTAAACCACCAAACTGGCCTGCTAAAGCACTAAGACCACCGCCTTGTTCTTCACTTGCCGGAGCTAACAATGCTTGAGATTTGTAAGTATTTGGTTGTGATAAAGCAAAAATAACAGAGCCAATTGCAAAAACAGCTGTTATTGCAATAATTAACCATTTTCCTTGCCAGATGACGGAAAAGAGTTCGCGAAGGTCGATTTCGTCGTCGGCGGGTGAAGTCGGTGAATTGTGCACTGAGTTCATATGAGGAAACTGTGCGTCAGTATGGTTTGATTGTACTTGTTTATTCATTATATAAAGGTCCTAGGTCCTAGGTTCTAGTTCCTAGGTGCAGGTTCCGCTTGTAATTTAAAATTAGATGTTAGGTTTGATATTGTATTCAGCTGCTGATTCTCTAACGCAACCTTTTCTAATCTTTATCAAAGCACCTAACATTGCTGAAATCTCTCTAGCTTCGTTAATCAGCTTCATGCCGTTTTGCTTTTCAATTACGCCTATTTCTATAGCGATATAAATCTGAGTAGCAAGTTCACCTGATGAGCCTTTTGCAAAATAAAGGAATCTTGCTGATTCGGCCTTAGATTCCCTTTCTTCACCCTCTGCAATATTTGAAGCAATAGAAACTGCAGCTCGTGTCATTTGGTCCTTTAAACCAAAATCGCGGCAGGTTTTCAGCTCTTTATAGATATCGCAAGCTAAACGACTCGCACGCTTCCACACATCTAAATCTTGAAATGCAAATAATTTCACCGAATACCATCCTTGGCTAAAAGGTCCTAGGTTATAGAATCTAGGACCTACTCTTTCTCAAACCTTCTTTTAAAGATTTGCGACGGTGGCGAATGCGACTGCAGTGTTGTAGATGATGCTTGTTACTTGAGTCCAAAGCGTTAGGTTGTCTTTGTATTCAGTATCAAGTGGAACAATGATGGTATCGCCTGGCTGTAGGCTTTGCTCGCTGCTAAACCACATAGAGCGACTAGGTAACATTACTGAACCATCAGCTTTGATGATGTAAGTTCTGTCATCATCGGCACGCTCTCTTGCTCCACCAGACATAGCTAGATATTGGTCAACCGTCTGACCTTCTTTAAATCTATGCGTTGCAGCATGCTGAACTTCACCCATTACTGCAATTGTTTGCTTAGTTGATGGAATATACAGTACGTCTTTATCTTCTAACTGAAGATCAGCTTGTTTGATACCAATTGATATAGCAGACATGTCGACCACAAGGCGGCCTACTGCTTTAATGGTCTCTAAATCAGTTAGCATCATTTGCGCGTCAGAGTAGTTGATTACGTTACCGTCTTTTGACACTCCACGCGTTGCAATGTCACGACGCAGTTGGTCAGCAAGCTTCTTAATCTCTAACTGCTCTTGCTGACGCACTGACTCGCGCACAAATACCGATGAAGGAAGATACGCGTATTCAGTAAAACCGCCTGCACGTTGTAATACATCCGCTAATGTTTCACCGCGGCGGATATTGTAAGTGCCTGGGAATCGCACTTCACCGCGCAGCTCTACTGATTTATTTTCTTGCCAATCTGGCGTTGTCATCACAGTTAAAATATCGCGCCCTTTTAACGCGATATTTTGTGTTTCATCACCTTGCAGCGCTGCTTCTAAAGCAATATTAGTGTGCTTTATTGCGGAGCCATCAACTGTTGTGTAAGTACTGGTTAACTCTGCTCTAGACGTATAAGCGCCTTCTTCTAGTCCGCCAGCCGCTGCAACTAAATCTTTAATACGCGCATTAACTGATAGAGGATAAATACCAGGGTTATTAACACGGCCACTAATTGCTACAGCTTTTACGCCATTACCCGCTCGACCTTGGCTATTTAACTTCATCACTACAGGATAAAGCAGTTCACCGCGATTCATCTCGCCGCTAAGCTTGATTAAATCACGGTCTTCAAACAAGTTAACTAACATCTTGTTAACTTCGCTTTTTACAGCTTTAGCGGTTGGATCTTGTTCTTGTGCTTGGCTATTAATCGCTACGCCGCCTAATTCAGTGCGGTCAGCAAATTTTTGTTGATTTAACTGTGAAAAACCTGCGCTAAATAAGTCATTGCCGATTAATGAGTCGCCAGCTAATGACTGAACTTTTTTAACACGCTCTTTTACTAGTTTATTCAGCTCATAACGATTTTGAGTCAAGTCGCTAAAGTTAAAGAAGATCACTTTATCGCGCGCTTGTAGCGTAATGTCTTGTGCTGCATCTTTACCGTTAATCGCCTTAACTGGCGAGAATTGGTAAACCTGAATATCACCTTGCTTATTAATTTCACGCACCACAATCGCGTATTCGAGGTCCACAGAGACATTCAGGTCACCCCAAATAGATGGCACTAAATCACTGATTTTCTGACCTTGGTACCACTGGTATTTACCAGGGCGAACAACCGCTCCAACCACTGTAATGGCATCTTCGTATTGCGTTGTAGCGCTCTTAACTCGAATAACATCACCTGCTACCGCTTTAGTCGCTTTGCCTGTTTTCGTAGTTAAGTCGACATTTAGAATGGTCTTTAAACTGTTATCGTTAAAGCGCTCGACGCTGCTACGCCTTGGATATGCACCAGGTTTAATACCTGCAGCCATTTCGATAACTTCAGCCATCGTTTCATGTTTTTTTAGCTCATAGATAGCAGGGCGGCGGACTTCACCCGTTACGCTAACTAAACCGCCAACAGATGGAATAAAGACTACATCACCAGAGCGAAGCGAAATATCACCCGACGCATCACCGCGTAGCAACAAGTCGTATAGATCCATGCTACCTACTAGCTTGCCTTTACGTTTTACTTGAATGTTACGTAGCGAACCAATTTCATTGACGCCACCTGCAACAAACAATGCTTGAGTAATAGTAGAAAGGCTAGAAACGGTATATGAGCCAGGGTTATAAGCATCACCCGCCACAAAAATACGAATTGAGCGTAACTCACCCATCGTAATGTTTGACTGGATGCCAATCATTTGTTGGCTAATACGGCTAGTTAATGTTTCGCGCAACTCGCTAAACGTTAAGCCTGCAACCGTAATAGGTCCAAGCTCAGGGAACTGAATAACACCTGCACGATTAATCACTAGGTCGTATTCTTTGTTATCTTTTCCGTAAAGCTGAACTTTTATGTTATCACCTGGGCCAACTAGATACTCACTCGGGACTGGTACATCTGAAACTGGCGCGAATGTTGTTGGTGAGCCAGCAAAAAGATCATAACCAAATCGCTGTAGCTCTTGCTTATTGTTGTCTTGCTGAAAATCCAACTCATTTTTAGCGTCCGAGGACTGATCTACAATAGCTTTACTATCAGCACGTTGATTAACAACTTGTGGGTTTTCAACTTTTGGTTGCGAACCTCCACCGCCTAGCATTGATGGGTCGATACCATATTGCTTAGCTAAGCGCTGTTGCTCCGATGCTGGTAGATTCTTAAATTGCTCTATCATTTGTGGCGAAGGCGTAATAGCACTCGCCTGCCCTGACAGTAGGATCAGCGCTGACATGCCAGCTATGATGAGTTTTTTAGTCTTATTAAGCACCGATTGTCTCCAAGAGAGGTTGTGTTGTTGAAAAAGAAGTTGAAAGCGTTTAGACACGCTACCGCCCATGGATTGCGGCTTCCAAAGTGCCCACCTGCATAGCAGGTTTGTCATTTTTTATGTGGTAAATCATCAAGTTGATTTAATGTAAAAACATAACCTCGGCCAACACCTGAGTGCTAGGCTTATGTTATTCCATTAAAGCAACTCTTTACATCTCGCTTCTTTGCTGATGCTCCATTGAGCATTCAATAATCTACTAAATTAGCTTATCTATTTACATTTAGCGCAAACTTAAGCAGCGCAAGATTATACACGAACAAGCATAAAACGGCAGTAATTCAATAGCACGTTAGTTTTCGAATGCCGAAAGTTTGCCCAATAGCATTTTTCGATTGCATACCTTAAAAAGATTAAACCTGCCTCAATGTTTAAGTAACTAGCGACCTTAACTTAATAAAATAAACTATCAACAATCATTAATCCCTTACTGTAACTAGCTTTATGTATTCATTCACGCGCTTGTTCTTAGTGATTAAAATTTTACACACTTAGGATCCATTACAATAATACTTCATAGAAATCGCATGTTCAGCTTGGTAAAAAATAATGTTCTATGGCTAATGTCTCACAAGCATAATAATTAATATCTCACTAACCCATGACTCGCCCATGACTCACTCATTACCAAGCAGAGCTAAACCAAACCAAACCAAACTAGCCCATTGTTTTAGCAGGTCTTTTAAGCAATACAAATAGATTCTCTTTCCACTGCGACTCTTTGTTGTTTGCCCATTAATTCAAATAATACAAAACAACGCTTTTCGCCATTACGCTCATCAAAAATCCCTTCAAGCTCTACAAAAGGCCCTTCAGTAAAGCGTACCTTGTCACCTTGACTCAATTCTGGGATGGATGTTGCAACGGGTTCAGTGGGGAGTGACCGTGACAACAGTTTATGTTCACGCATTTTAATTGCATGAATCACACTGTCATCGATTGGCGTCATAAGTTCTTTACAACCAACAATTCGAATTACGCCACGGGTATTATGAATTCTAGCAACGCTAGTCACTTGCGGATCAAAGTTGATAAAAAGATAGCTAGGAAATAATGATACGCGTTTAATCGTCACTTCGCCTTTAAGCTTCTTTTCTTCTGGGTAGGTCGGCAGATAAGTTTCTATATGCTGAAGTGCCAAGTTTTGCTGAGCTCGCGCTTCACTACGAGATTTACAATACAGTAAATACCAAGCCTTCATTTTATATCCTCATATGCTGCATAACAAACAGTGACGTCCCTATTCACGGCGAGGAATTTTAGCAAACTTTTGATGTTAATTGAAAGCGAAACAATTTGAACCCTTTGTCAAAAGCTTCATTTTCGGCCATCTATAATCATCAACCTCCTGCTTGTACATAATCCCAGCAGTTACGTGCTCAAAATTGACTTCTACCGTCTATAAAGGGTATATAAGGTGGGCTTTATCGCATTTGACGCTATTTTTAGCCTCAAATTAAAAAAATTAGAATACAAGCCAAAAACAAAGCAGCAAAACACGCAACAAAACAACCTTAGTGATTAACACTTGAGATTGATTAACCTCGTAGTTTGGCTGAAATAATTTAAGCAAATAAATTTCTGTAGCAAAAATTGAGCTATAGGCAATCACAAGCGAAGGTGGAAGAATACATGAACGCAGCAAAACCCCAGGGGACGATGCTCGGGCATCCTAAGGGACTGTTCCTGTTATTTACAACAGAGTTATGGGAACGTTTTAGTTACTATGCAATGCGCGCAATTTTGGTTTTATACCTCGTTGACGCAGTGCAATCTCAAGGTGGTCACGGTCTGGGTTGGACCCAAGCTGATGCACTTTCCCTTTACGGTACATTCACAGGTTTAGTTTACTTAACTCCGCTTATTGGTGGTTGGTTAGCAGATACTTACCTAGGTCAACGCCGTGCAATTATGATTGGTGGCGCATTGATGGCTGCTGGTCAATTTATTTTAGGTACGCCTCATGCTTGGGTTCCAGGTATGGAAGTCGAAGTGTTTTATGTTGGTTTAGGTGTATTGATCCTTGGTAACGGTTTATTCAAGCCAAACATCTCTACTATGGTTGGTGACTTATACGAAGAAGGTGATCACCGTCGTGACGGCGCGTTTACTATCTTCTATATGGGTATTAACGTTGGTGCTTTCTTATCAGGTATTATCGTAGGTTCAGTTGTTGCCTATTACGATGGTAACTTCCAAGCAGGCTTTATCTGTGCCGGTATTGGTATGGTGCTTTCTCTTATCATCCAGTTCGTATATGCGCAAAAGCTACTTGGTGATATTGGCCGTGTTCCTGCCGCTCAGCTTGAAAAAGAAAAAGCGGCTGCAAGTGGTGAAGTGCGTAAAGAACCACTAACCAAAATTGAACGTGACCGTATTAAAGTTATTATGATCATGGGTCTATTCACAATCATTTTCTGGGCTGGTTTTGAGCAAGCCGGTGGTTTGATGAATATCTTCACCAATGACTTTACCGATCGTATGATTGGTGGCTGGGAAGTTCCAACAACTTGGTTCCAGTCATTAAACGCAATGTTTATTGTTATTTTTGCCCCTGTGATTGCCTCGATTTGGATCCGCCTAGGTAAAAATGAGCCAAATTCTCCAGTTAAATTTGCATTAGGTCTAGTCCTACTCGGTATTGGTTTCCTATTCATGATTGGTGCTGTTTTAGAAATGGGCGGTGACGCTAGCGCTAAATCAAGCATGTGGTGGTTAGTCGGTGCATACTTCTTCCATACTATGGGTGAATTATGTTTATCACCTATTGGTCTATCAATGGTGACTAAGCTTGCTCCGCTACGTATCGCTTCATTAATGATGGGCGCATGGTTCCTATTTATTGCTGCTGCTAACAAGATTGGTGGTATCGTCGGTTCGTTAATCGGGCACGGTGGTGGTAAAGAAGAACAACTTGCGAATGCAATGTCTATCTTCGCCGGTATTGCTATTACCGCAGCGGTTTCTGGTGTCATTCTATACTTTATGGCTGACAAGCTTGTTGACTGGATGCACGGTGCTGAAGACAGCACTCACCACACTGAAGAGCAAGCATTAGAAGAAGAGATTGCTGTTACAGCTGAACACGAAGTAATTAGAAGATAAAAGCTATACAGGTGACTCACCACTAGCTTAATCTAAAAAAACCAGAAGGGTTACCTTCTGGTTTTTTTGCTTTAAAGCCTAAAAGAACAAGACTGATGATGACCAGAAAAATCACTGAAAGCTCAAAACTCTGGTTTTTAACTCTGGTTTTTAACTCTAGCTTAGAACTCTGATAAGCGCGCCTTTAGCTTAACTAGCACTCAATTGAATATAACCACCTGGGCTGATATCAGGTTGGTAAATTAAGCCGTGAAACTCATCATTAATCAATTGCTGTTTATGCTCGTGGACCTGAGTTGATATACATAGCTTTTCACCCAATAACAATGTTCTAAATTGAATACTAGGCTTGCTCCAATCTGTCATACCTAGCTGTAAGGACTCGCTTAATGCTATAGGTGATAACCCCTCTTCATTTTTGATATAACACCTAAACTCGCTGCCAGCTTGTGCAATACTCACTCGATAATGTGTCAGATCTAAAACAACATAAGTCATATCAACAACAATGCCTAAGCCAGACTTACGCATTCTATCGTTCAAGTACACCATCATGTTAAACGGCTCTGTTATCACGTTAGATAAGCCATTTCGATAACGTTTAAGCTTATGGTTAACAAAACTTTTAAGCAGAACTGACGCAAAAGCAGCTCGATTATCATGGGGATGAAAATGAGCCATATACATCATCACATGGTGTTCACCTAGCATGGCGGTATCGATAAAGTGCGCACTAACATCATCAGTATTAAACAAACTATAATCGATCACAACATTGTGGTATTCAACACGACTTGGAGGAAAAAGCTGTTGCTGCACGCTCTTAGCAGCCTCTCCACACTGCTCTAGTTGCGCTAAGTTTTCGTTTAATTCGAGGTAAGATAGAGACTCTTGCTCATCAATATTCAACGAGTCTTCAAACGAGTGATTCAAGCATTCATGGATTGCATTTTCGATTAGATATAGGTCGGTTACCGGCTTAACAAGATAATCACTTGCGCCCTGCCGCAGCGCCTCAATGACATCCCCCATAGCCTGATTGCCCGAAATAATAATGGTAGGTATGCCGGCTTGATGTTGATTCATTTGCTTGAGCATATCTAAGCCGCCTAATTTTGGCATGCTCAAATCAGCTATAACAATATCAAACTCTTGGTTTTTAAACTGATCTAAGCCATCTTGACCATTATCAGACTCAACAACTGTGGCTCCGCGGCTACTAAGGAAAGACGTGACGATGTTGCGAAAGACTGGATCGTCTTCCACAAAAAGGATTGTTAACTCTGTTAGCGCCATAATTGCCCTTAACTGACAATAGCGTAAACACACGTCCTTGTATCATCGTTTGCGCTTCAGCGGAGTTATTGTTTTAATTTGTCCGCTTATCGAATGCTACTCTAATTCCTGCATGTATTCGTCAAGTAATTCATCATCATCTTCACTTTGAGGAATATCACCATCGTACACCTTGTAGTCCATATGCTGGAAATAAGCGTCTTTTACAAAGGTATATGGATCGAGCGCGTTATCAACTAATCTTTCCTGATCGATTGCAGACGCCCTTGTGTGCAGGTTCTTAAGACCCCATTTTAATACTGACTGCCAAAATGTCAGCTCTGATAAAGGGAAGTATAGATCATCAACCCAATCACTGGCGAGTTCACGGGTAACATAGGGGCCAATAAAGGGAGCCATAAAATAAGGGCCGCTAGGCACCCCGTAGTATCCTAGTACTTCATTAAAACTGTCTTGCTTACGTGGCATCCCCATCATATCAGCCACATCAATCACACCCAGCAATCCAAGAGTTGAGTTTACAGTAAAGCGACCACCGGCATTAGCGGCCCAGACCCACTTACCTTGCAACGTGTTATTGACCAGAGTTGAGGGTTCTTCCAAATTCAGTACAAAGTTGTTTATTCCCGTTTTTACAGGACGGGGAATATAGTCGTTATAGCCGTGAGCTACAGGGCGATAAAAATACCGATCCAGAAATAAATAGTTAAAATCCCACATCGCTCGGTTAAACCCTTCAATAGGATCTCGGGGATCATTGTATGTCACCGTAATTTGCTGACCACCATCCGTAGTCGTATCTTCTGTGGCACTTACAGCTGGGATGCCAAACATAGCCAGAGAAAGCACAATCCATTTAAACTTCATAATTGTCTCTTCGAAAAGGAGTTTCTGGTACCAACACGATCTATCATTAGCTAAGTGTTAGTACGTAACCTCACAGAATATTTTTCCAATCAACTCACAACAAGATAACGTTCAGCTAAAAATTATTTGCATAAAAGTCAGTAACACTAGAAGAGACCGAATCTACGACCTACTTGTTACATATTAGCGGTAAACAATTTACTAAAGTCATCGCTTATACCTGTCGATACAAAGTACAAGATGACTTTACCTGTCTAACCACACTGTTGCAGCTCAATATATGCAGATATTGTTGCGAGATGGCTAAGGATACTGGTTAAGACGTTAAGGTCAAATAGAAATTTGTGAATAAACATATCGAATTAGTCGATTAAACCTTTTAATGGCAAATGTAGGTCTATTTTTGAATAATGTAACAAATTCAGCGACAAGCTCGGCAATATCGATACCAAAAGAGTCGCCTAACTCTTTAGGGGCCAATTCCTTGATCCCTGTTACATTACAAACTACCGGTAAAGGGATCTACACTTGCATTGCAGGCCAACAATACCAGATTAATTCAGCGACTAAACTACCTATTCAGCAATTAAACTTTGCCCACAGCCTACTACTAAATATAGTGCATTCCTTAACAGGGACAAGCCAAACCCAGCTATTTGCGCTCGGTCAGACTTATCAACTGGCTTTACCAGCCCAAATAGTGATTAAGATGAGTCATAACTTAGAACAAGCTAAAAGGTTACAACAGCTCGCAAAAAGAAAAGAAGGTTATCGACTACCCAATGCAACCCTCAGCCATAATCAACTGATTTTTGCCAATGGCTCCAAAATTGAAGTAGAGTCATTACAAACGCTAGCTCAAGGTGAATACGTTGTTTCTATCGCTCACCAAGCACAGCAATTCACCTTAAAGTTATCACCTATTCAATTGAGGCAAACAGTGACCTTAACTCGGCAAGGGGAGGAGCAAAACCTTGATATTGATAGTGCTAATAAAGCCGATAATGGTAACCATCAAGCACCATCATCTGATGGTGATAAGGTAAGTCTAAAGACCAATATTAACTATCAATATAGTGCGTTGAATAGGCATCTTGAAAGCATTCCTTTACCTGATGATTACAACGAAAATCCAATAGGTGAAGCAAAAAAAGATCCATCGTTATCCAAAGAAACCGTCTTTAATAATAAGATTTGTAAACCAAACCAATTAAACAAATTAGACTCAAAGCCAAAAAGCTTATCAGCAAATGAGAACACTTTAGTAAAAGCGCCGAGTTCAGCACTTCTAGGTGCATTGCAAAAAGCTGGCGGATTACCCACGTCAACCGCAAAAGTACAACCAATTAAAGATAGTATCGCAAGTGCATTATTTAAGGCGCTTCCGGCACTAAAACCTCTCCCCTTAACTGACTTAGCTATGCCACATCAGGTAAAACAAGCCATTAATGACTGCAATGCCTTACCTTTGTCGCCAAATAACTGGGAACACGCGAGACTAGACACCCATAGCAATAGCATTGTGCTTTTATTGCAGTTATTGCTAGCTAAAGGTGCTCACAATAATGTGTCTGCAGAATTAAAACTAAAAATTAACCAACTACACACGCATTTAGGCTTACCAACACCATTGATGTGCTTATTAGAATCAGCCGCTGCGATGCCATTACTGGCTGACTTAGTCAATAATTTAGCCCTGTATCAACAAGCAAGCGATAATAGCGAACAAGCAAATCAGTATTACTTTGCTATCCCTTATTCAATTAACCATTATCAGGAGCAAATTGAAGGCCATATTAGTAAGACCCATGATGATAAACATAAGGACGGCGAAACATGGAACATACAACTAAAGTTTAATTTATCTAGCGGTGACTTATTAATTAAGGCAAAAGTAAATATTCAACCCAATACGTTAACTCACACTGGTTGTAAAGTTAGTTCTCAAGTCAAAAAACAAACTCCGCTAAATTTATCTTTTATGAGTAATAGCCATAGTCTGATTAACAAAATTAGTATTTTAACTCCAGCTTTAACAATAAAAATGGCAGCTCTTGGTTTTAATAACGTCAATATTAAAACTCATTGTGAACAAATTCCTATTAGTCTGTTTCCTAACGAAAATTATTTAGTAAAAGTGCAGGTCTAATTGTTATTAACAGCCTTACAAATAAAATTTATAAATAAGAAGCATATATGCACAACCAAAATGAATCAGACAAAGCGGTAGCTCTAAGCTACATCAATGGAAAAGCCCCCATAGTGACAGCTAAAGGTCAGGATTTACTGGCGCAAGAGATGATTGCCATTGCAGAGCAAGCCGGCATACATATCCATAAAGATGAAAATCTATGTGAGTTTTTACAAGGGTTAGAGGTAGGTGATGAAATACCTAACGAGCTCTATTTATTGATTGCCGAGCTAATCGCCTTTGTTTACGTGCTCGATGGCAAGTTTCCCGAAAAATGGCAAAACATGCATCAGAAGATAATGGAAGAGGTTTAAAGCTAAGAAGGACGCTGCGCTATGAGATAAAAGGGAAGAAAGGTCCTAGCAGGACGAAGTACGCCCTAGAAGCACCCTCGCAGTGAGCCTGCGAATGTTCTTCTTACTTACCATGTAATCGTATTAACAATTCAGCTTCCGCTTTAGGTAGCTCACACTCTTCTATAAGCTCCTCAACACCGGCGCCCAAGGCAACCATTTTCATTGCACGAGAATAAAGTCTAGCTTGAGGATCTTGTTGACTCCCCTCTTCTAACTTAGCATCTTGCTGAGCAAGTTTCTTTTCTAGCTCTAACATGCGTCTACCAACGCCAATCGTGCCACTTCTAAGCTCTTGTAATTCACGTTTAACCGCTTCTCTTTGCTTATCACTGTCCTTAACTAAAAGAGTCAAGGCTTCAACTTTTACACGCAATTTGCTTGTTTGTTTCAGTAAGTAAAATACTAAAGCTAAGCACGCAATGACAAAAACTAACGCTGCAGCGAGTAAAATCTCTTCAATAAGCATAATTGGCTCTTTAATTAACGTTTTTACGTTGAGATGACACAATAGACGATAATGTAGGTTTAGGGTAACACTAAAGCAGCAATGTAAATAAAGCTAAAAACTGCAAGTTAATATCGACAGTACAAAATGATATTAACCTACAGTACTTCTGTTATTGGTGAAGAGTTTATGCCCGTTATATCTGGGTCAACTCCATCCATTCTTCATCAGAAAGCAGCTTATCCAAATCAACCAAAATCAGCAGTTCATTCTCTCGATTACTTACACCCTGAATAAACTTAGCACTCTCTTCAGTCCCGACGTTTGGCGCATTATCAATTTCAGAGCGACGAAGATAGACGACTTCTGCAACACTATCGACCAAAATCCCAATAACTTGCTTTTCGGCTTCAATAATAACAATTCGAGTAGAATCATTAACGTTCGCAGACGCTAAGCCAAAACGAGAGCGGGTATCGATAACAGTAACCACATTACCACGTAGGTTAATAATACCTAATACATAATGCGGAGCGCCTGGTACTGGAGCAATCTCAGTATAACGCAGGACTTCTTGTACCTGCATCACGTTGATCCCATAGGTTTCATTATCAAGCTTAAAAGTTACCCATTGTAAAACTGCATCTTCACTACCTGCCGCAACGGCCACACTGTTTGAACTTGTCATAAATCCCTCAATCAATAGCTAGGTAGCTATCTAGTCAACGATATTCTTCTTTTGCCGATAGAATGTCTGTTTTAAGTTATAAACAGCATAAGTAATTCAGCACTTTAGTAATGTGACTAAGCATATCGCTCTATATGCTTAGTTCCAATACTCTTTGTATTTAGTAATAGCTTTATCGACCAGTAATCTACATTCTTTATAGTTTGGTCACATCTTAACGACTAATGGTTTGGTTAAGGTAATGCTAAAGATGGCTCAATGTGATCTTGATAGCCCAAGCCAGCATTTAACATTTGTACTAGCGCACCTACATTCAACATGCCACACATTTGCTCTTTTACCACACCTGCAAGCCAAGGTCTTTTTCCAGCCTGAGTACGCCAATTAATTTGTGATTTTTTTATCGTTACGGTATCAACTAGTGCCTCGCAGCTTAGCCCCCACGCGCTATCTTCAAGGACAACAACATACTGGTAGTCCACGCTATCCGCCAATGGTTGATCATACTTCTCCGGCATAACCCAAGCGCAGGTATCAACCACATTTAATTGACTACCTCTGTGTTGCTGCACGCCCTTATACCATTTAGGTCGACCAATCAGTGGCGTTAACTTCTCTATATTCACAATACCACCGAGGCTTACCAAAGGAACGGCTAACGTGAGCCCTGCCACTTTAAAAAACAGCACCTGAAACTCTTCATCAAGCTGCTCTAATAGCGTTTTTGTTGATATTAACGGCTCAGATGAGCTTTTTATGTCATCACTAATTACTAAGTTAGCAACGTTATCTGCACTGTTCTCAAACTCTGCTGCCGTTTGACTTAAAACAGAACTCATATCCGCGGGTTTTGTACCTTGAGCTTGAAGGTCAGCAGCCTTTTCAACAGGCTCTTCGATAATGTTATCTTTGACAATAACAGCTTGAATCATTGACTCTTGAGCCAATGCTGTTTCTGTTTCAGGATCAGCAGGTTTAGTCGAGTTGGCAAAAAGCAGCTCTAATGATTGTCTGTTTACGTTATGCAATTCACTGTCTTGCGCCAATAGCGCTTCGTTATCAATAAAGCTTGCTGAAGGCTCTTGTTGCGCTTTCAGAGGCTCTGGCACCGGAGTCTCATTTAATAACAGTGAAAAATAATCGCATACCGCGTCATCAACCAAGTTTGACATGAGACGGTTCCTTCGCGATTAAATATTCTAATAATCTATTGTAAGCTTTCACGCCGCGGCTGCTAGGAGCATAGTGTGAAGCGGGTAAATGACTCAAACTAGCATCTCTAAATTTGGTATCAACAGGGATCACGTCCTGCCATAGCTCTTCATTATAATCTTGGGTAAGTTGCAGCAGCGCAGCAGAAGCCGCACGCGTGCGTTTATCGTACATTGTTGGCACTATTGTATAGCTATAAGAGACTTTCTTAGAACGGCCCATTAACAGCATGGTTTTTACCATTCGGTCTAAGCCTTTCAATGCTAAAAACTCGGTTTGTACCGGTACAATAATATGCTCACTTGCCGCTAAAGCATTAACCATTAAAACACCTAATACAGGCGGGCAATCAATAAGTACAACATCGTACCTATCTTCTATTAGCTGTAACGCTTTCTTTAAGATAAGTCCCATGCCTTCTTGATGCCCGAGACTACGATCTAATGTAGCCAATGCCATTGTTGCAGGCATCAGATCTAGGCCCTCAACATTAGTCGGCACAATATGCATTTGTACTGTATCAGCTGTTAGTGTCTTATTAGCTAAAAAGAGGTTGTACAATGAGCTAGGTAATTGCTCGCTATCAATACCAAGGTAATAGCCAAGCGATGCATGAGGATCGGTATCAACCATGAGTACCCGCTGACCACGCTTAACAAAAGAGCCAGCTAAGCTAGCGACTGTTGTCGTTTTACCCACCCCACCTTTTTGGTTTGCTATGGTCCAGATTTTCAAAGGTTTCGTCCTCAGATTTATCAAACTTGTAAAAACGAATGGTAAAAATTACTAAATAGCTAAGCGCCTTAAATTAGCCCTAACGGCTCACTCACTCGGCTCTCTTGTTGTTATCAGCACTCCACCATGTGGCAAACGAATCATCTTTACCCCATCATCTGTTTCGGTAAGTGTGACCGCCTTAGTTACAGGCTCGGTTGATTGTGTTTTTGCTTGTAATGCGTTGGAAGCTTTGTTACTTACACCAGCTTTTTCCTGTGATGGTTTTACCTCTAACGGTTTAATAGCTGCTGAGCGTTCAGTTTCTTGAGCATAATCTTGCTCCATGGTCTTACTTTTATTTAAAGTTTTTGCAGCTTTTTGGTCGACCGCTTGTTCTATTGAGGCTTGCTGCGAGTTACCAATATGGCTAACGGGCTGCTCCACTCCGGGGCCTATTGGCAGCAAAGTGGTTTCACCTTGGCGTGCCTTTTCAATAAACGACTGCACAAAATCTGGGTTATTTGCCATCCAATTTGCCATCACTTCGGCTTGTTCATCGGGCACCATTAGCAAAACTTGCGAATCTTTTAGCTTGTCAACTTCAGCTGACAACAGTTTATTTTTGTGGCTAGACTCGAAATATAAAGAGCCAAAAGTAAAACAGCTAATGCTAAGCAAAAACATAATAAGCAATGAGAATGTATTCACTGCGCCACGTTGACGTATGAGGGCAACAGCCAGAGTTTGCTTATTCGCTGGCTTAGCCAGCAACCTAGCCACCTGCAGTCTCTTTCAAAATTGATTCTGCCATTTGTTCTAATGCAATTGACTTAGTCGCAATACCTGCAACTGTCACCGCTTGTGGCATACCATAAACCACACAACTGGCTTCATCTTGTGCCCAAATGGTTGCGCCTGTATTTTTAAGCATTCTCGCGCCTTCTCGACCATCTGCGCCCATGCCCGTTAACACAACGGCCAATATTTCTGCGCCAATCACCTTAGATGCAGATGCAAATGTAATATCAACACTTGGCTTATAATTCATTTCTGGCTTGCCCGCCAAGACTTTAATTCGGCCGTGCACGCCACCGCGTTCTAGCATCATCTGCATACCACCCGGCGCTAAATATGCGCAGCCAGGTTTTAGCACATCACCTGTTTCCGCCTCTTTTACCTCAATCTTACATAAGCTGTTAAGTCTCGTGGCAAATGTAGGCGTAAATGCCGCCGGCATATGCTGAATAAGCAATATAGGATGCGGGTAATTAGCAGGTAGCTGCGTTAACACTTTTTGCAGTGCAACCGGTCCACCAGTAGAAGTGCCTATCAATACAGCCTTGTACTTTTTACCACTGGCGCGTGTCACGCCGTTTGCTCGCGGTTTATCTTGAACGGAGGTATTCAAAGTCGTGTTGTTGACAGCGCCTGCAGTGCTACGGCTTAAACTCGCTTGACGAGCTTGCGGCATAGGCAAATTCGGACGTGCGCGTTCTAAGCTTGACGGTGCTTGCTCAATAACTAGCGCAGTTCTGCTTATAGGCCTAAATAATCGTCTACGGCCGAGTGCTTTTATTCGCTGCTGTAACAGCAAAATAGCATCGTCTTTGTTACTGGCGATATCTTCAAAACGTTTTGGTAAAAAGTCTAATGCACCAGCCTCTAATGCCTCTAACGTGGCACGGGCACCATCATGAGTTAATGAAGAAAACATTAGAATAGGGATTGGCTTACTCGCCATGATCTGCTTAACTGCTGTGATCCCGTCCATGACAGGCATTTCAATATCCATGGTGATCACTTGTGGATTAAGTTCAGCAGCCATTTTTACCGCTTCGGCACCATTATTGGCAGTACCAACGACCTCAAGCTCTGGATCTTGATTAACGATTTCACTTACACGTCGTCTAAAAAAACTTGAATCATCAACGACTAAAACTTTTATGCCCATTAATATTCCTATACCGCACTTAGCATTGGCCAATGCCGTATTTAAAAAGACTAACTGAGTCCATCACTCGGTTAGTCCCTAGCTAACCCAATTAGCTTTTATTACGTGCGTAATACTTAAGCAAACCCGGTACATCTAATATCAGTGCAATACCGCCATCAGAAGTAATGGTTGCTCCCGCCATACCTGGCGTGCCGTGTAATAGCGTACCTAGTGGTTTAATTACCACCTCTTCTTGACCAATCAAAGCATCAACAACAAAACCAACTTGAATAGTACCTAGTTGCACAATGACCACATGACCATGTTGCTTGTCACCATGATTAAAACTCAAGCCTTTACGCGATAACCATTGCTCTAAATAGAATAATGGAACGGCTTTATCACGAACAATCACCGTTAATTGGCCATCGACTACGTTAGTTTTAGTCAGATCTAAATGGAAAATCTCATTCACACTTGATAGTGGTAATGCAAACACCTGCTCGGCAACTTCTACCATAAGAGTTGGCATAATAGCGAGAGTGAGCGGCACCTTAATCTCTAAACGCGTTCCTTTACCTTGCTCTGAATCGATATAAACCGAACCATTAAGCTGAGTGATGCGAGTTTTAACCACATCCATGCCAACGCCACGACCTGAAATATCAGAGATCTCAACCTTAGTCGAAAAACCAGGCGCAAAAATGAGGTTATAGGCTTCTTCATCAGTCATACGTGCAGCAGCATCTTCGTCTAACACGCCACGACTAATCGCAATCCCTTTCAGTTTTTCAGGGTCCATGCCTGCGCCATCGTCCTCGATTTTAAGCAGGATATGGTCGCCTTCTTGACTCGCTGACAGCGTAATTGTACCGGTGCGCGTCTTACCATTAGCTTCACGAGCATCTGGCATCTCGATCCCATGATCAACAGAGTTTCGAACCAAGTGGACTAACGGATCGGCAAGCGCTTCAACCAGATTTTTATCAAGATCAGTGTCTTCACCGACCATAACAAGATCAATTTCTTTATTTAGGCTACGTGCTAAATCTCGAACCACGCGTGGGAAGCGACCAAAGACTTTCTTAATTGGTTGCATGCGGGTTTTCATCACCGCACCTTGCAGATCTGCCGTCACTAAATCAAGATTAGCTAACGCTTTAGACATCTCTTCGTCTTCACGAGCAACACCTAAGCTTAATAAACGGTTACGTACTAATACCAGCTCACCAACCATATTCATGATCTGGTCAAGTCTTGATGTATCAACCCTAACCGTAGTTTCAGCTTGCGGCATATTATTGCCAGCAGGTTTGGGCGCGACTTTTGCTACCGGTTTAACCTCTTGTGGCTTAGCAACCGGCTCAGCTTCTACTGGTTTTTGTTGTGCAGTTGTAATCGCTTGAGTGGTCACAACGGGTTGTGGCGATGTTTGCGCAGCCACAGGCGGGACTGGGGTTGACTGCGAACCAGGACCGGAGCCAGAGCCGTGAAGCTCATCGAGCAAACGCTCGAACTCATCATCTGATATTTCATCTGAATCAACAGTGCTAATGTTAACCTCAACCGCTGCAGGCGCAGCTGATTGAGTTTTAAATTGGCCTGAACCATGTAACTCATCAAGTAACGACTCAAACTCGTCGTCGGTAATGTCATCTGACACTGATTGAGAGGTGCTAGTATCGTCAGCGCTTGCCGCTGTCGTACCGGGTCCATTACCTGAACCGTGTAAAGCGTCAAGCAAGGCTTCAAACTCAACGTCGTCGATATCATCAATACTGCCAGAGCCTTGTGGGCTAGTAGCACTAGAAGACTCAACCACGTTTAATTCAACAGGTGCTTGTTCGATAATAGGTTCAGCAGGTGTAATATTTTCAACAGGAGCTTGTTGCTGCGGCTCACTAGCCATTTCTGATGCTAATAATTCACCCGCACTTAAGGTTTTGAGCTGTGCTAATAAAGCAGGTTCTGCAGGAGACTGCGGCTGTCCAGCTTGCGTCTGCGCAAACATTGAGTTGATGGCGTCAACGGCTTGTAAAATGACATCCATTAAATTAGCAGAGACACTTCGCTTACCCGTCCGCAATAAATCGAAGGTATTTTCAGCTTCATGACAAACGTCGACCATGGGCGATAAACCTAGGAAACCTGCGCCACCTTTAACCGTGTGGAAACCGCGGAAGATAGCGTTCAATAGATCGGTATCATCAGGGTTGTTTTCTAGTGCGACTAATTGTTCCTGTAGAAGCTCTAAAATCTCGCCAGCTTCGATCAAAAAGTCCTGCAGTATCTCTTCATCAACATCAAAGGACATTATTTGACTCCTTTAAAAACCTAAACTCGAAAGCAGATCGTCAACTTCATCTTGACCCGTCACCACGTCCTGGCGGTGTTCTGCATTCATAATAGGACCTTCAGCTTCAACATTTAGTTTTGGCTTGTCGTCAGCTGCATTAGCAGGCTGCTCGCCAAATACCGTCAACATTGACACTAAGCTACTTTCTACTTCTCTAACTAAATCAATCACTCGGCGGATCATTTGCCCAGTAAGATCTTGGAAGTCCTGTGCCAATAAAATTTGGTTCAGAAGTTCTTTCACTCGTCCCGCGTCCGACTCACTTCTTTCAACAAATAGTTGGATGTCATGACACAAGGTTTTAAACTCAGCTAACGGCAGCTCTCTACGCATCAATTTATCCCAAGCAGGCTTAACCGCTTGAATATTATCGCTAAGAGCGCTCGCTAAAGGTAAGCATTCTTCTACAGCATCCATGGTTTTATTAGCAGCTTGCTCAGTCATATCAATGACATAAGTTAAGCGCTCTTTTGCGTCCGGGATCTCTGTATTGGCTAATTCAATTAGACGGCTATCAAACTGAAAGTCTGAAATAGCACTATGAAGTTGTCGTGTTAAACGGCCAACTTCATCAAAAAGATCTTTCTGAATCGGTGCAGCTATCTCCTTGACCAATTCATCTGCTTTCTCTTGCTCTCCTTGAGACAGGAAGGCAACGAGCCTCTCAGCTTGCTCGAGAGTAATCAGCGGTATAGATTGTTGCTGCATTGCTCATCCCTGCTTAGCCGAGTCGCTCGAAAATTTTGTCTAACTTTTCTTTTAGTGTCGCAGCAGTAAATGGCTTAACCACATAACCGTTTACCCCCGCTTGCGCCGCAGCAATAATCTGTTCACGCTTTGCCTCAGCTGTCACCATTAATACTGGTAAGTGCTTAAGGTTATCGTCTGCGCGAATAGCCTTTAATAAATCAATACCTTGCATGCCTGGCATGTTCCAATCAGTCACGACAAAATCAAAGTCGCCCTTTTGTAACATAGGTAAGGCTGTTGAACCGTCATCAGCTTCTTGAGTATTGTTAAAGCCCAAGTCACGTAACAAGTTCTTAATGATACGTCTCATTGTTGAAAAATCATCAACAACAAGAATCTTCATATTCTTGTCCAAGGTTTCCTCCGCGGAGCGCGCTCAAATGCGCGTGTAAAAGTGCTATCAAATATTATTGATTTTATTCTTGCGTCCAGTGCTTGAGTTTACCTTTAAGTCTAAGCATCGCCTGACTCAGGATCTGGCTAACTCTAGACTCACTGACCTCAAGAATGGCCCCAATCTCTTTTAAATTAAGTGCTTCATCATAATAAAGCGACAATACCAATGCATCTCTTTCAGGTAAAAGCTTAATAGCGGCTACCAAAGCAGAATGAAACTCAACTTCTGCAAGCGATTCATAGGCATCGTTTGTGTGACCATCTTCAGAGCATGCTCCTTCTACCGCCACACCTAAATCTTCTATACCAACAACCTTACCAACTGATACATCGTTCAAAATGGTGTAGTACTCATCGAGCGGCATCTCTAACCGCTCAGCAATTTCACCATCACGAGCATCACGACCCAGTTCTTGCTCAAGTTCATCGATGACTTGTGCCACTCGGCGTTGATTGCGGTGAACAGAACGTGGCACCCAATCGCCACGTCTTATTTCATCTAACATAGAGCCACGAATTCGAATACCAGCAAAGGTCTCAAATTTCGCGCCTTTACTACCATCAAAGTTCGATGACGCTTCAAGTAGCCCCATCATGCCAGCTTGCAATAAGTCATCAAGCTGAACAGATGCAGGTAAGCGAGCCAAAAGATGATGGGCTATTCTTTTTACAAGCGGTGCATACTGTTCAACGATAGACGTCTTATTATCAAAACGAGTATACGCGGCCGCTTTATTCACCCGACTTATCCTCTTGATAATCAGGACGTTGAACTAGTCGTTCAACAAAAAACTCTAAATGACCACCAGGCTGAGAAGGCACTGGCCAACTCATAATTTTGTTAGCTAAACCGTGGTAAGCAATGGCCGCTGGAGACTTTGGAAATGCCTCTACAATCAACTTTTGCTTACGTACTGATTTACGTAAATTTTCATCAAATGGTACCGTTGCTACAAGCTCTAAGGCAACGTCCAAGAATCTATCGGTCACTTTACTTAATTTGGCAAAAAGTTCCATGCCTTCACGTAAACTGCGCACCATATTTGCCACAATTTTGAAGCGGAACACGCCATGCTCACGACTCAAGATTTTAATTAGTGCGTAAGCATCGGTAATCGAAGTTGGTTCATCACACACGACTATGAGTACATCTTGTGAAGCACGTGAGAAGCTCAATACCATATCTGAAATACCCGCTGCGGTATCAACGATTAAAATATCAAACTGCGTTCGCATTTCACTAAAGGCACGAATAAGACCCGCATGCTGCGCTTGAGTCAACTCCACCATTGCTTGAGTACCTGATGTGGCCGGAATAATACCAATGCCTTTCGGTCCTCTAAGGATCACATCATCTAATTCGGCATCTCCCGACAAAACATGAGATAAATTTCGCTCTGCGCGTAAACCTAACATCACATCGACGTTAGCCAAACCTAAGTCAGCATCCAATACCAATACACGTTTGCCCTTTTCGGCCAACGCAACGGCAGTGTTGATAGACACGCTGGTTTTACCAACGCCACCTTTACCACCTGATACGGCGATAACTTTTACTTTTTCATTATTTGGCTGATTCATCATACGTAAACCGCTTGCTTGATCTGGAGTCATGGTTTCACTCAAATGCAAAGGCCATCTCTTGGGAGCCTTCATTATTCTGTAATGGTTCTGTGGATTCGTTATCTAATGCAGCTAATGCGCGATTGGCTAAAGATAAAGTATCTGCCACCTGCATATCTTCAGGAACTCTTTGTCCATCAGTGACATAACTTAAAGGCAATCCACTTTGAATCAAGACACTTAGCGCGGGCGCTAACGATATTGATTCGTCTAATTTTGTCAGTACTGCGCCCGAAAGCGGAATACGCGTAAACTGCTTTACAGCATCTTCTAATACACGACGCTGACCTGTTGCTGACATTACCAGATAACTACGAATAGGTAATCTGCTATTTGCGGCTAAGCTATCGAGCTGTTGGAATAAACGCTGATCTCTTTGGCCCATGCCAGCAGTATCAATTAAAACCAGTTTACGATTTCTAAATTGATACAGAATTTGTTCTAACTCATTAAAATCATGAGCCTGTTTTACTGGGCATCCCATTATTTTGCCATAAGTTGCCAATTGCTCAAAGGCTCCAATGCGATAATGGTCTGTCGTAATCAATGCAACTTGATCTGAGCCATGATAAGCCGCAAATCGTGCCGCTAATTTTGCCACTGTGGTGGTTTTACCTACACCCGTTGGCCCAACAAAAGCAACGACACCACCCTGACGAACAATATCATCGCCTTGGTTATCTAGCAGGTTAGCTAAACTACGTGGTAAAGAAGCGACAAGCTCCGCAGGAGTGTAGTGTTCACTTAAACTCGACAGTTTTTTAGCAATAGCTGGCGAAAACTCAGCTTCTAACAATTTACTTTCAAGCATTGCCCCCACAGGGTCGACACGCTTTTTCTGCTCAACCATCAAACTGCTGACTTGATGGGTCAATAAACTACGAATAGATGCCAGCTCTTCTTTCATCGCATCCATTTCAGCACTGCTACTTGCTTTTGCATTGTGGTAGCTATCTAGTGCGCGAT
Source organism: Shewanella sp. 10N.261.52.F9 (assembly GCF_041471165.1). Classification (NCBI taxonomy): domain Bacteria; kingdom Pseudomonadati; phylum Pseudomonadota; class Gammaproteobacteria; order Alteromonadales; family Shewanellaceae; genus Shewanella; species Shewanella sp. 10N.261.52.F9. Next base: position 32,220 of record NZ_JBFRNX010000028.1, read on the forward strand.
TTGGCGTAAACTCGGCTTTTGCAGGCTCTGCTCGTTTAGGCATTTGTGCCTGCAAGCCTTTTGCCCAGTCAGGCATATCTAAATCTTCACTGCGTGTAGTCTGTGTTTGCTGACTAATACGACTTTGTTGACGCTCTAAAAGTGCCTGTAATGAATCGGGAGCTGGCGTTGGTTTAGGCTGACTTTGCGCTCTTACATTCGCAGCACCGCTGCCACCGCCCAGTGTGACTCTTTCTTCAGATAAATCAGTGAACATCTGCGCTGATGGCTTAGGCGCTGCAACCTTTGGCTTAGGATCGTCATAATCCACAGCAGCAACGATTTCAATACCACCAGTGACTTTCTTATTTGACATAATCACAGCATCAGAACCCAAGGTCTCTTTCACTTGGGCTAAGGCCGAGCGCATATCTTTTGCTAAAAACCTTTTAATCTTCAATTATTCGACCTCTACTGACCTACTGCCGAAACGATGCGGATCTGCTTCTCATCGGGCACTTCTTGGTAAGAAATAACCCTTAAATTCGGAATCGTGTGCTTAACAAACCGTGATAACGTTGAACGTAACATGCCGGACGTCAATAAAATTGCCGGTTGTCCTACCATTTCTTGACGCTGTGTGGCATCAACTAATGACTTTTGCATGCGCTCTGCAAGGCTTGGCTCAATATTAGGGCCATCACCTCCGGTTGCCTGCATTGACTGATGCAACATTTGTTCCAACTCTGGCGCCAAAGTAATGACAGGGATTTCAAGCTCTGGGCCACTGATCTCTTGTACGATCATGCGTTTTAGCGCTATTCGCACTGCTGCAGTTAATACTTCGGTGTCACTACTCTTAGGTCCATATTCCAGTAATGTCTGTACTATGGTCTTCATATCACGAATAGACACACCTTCGTTAAGCAGGTTTTGCATCACTTTAACCACAGTACCTAATGGCATCACATCGGGTATAAAGCCATCCACTAACTTAGGTGAGTGTTTACCAAGCATTTCAAGTAGCTGCTGAACCTCTTCATAACCCAGTAATTTTGCAGCATTATTAGATAACAACTGACTTATGTGGGTTGCTACAACCGTTGAGGCATCGACCACGGTATAACCTAAAGTTTGCGCATGCTCGCGCATCTCAGGGGCAATCCAAACTGCATCTAAACCAAATGCAGGATCTTTGGTTTCAATACCATCAAGCTTGCCATACACTTGACCGGGATTAATCGCCAATTCACAGTCGTGACGAATTTCAGCCTCACCAGAGGAAACACCCATTAATGAAATACGATAGGCATTAGGCGACAAGTCTAAATTATCGCGAATATGAACAGCAGGAACCAAGAAACCTAGCTCTTGTGACAACTTTTTACGTACACCTTTAATTCTACCTAGCAGTTCGCCACCTTGACCTTTATCCACTAGTGGAATTAAACGGTAACCAACTTCTAAGCCAATCGTATCAACGTGTTGCACGTCGTCCCAGCTCAACTCTTTTGGCTGAGCATCGCGTTGCTCTACAGGGCCTGCTTTTGCCACTTCAAGCGCTCTAGCGCGATCTGTTTCTTGCTTCTTCTTAATAAAATAAGCACCAGCACCAGCCATAACAGCACATGAAAGAAATACCAAATGTGGCATTCCCGGCACAATGCCCATAATAAACATGACTGCCGCAGCGATAGTTAATGCCTTAGGACTGTCAAACATCTGACCCATGACCATCTCGCCCATGTCACCAGATTCGTTTTGTCGCGTCACCATTAGCGCCGCGGCAATCGATAATAGTAGACCTGGGATCTGCGCAACTAAGCCGTCACCGATAGTCAGTAGCGTGTAAATTTCAACAGCCGAAGAAAAATCTAAACCATGCTGCGCCATACCAATAATAAAGCCACCAACAATGTTGATAACCAAAATTAAGATACCGGCAATCGCATCACCTTTTACAAATTTTGATGCACCATCCATTGCACCGTAAAAGTCAGCTTCACGGGTCACTTCTGCACGGCGAGAACGGGCTTCTTCTTGGGTTAAAAGCCCTGCATTAAGGTCGGCATCAATCGCCATCTGTTTACCTGGCATGGCGTCAAGGGTAAAGCGAGCACTTACCTCAGATATACGGCCAGCACCTTTGGTTACAACCGCGAAATTGATGATAATAAGGATTAAAAAAACCACTAAACCAACGGCGTAGTTCCCACCTATCACCACAGAACCAAAGGCTTCAATCACTTTACCAGCCGCATCGCCACCATTGTGCCCTTCGAGCAACACCACTCGGGTCGAAGCTACGTTGAGCGCCAGTCGCAGCAAAGTGGCAACTAAAAGGACTGTGGGAAATGCAGCAAAATCAAGCGGGCGGTCACTATAAATAGCTACCAAAAGAACGACTAACGCTAGCGCAATATTGAAGGTAAAAAGAATATCGAGCAGGAACGCAGGCATAGGTAAGATGATCATAGCCAATGCGGCTAAAACCAATAGAGGTGTACCAATACCTTTTAAATGTGCAGGCTTTATCTGTTTTAATTGGCCTAGACTTGCTTTAAGTTCCATTCACCCTGAGTCCGATCTTTGACGTCTAACGCCTATACAGCAAATACTGTACCAATTATTGGTTTAGCCTATTGCCATGACTATAACCTGAAAGCGATTTACAAAGAATAACCTAGGTATCGAATGATGTTTTTTTGGACGACAATATGGACTAATGTTTTAAATCATCAGGGATTGGCTGTTTTACAGGAATTGGGTTCGGGCGTCGCCCCTTACCTTTTTGGTATTGCCTTAGTTGAAAAACATAGGCAAGCACTTGAGCAACGGCGGTAAATAAGCCTTCAGGGATCTCTTGATCTATCTTAGTGGTATGAAAAATAGCTCGAGCAAGTGGCGGCGCAGAGACAATTGCCACGTCGTGTTCACGGGCAATTTCACGAATTTTAAATGCCACTTCATCAACACCTTTGGCCACGACAAACGGCGCGGTAGAGCGAGCAGCATCATACTTAACAGCAACAGCATAATGTTCTGGGTTCACCACTATCACATCCGCATTGGGCACTTCTCCCATCATCCGCCGTTGAGACATTTCATGTTGTAATTGACGAATACGCCCCTTAACCTCAGGTTTACCTTCGGTATCCTTGTATTCGTCTTTGACTTCTTGTTTAGTCATCTTAAGCTGTTTTGCATGGTTCCAGATCTGAAACGGCACATCAATGACCACAATTAAGAATGTCGATGCGCACAGCAGTATAAAAATCCATACCACAATATCCATCGCATGGTAGATATTGCCAGGTAAATGCTCTTGCGAAAGTAACAAGATATCATTGAGGTAAACAGTTAACAGTAAATAAGCAGTAATCGCCACGACTGAAAACTTAGCAATACCTTTGGTTAGTTCAACCAAAGCTTGCACGCCAAACATTCGCTTAAAGCCCGCTACAGGACTCATTTTACTGGCTTTTGGCATAAAAGCTTTAACCGAAAATGACATACCTCCCAGTGCCACATTGCCAGCAAAAGCGATTAACGCTAAAAAAGCAATAAAACCAAATAAAGGCACCGCAAGCTCTGAACCGACCATGCCCCAAACATTCATCATCTGGTTCACGTCAAAAATATCATCCCGACTCAAAGTAAAAAGCTTGGTCATAATATTGTGCAGTGCCTGTGCAATATCAGGCCCCGTCATCAATAATCCCACCGATGCAGCAATTAATACTGCCGATGTACCGAGTTCTTTTGAACGTGCAACCTGCCCTTTGTCTTTGGCCTGTTGCAACTTTCTGGAGGTTGCTTCCTCGGTTTTTTCTTGGCTGCTATCGTTTTCTGACATCTATCGATCGCCTCCAATAATTACACGAGAATCCCATCGGTCTTTGCCAAACAAGCATGTCAAAGCAGAGGAAGTCATGACTAATTCAATCCGCCATCGACTTTACATTGCAGTTCGAGCGCATTACATAACAGCAATTGTACTTCACGCCACACTTCATCGAAGTGCGACATAATCGGCGATAGAGTCAGCCATAAAATAAATAGACCGGCAACCATGGTCACCGGAAAACCAACCGCAAAGATATTGAGCTGCGGCGAAGCGCGAGTCATTACACCAAAAGACAAGTTAATCGTTAATAGTGCAACAATCGCCGACAACGACATGGTTAACGCGGCGCCAAACATATAACCGACAAACTCAGTAAACAAACGATAGCTCGCTAAACTAAGGCCCTGCATCGATACAGGAATAGAATCAAAACTGGCAATAACCATTTTAATCAGTAGCAAATGACCATCTACAGCAAGGAAAATCATTGTGGTGAGTAACAAAAAGAAGTTACCAATTACAGGTGTTTGTTGACCTGAACTTGGATCAACCATTGAGGCAAAACCTAAGCTGGTTTGCATACCAATGATTTGGCCAGTTAGTACAAAGGTTTGCATTAACAGCAATGTGGCAAACCCCATTGCAACACCAATAATGATTTGCTGCGCAGTAACAAACGCCGCACTTAAGGAAAACAAATCAATGCTTGGCATCGCTGGCAATACAGGAGCGACGGCAGCAGTTACGGTTACCGACAGAATAAGTCTAACTCGAGTGGGAGTCGTAGTTGCGCCAAATACAGCCATCACCATAAACATGCTGGAAATTCGCGTCAGCGGCCACAAATAACCTGCGATGCCGTCCATTAAGGTATCGAGCAAGATCTCCATGGTTAGCTTAGCTCAATCATGGCTTAACCTATGACCTGCGGGATCATATCGACCATCTGGTAAAAAAAATCCATCATCATCTGTACCAACATGTGTCCCATTAACATGAGGGCTAACAAAGTGGTAAGCAAACGCGGTAAAAAGCTCAAGGTCTGCTCATTGATTGACGTTGCCGCCTGAAATACCGCTACAACAAGACCAATAATGAGGCCCGGTACAATAATCATCGACACTATGATGACAATAACAGCCAGTGCTTCACGGAAGATATCAATCAGTGCTTCTGGGCTCATAGCTTACCTATAATCCAAAACTGTTAGCTAAGGTGCCCATGACTAGGCTCCAACCGTCTACAAGTACAAATAGCATAATTTTAAACGGTAAAGACACAATCATAGGTGATAGCATCATCATACCCATCGCCATCAAAATACTAGCAACAACTAAGTCGAGTACCAAAAATGGCACAAATAGCATAAAGCCAATCTGAAATGCAGTTTTAAGTTCGCTGGTGATAAATGCAGGAATAATGACCGTCATTGGTGCATCTTCAGGTTCATTGATGCCTTGATAACCTGAAATTTCAATAAAAGTATTTAAATCAGTTAAACGAGTTTGTGCCAACATAAAGTCTTTTAACGGACCTTGCCCTTTGGTAAAGGCATCTTGGATCGGCATTCCTTGTTCTATATAGGGCTGAACAGCTTGGTCATAGATCTTGTCGAACACCGGCGACATAATAAAAAATGTCATAAACATACTAATACCAATCAGCACTTGGTTCGATGGTGTTTGTTGTAAACCAATGGCTTGTCGCAAAATTGACAAGACTACGATGATCCGTGTGAACGAAGTCAGCATGATCACCATGGCAGGAATAAAACTGAGTGCAGTCATCAACAACAAGATCTGCATAGTGACAGAATATTGCGTTGAACCGTCCGCGCCAGTTGATACCGTTACAGCTGGTAAAATACCATTTTCAGCAAAGGCTGGCGCCGTAAAAGACAACGCCATAGTCGCTAAGAGTAATATCCATTTTATCATTGTGTAGCCTTGGCTTGTCGTAATCGGTTGGCAAAAGACTCTGTTTCGATTTCAACTGGCTGAGCTAACTTATCTACCAGACTAATTTGTTGTTGAGTCACCCCGAGCAAATATTGCTGACCATTGACCTCAACCAATACTAACTTCTCTTTTTGTCCTAATGGCGTTACCGCAATTGTTTTTAATACCCCTTGGCTACTTGGTACTAAATTAAAGCGCTTAACGAGATAAGCTAAAAAGAAAATAAGAATAAGAACAACAATTAGACCGCCAACCATACTTGAAAGCGTCGCAATACTCGACGCTGAGCTAGTGGTAGTTGCGGCGTTATTTACTGCGCTGCTAGCTTCTGTATCTACAGTTGCCAAACTGGCTAAGACCCAATTAACGCTCATCAATAATCCCTAATTCTTATTATCTTAGCTTTTTAATGCGCTCTGTTTGGCTAATGACATCAGTTAATCGAATACCAAATTTGTCGTTGACGACAACCACTTCACCATGGGCAATCAAGGTACCGTTAACCATAACATCTAAAGGTTCACCAGCAACACGATCGAGCTCAACTACAGAGCCTTGGTTTAACTGCAATAAGTTGCGAATGTTAATAAAACTGCGGCCAACTTCCATCGAAATCGTTACCGGGATATCCATAATCGCATCGAGTTTAGATGCTTCTTCTTCGCTTAAAGGCGCACTATCATTGCTAAACTCATCGAGCTCTACTGCTTTTGCTTCTTCAATTGCTTGTTCAGCCATTGCTGATGCCCAATCATCTGTATCTGTACTCATTTACTCTTCGCCTTATATCTCAGAACGATCACGTGCTCGACCTTTATGAGTCACTAGTTGCAACTCAGACTTAACTGTTTCAGGTCGTGGAATTTGCTCGCAAATTTTTAATGCTAAATTTTCTTTGCTTTTACCCATCTTACAACGGTAAGTAGGCAAGTCTTCGACTTTCAAAATAATATGTTCAGGTAACTCAACCGGAATAACATCTCCCGCTTTAAACTCAAGAACCTCGCGCAGCGTAACCTTATGTTCAACAACTGTCGCATCAATACCAACATCAACATCCATGATCTCATCGCGGAGTGCTTGTGACCAGCGCATATCAGTATCTTGGGTGTCGCTCTGCACACCTGCATCGAGTAGCTCTCGAATAGGCTCAATCATCGAATACGGCATGGTAATATGAAAATCACCACCACCACCGTCAACTTCGATATGAAACGAGCTAACAACAACCACTTCAGTTGGACTGACAATGTTTGCCATCGCGGGGTTAACTTCAGAATCAAGATAATCGAACTGTACATCCATCACTGGCGCCCATGCATCTTTGTAATCTTCAAAGATGATTTTAAGTAGCAACTGAACAATGCGCCGTTCGGTAGGTGTAAACTCTCGGCCTTCAATTTTGGCGTGAAAACGTCCGTCACCACCAAAAAAGTTATCAACTAAGATAAATACCAGCCTGGCTTCCATAGTAATAAGTGCCGTGCCTTTTAATGGGCTAAAACGCACCATATTCAGGCTAGTCGGTACGAACAAGGTATGTACGTACTCACCAAACTTCAGCATTTGTACACCGTTAATCGATACTTCTGCCGCACGGCGCATCATGTTAAACATACTTATCCGTAAATGACGTGCAAAACGTTCATTAACGATTTCAAGCGTTGGCATCCGCCCACGAACGATTCTGTCTTGCGACGAGAAGTCATAAGAGCGTGCATCAAGTTCATTGTCATCAATAATGTCATCATCAACATCATCGACACCATGAAGCAGTGCATCAATTTCGTCTTGGCTTAATAAATCACTCACGGTATCGCCTTAGCTTTTAACATAAATCGGTCTTATGCTTACTGCATAACAAAACCGGTAAATAATACTTTCTCTACCACAGTGCGTCCGGTAACCGGCTGCAAGGTATTTTGCACATTACGCAGTGCTAACAAACGCAACTCGTCTTTACCTGCTGGAGAGCTCATTTTTTGAATATCGGCGGCGCTAAAGGTTGTCAGCAACGCATCCTCAATTAATGGAATGTGCTTTTTTATCAAAGTGTCGTCATCGACGCCACGCACCATTAATTGCACTTTTATTTCGACTAAACGTGTACGGCCATTATCTGGCAAGTTAAACAAGAAAGGCCTTGGCATTGCAGCGTAAAAAGCTTCGCCGGTATTAACGACCTTTTGCTCTGTTGCAGTGTCAGCCGTTTGAGTCGTATCACTTGCATCCGATGAGCCTAATAATACCCATGCCGTAACCGCAATAATGGTTATTAACACAACACCAATAACACCAAATAAAATAAGCTTCTTTTTACTTTTAGGTTCTGGATTATCTTCCAGCTCTAAGCTTGCTTCTTCCGCCATTTGCCTTCCCTAATTAAGCATTGATTAACCTCAACGCCATACTGTTCCTATTTAGTTGCTATAGGTTACCTGCTTATGCGTAATAATCTATACCCGAAGCTGAACTAGTTGATAGATTTGACCTTGTTAACATCTCTTCTGCTGAAAATTCATCCGAATCAGTCATGCTATTCCCCTTACCTTGACCATTTCCGCCTTCACCTTGGGCTCCGCCACCATTGCCTTGTGAGACTTGACCATCGGTTAATTGCATTCCTTGCTCGGCTAACATCTCTCTTAGCCTCGGCATAGCTTGCTCAACCAGCTCTCGGGTTTGGTGTTGGCTCACCTGAAACTGAACTTGAGTTGTATCACCTTGAACTTGAATACGTACCATCATTTGCCCAAGCTCTGGTGGATCTAAGCGAATTTCAGCTTGTTGCACACCATTACTCACCATAGTAATTAACTGCTGATTCATCATTGGCGAAAATCGTTGGATCATCTGCTGCATTGGTGGTGTTTGCTCTGCAGCTTGTTTTAGTGAAACATGAAATTGTGGTAGGTCTTGACGGTTATTCGCCGATGTTTGCTGCAACTGCTGATTTTGTAGTGCAGAGAATGATTTCATATCGAGATTTGATTCTTCGCTGCTCGCGCTAAGACTCCCTTCTAAACTTGCCTGAACGGGTGTCATTCGTACTGATAAATCAGCATTTTTTAGTTGCAAAGCAGCCTTCGCGGCATCGTCAGAGTTAGTATTTTTTTTATCTAAGTCAGCACTCGCTGTATTGGCGCCTTCAATTCCGAGTTCTTTACCAAAAATATCGCGGGTATCAGTCCCTAAATGATCACTTTGAGCTTTGGCGTCTAGGCTATTGGTCGCAAGTTTGTTGGCAGATAAGCTGTTTGCAGCAAGATTACCGCTTTCAGTCAGTTTAGTGTCTGTACTTTTGCCTTCTAGGGAAGCAGCTTTTGTTTCTGCAAAGCCATTAATACTACTTCCATTTACAACACTCCCATTAGGTCCCTGCTGCTCAGCAGTTGAATCTTCAGCTCCAACTGTTGCTAGCGGTTGCTCAATAGCAAGTTCACTTTGACCTGTCAGTATTGGATTTTGCTTTAAAAGCGCTGCAAGTTCCTCTGGTGAGAGTTGATTTAGCTCTTGTTCATTCAGGCCTGTTTGCTGCATCAATACCTGTATTACGTCATCAGATAGCTCTTGTTCTGCCTCGGTATCATTTGCGGCAACAATGCTTAACGGCAAGGTTTCGCCGTCAACGGCAACTTGTTCAATAGCAACCTGATTATTCGATGAGTTTCCGAAATTATTGGCAAGGTTAATTTGTGCAAATATTTGACTCACATCATCTTGCTCTGTTGGCTGAGGATCATCGGCAGTAACAAGTTCAGTAACTGGTTCAGAGTCTTCAGCTAGCGGATTAAATTTTTCGACCTGAGTAGCTTGGGTATTTGTATGTGCGTTATTAGCGCTGCCAGCCTTTTCAAGCTCAGCAGTGAAACGATTATCGACCAGTCCGCTATTAGACTCCATCTTAGAATCGTTGGTTTTGCTATTATGCGCGCCGCCTGATTTGTTGCTTGTATCAGAACTGCCAAGAAAAATATTACTCATCTGCTGCATGCTCTCTCCATCAGCGTTTACGGTACAAACCAGACTCTATTTACCAAAATTGTCAAAATAACGGCTCGAATACAGCCGGCAGAAGATAACAAAGCAATAATAATGCCAACAAGAATGGGGGCTGGAATATAAAGAATCGATTAAGAGTAAAACAGGCTGGGTATATGACGAGCTATATTGATCGTTTGCCGAGACAGGCAAAGCAATGGTAAACCTTAGGATTGTTAGCGATTACCGACTACGAGCAATTAATCAGTGCCTTTAAGTTATCTACCTAGCGTAATTTCTTGCGATAAAATTGCTGTGAGGCAAACTCATCAATCATTTTTTGCTCTTGACGTCGCTCCGCTAGCAATGCCTTTTCAGCTTTATTGGCAAGCAGTAACTCTACAGCCTTGCGTTTTTGCTGCTTTTCTTGCCAATGGCTTTGTCGATGATGTTTTAAACCCTCTGCCTCTTTTACCGCATGGACCTGTTGCCCGATAGCTGTATCGACTTGCCTTACAAACTGGTGAAACTGATGATAATTGCTTGCGCTAATGCTTTGACCTTGTTGCTGCTCCATCTGTTTCATGTAATCCAAACGGTAATTTTGCAGCGCTAACAGCTGATTTTGTCGCCTTTGTAGCTCAAACTCCGCCGAGCGCAGTTGTAAAGAAGCCTGCTCTTCTGCTTCTTCGGCTAACTTGAGAACTAGGTGTAGCGGATCAGGCTTAGCCATACTACAAACTACCTATACGAGTAACATTTAAACTTGGCATTGAGCCCCCATCTGACCCAGCATTAATGTACTACTTTCAAATGTCACCGAGTCTTTCATCGTCTGCCTTAAAAAAGCATTCATTGCAGGCTGCAAGCGAATCGCATTATCAATGCGGGGATCACTTCCTTGGCTATAGGCACCAATAGAAATCAAATCTTTATTTTGCTGATATAGCGAGTAAACCTGTTTCACTTTGCGCATAGCTTCTAAATGCTCAGGTGTGATCACCATAGGCGCTACACGGCTAATAGAGGCTTCAATATCGATTGCAGGATAGTGACCAGAATCGGCAAGCGAGCGCGACAATACAATATGCCCATCAAGGATAGCTCTCGATGCATCGGCGATTGGATCTTGTAAATCATCACCCTCGGTTAATACGGTATAAAATGCCGTAATAGAGCCCTGTTTACCACCGCCATTACCTGCACGTTCAACGAGCTTAGGCAGTTTAGCAAACACTGATGGCGGATAACCTTTGGTCGCAGGTGGTTCCCCAACAGCTAAGGCAATTTCACGTTGTGCTTGAGCATAACGGGTTAAACTATCCATTAGTAACAACACGTTATAGCCTAAATCACGAAAATACTCGGCGATACGCGTTGAAGTTTCACAAGCCCTAAGGCGCATTAAAGGTGAAGTGTCGGCGGGTGCCGCTACAACCACAGAACGTGCTCGTCCTTCTGGCCCCAAAATCTCTTCAATAAACTCTTTCACCTCGCGACCACGTTCACCCACGAGCCCCACAACAATAATATCGGCGTTGGTTCCCCGAGTCATCATGCCCAAGAGTACACTCTTACCCACCCCTGAGCCGGCGAATAACCCCATGCGCTGACCTTTACCGACAGTTAGCATGGCATTAATTGCCCGCACGCCCACATCAAGGGGTTCGCTAATAGCTCGCCTTGCTAGCGGATTAATTGCAGCCACATGGTTTGATGCTTTTTGATCTGTTTTTAAGTTACCTAAGCCGTCAATCGGCTGACCACTACCATCCAGTACACGACCTAATAGTGATAAACCGACATTTAACCCTGACTGCTCACCAAGAGGCGTAACTTTAGCGCCAGGCAATACACCGCGTAACTCTTCAATCGGCATAAGGTAAAGCAATTGATCATCAAATCCGATAACCTCAGCTACAAGGTTGCCCGATAGCGTTTCAATAGCGCACAAACTGCCAACAGCTGCTCGACAACCCGTCGCCTCAAGAGTCAGCCCTACTACGCGAACTAATTGGCCACTCGCCTCGACCACGAAAGGATGAATTTTTTGCTGATGCTGAGCAAGTTTATTACGCAGTTGGTGTTGGCGTGTGGTCATGCTCACCTTCATTGGTAACTGCACTTGTTGCAATATCGACAGTTTTGCCGCTATCGTTTGGCGACATGCCTTCGTCATTCTCAAGACCAGTGTTATTCAGTGCCGCCTGCTGTTGCATTGTTTGCGCATACTCACTCGCCTTAAGCTGTCTGTCAGCTTCAAGCTCATCTTGTTGCTGCTCTTTTAATTGCAGTAAATCTTGCTGGTGCTTATCAAGCTCGGAAAATACATGCTGGATCCGTGTCTCCACACTCATATCAATATGGCTACGGCCACTATTAATAATGCAGTCGCCAGGAGCTAAGCTCGGATCTGATTCTATTTCCCAATGATTTCGCGCTAGCTGCTCTGGAGTGTATAGATCGACGACGAGTTGCTGATCGCTCGGTGCCAAGCGAATATTCACTTTTTGCTCTTTTATCGGTAACGAGTCAACACCTTGACGTAATGCCGCTAAAATATGTTCTGGGTGGGTTTTCAGCTCATGACCAATAACGGCTTTAGCAAGTGTAGTGGCTGTTGATAATAGCTCTTTCTCAATTTCAGTATCTAAAATTGCCAAAGGAGCTTCAAATTGAGCTAATAGGCCTTCAAAACGTTGCAGCATTTCGTTCGCGCTTTTGAGGCCTTCTTCATAACCTTGCTGTTGCCCTTGCGAAAAACCTTCGCCATGGCCTTGCTCTAAACCTTCTAACCGACCTTTCTCTAAACCTTCGCTATAACCTTTTTCTTTCCCTTCAGTAAAACCTTCCTGCTCGGCATGAGCACGGATATCTTCTATTTCACTTAAGGTAGGCGGAAGTATTGTTTCCGTTTCAACATCTTCTTCAGCTTGAACTTGTAGGCTTTGGCGACCAAACATATTCAGAGAATCAGGAGCTATCTCTTGGCTAATATCAGGAAGATCCCAATGACCAAACTCGTCAATATTACCTAAGGTTGCGCCCCGCGGCTGTTTAGGCTCAGTCATTATAAGAACTCTTCTCCGCCGCCACCGCCGAGCATGATTTCGCCACTGTCACTTAAACGACGAGCAATAGAAAGGATCTCTTTTTGTGCCACTTCAACTTCACTAATACGAATTGGGCCCATGGCTTCCAAATCATCTCTCAGTAATTCAGCTGCGCGCTTAGACATATTGCTTAGCAGCTTTTCTTTCAACTGCTCATCAGCCCCTTTGAGAGCCTTCATTAACACGTCTTGTTGTACTTCACGCAGTAATACTTGGATCCCTAAATCGTCAACATCGCTTAGGTTTTCAAACACAAACATTAAGTCTTGGATCTGTTGCGCCATCTCTTCATCAGATTCTCGCATAGTTTCCATTAGATGACTTTCAACGCCAGTGTCGAGGTAGTTCATAATGTTAGCCGCCGCTTTCAAGCCACCCATTTTCGCTGCCTGTGCGCCACCTTGACCAGCAAACTGTTTCTCCATGATATCGTTAAGCTCTTGCAATGCTGCTGGCTGTACTTCTTCCAGATTGGCAATTCGCATCATTAGATCTAAACGGGTATTTTCAGGGAATTGAGCAAAGATCTCTGCGGCTTGATCAGGTTCTAGATAGGACAATACGATAGTTTGAATTTGTGGATGTTCATTTTGAATAATAGTCGCAACTTGACGCGCATCCATCCATTTCAGTGAATCAAGACCTTTGGCGCCGCTGCCCATAATGATCTGTTCAATCAAGTTACCGGCTTTATCTTCACCCAGTGCAGCAGTTAATGCCTTGCGTACAAACTCTTCACTGTTAAAACCAATTGAGGAGTACTTCTGAATATCATCGAGAAATAGCTTGTGTACGCCAATGACTTTTTCTTGTCCAAAGTCCTGCATTGCTGCCATCGCCATACCGACTTTCTGTACTTGCTTAGGCTCAAGATGCTTTAGAATTGATGCCGCATCACTTTCACTCAAACTTAACAACAAGATAGCGGTTTTCTCAATACCGGTTAAGTCACTTGGTTTAAAACCAGCAACTTCAGTTTTGTTTTCTACACTCATCTCATTTGTCATCTTCAATTAACCAATTCTTCACGACTTGTGTCGATAGTTCAGGCTCGTTGGCCACTAATGCGCGGATGGCTTTAATCATGTCATCATCTTTATGCAAATTAGGGATCAAAATTGAACCATCATCAGCATAACTGTATTCCGCTTCTGGGCGCTGCAACATACCCAGTGTATCCGCAGCATATTGATCTTCAATTTCAGCTAAGTCACCACCCATTTGTGGCTCCTCTGGCATCTTGACGCTATCAGGATAAACCAACTTTTTAAGCATTGGACGTACAACAGCTAAGATGAGGACTAAGATAACCAATGCACCAAGAACTAACTTAACTGCACGCCAAAACCAAGGCTCTTCCCACATTTCAGGCGCTGGAGCCGCTTCAATCAACTGATCCATAAATGGCACAGTGACAACTTCAATAATATCACCACGCTGAGTGTTAAAACCGACTGCGCCCTCTAATAAGCGACGGATATTAGCAATTTCTTGTTCGGTACGAGGTACACGGCTTACGCTGCCATCTTCTGCAACTGGCGCATTTTTAAAATCTACCGCAACCGACACACTCACTCGGCGCAATGTGCCAATTTGTTGGCGAGTATGACTAATCGTGGTATCAAGCTCAAAGTTACGAGTAGCTTCTTTGTGTGAACTGCCAGATGTTTGTGTTGCAACCTCTGTTGCATTGACCTCTTGCGGGATCTCAGCGTTCATTGGCGGCTGATTTGATAGTGCGCCTGGAATGCCACCTGTCGTGCCGCCGTTAGAGTTGTTCTCAACCACCATCTCACTTCTCAGCGCTGGTAAATCAGGATTATAACGTTTTGCAGTTTGCTCTACCGCGGTAAAATCCATACTAACATCGACTTGAGCTGTAAAGTTCTCAGGGCCTAAAATTGGCATTAAAATCGATTCAATCTTATTACGGTATTCAGATTCTTTTTGCTGCACGATTTCTAGCTCGCGACGAGCAATTGCTGATACACCGTCTTGGCTACCAGAGTTAAGCAGACGACCATTTGAATCTGTTACTGTAACTTTATTAGGCTCGAGGTTATGCACTGCAGACGCAACGATATCGACAATCGAGTCCACTTCTTCTTGGCTTAACCCCACACGACGAGTGCTCACCACAACAGTGGCACTTGGCTTAGAACGGTTTCGTGCAAAAACGTTTTCTTTTGGCAGAGCTAAAATAACTTTAGCGCGAGTAACACTTCTTAATTCTTCAATTGCACGAGCAAGGTTTTGCTCTTGGCTATGCTTTAAGCGCGCTTGTTCCATGCGCTGACTAACACCAAAACCACTGTCTTTATTCAGAAAGTCATTATTAGCTTCAACATTATCGAGCCCTTCTCGGCTCATCAACATCTTAACTTCTTGGTACTTATCTTCAGGAATTTTAACCACATCACCTTGGATCTGATATTTAACCTGATTTTTATCTAAAACATCGAGTACTTGTACCATTTCAGCTGTGGTCATTTCTCCCAGCGGACGGTATTCAGGCTCCTGTGCCCAGATCATCACAAAAACAGCGAGAGCTAAACAGATAGCAAGAGCCAAAATCATCGTCACTTGGCGCAGCATATCAACACCGCCAATTGACCCCATGATGCCAGGCTTATGCTCTTCTTGCACACCTGTTGCTTGCGGATCGGTAGCTAAACCGGAACCTGTTCCTACGACCATTTCTGTACTCACTATTGCACCCTGCTTTTAGTTATCAAAGGCCTAAACAGGCATGCTCATAATTTCTTTATAAGCTTCTACGAGCTTGTTTCGCACTTGAACAGTTGCTTCAAATGCCACGCTTGATTTTTCTCTGGCGATCACGGTATCAGATAATGTCACCGTGGTATCTCCCATCTCAAGTCGAGTGGCGAGATTAGCAGCATTTGATTGAAGTTCGCTTACATTTCCAACAGCTTGGGAGAGAAGTTGTCCGAAATCAGCACCCGATGTATTTTGTACTTGGCGCGAGATCCCTGTTTGAATGCTTGAAGTACCAATTTGACCGTTAAGTGACTGCATCTCTTGCAGTAATGAATTAGCACCAATTTGCATACTTAGCTCCCTTGTCGTTTTCTTGACGAAAATGTTGATATACAGGGATAAAGCAAATAGCTTGCCAGTTTGTAAAAAGAAGGGAAGAGCCAAGAAGGTGCTAGGAAAAGCGAAGGCGAACGACCTGCGGCCTCACAGCACGTTGCTATTTACTTTAATAGAGGGCCACTACAGAACGCTGCGCTTACGGAAAAATAAGATTGAAAGCGACGGCAATAAAAAACCAGAAGACTCAGCTTCTGGCTTATTCACGAAAGATCTTAACTTTAACCGACTCAGCTTGAATCATCTTAACTTGTACCGTCAGCGCAGCGTCCTCGGATTGAGCCTGCGAACGCTCTAACAGCCCAAAGGTCGCCCTTCTTAGCCTTAAGCCGGTATTTGAATGCCTAAATCGCGCATTTTTGCCATTTTATAACGTAAAGTTCTAGCGCTTATCCCTAGTTTTTCGGCAACTAATTTACGACTGCCATTACATTGAGATAAGGTTTCTAAAATAATCACATGCTCTTGAGCTTTAAGCTCATCTCCTAAACCTTCAAGCTCTTGGGGTTTAGCGTCGGTTACGGGGGCTGCTTCAGCACTGAAATCTAACTCTAAAGAGTCGATAATAATGTCTGCCGCGGTGATCTCATTGCTAATAGATAAAATCAACGCTCGTTGAACCACGTTATCTAGCTCTCGCACATTCCCCGGCCAGCGGTGAGTTAATAAGCGTCTTGAAGCGCACTCACTAAATTCAGGCAGTTCATTACGATTAGCGATCAGCGCATGCCGCTGCAGTAAATGTCGTGCTAACGGCAAAATATCGGCAGGACGTTGATTCAATGCAGGCCAAGTTAATGGAAACACATTAATCCGATAATAGAGATCTTCACGAAACTCGCCAGATGCAGCCATCGCCTTTAAATCGCGGTTTGAGGTCGCCAATACCCGAACATTCAGTTTTATCGTTTTACGACCACCTAAACGCTCAACTTCACGCTCTTGCAGCACTCGCAGTAGCTTAGCTTGCAAACCCACTTCCATTTCTGAAATTTCATCAAGCAATAAAGTGCCACCTTGCGCTTGTTCAAACTTGCCAGGACAAGCCTGGTAAGCCCCGGTAAATGCACCTTTTTCATAGCCAAACAGCGTAGCTTCTAACATATTTTCTGGAATTGCAGCGCAGTTTATCGCCACAAAAGGTTCTGACGCGCGCCGACTATTTTGATGAATATAACGCGCTAGAACTTCTTTACCGCTGCCGCTTGGGCCCATAATCATCACCGAGGCATCTGATGCCGCAACTCGCTGAGCTAACGCAAGTAAAGCTAAACTTTTTTCATCAGCAACGATGGGATTGCCTTCAGCAGCCTTGACCGGCATATAACGCGACACCTGATTAAGCAATACTTCTGGTGAGAAAGGTTTTGACAAATAATCAACCGCGCCAAGTTTCATCGCGTTAACCGCATTGTCGATAGTCGCATACGCGGTCATCAATAAAACGGGGAGCTTAGGTTGGTGTTGTTGCAAATAATTAAGCAGCCCTATGCCGCCAACACCTTCCATCTGCACATCGCTTATCACCATGTCAAAGCTTTGGCTTTTTAACGCCAAAATAGCCTCTTCGGCAGAGCCTACATCTACACACTCATAATGAGCTAAAAGTAATGTATCTAGCAGAGCTTCACGCAGTGATGCATCATCTTCAACAAGCAGTAACTTACCTTCAGACATGCTTTACATCTCCGAGCATTTCTTCGCTCTTATTTTTTAAAATCAGTGGAAACTTTAGTGATGCAGTACAGCCAGCGCCTGAATGACAACTAAAACGCATCATACCGCCATGATTGCTCACCACCGATTGCACCACAGCCAAACCTAGGCCTGTACCTTGGGATTTAGTGGTATAAAATGGCTCGAGTACCTTGTGCTGCATTTCACTATCAAGGCCTTTCCCGTTATCGATTACGTCAAGATGCAATGCCGTCGCCGTATCGTACGCCTGCAATTTAATACAATTGGCACCTGCTTCTAAACTGTTCATTACCAAATTATTAATTGCTGAACATAAAGCGGCATCATTGGCTCTAATTTTCTGTTTAGATTGATTATCAAACACTAAGCGACAACCCTTTTGCTCTGCGATAGGCAAACAATTGCCTAAAACATTATCAACCACTTCATCAATGGTTAATATGCTATCGAGCTCTTGTTGACGTCCTTTAGCCATTAACAACATGTCGTTGACTTGATGCTCTAATTCATTAAGCCTATCAACCAGTTTGCCTTGGAAGCGCTTTCTTGCATCAGCAGATATCTTTGGACTTGCTAAGTTCGACGCATACAAAAGCGCAGCACTTAGGGGCGTTCTGACTTGGTGCGCTAACGTAGCCACCATTTTTCCTAACGCTGATAATCGTTGCAGATGAGATAAGTTTTTTTGCAGCAAGCGAGTTTCAGTTAGATCCGTCAATACAATCAACTGCCCCGGCTCAGGTGTTAATGGGGTTATAGCAAGTTTGACTCGGCGACCATTACGTAATGAAACTTCATGACCATCATCATCTTGCGGGGAAAAAGCTCGATTAATGATTTGTAGCCAGCGTAGGCCTTCTAAAGGACTGCCTAAGAGTTCAATTGCAACCGGATTTGCATCGGTCACTATTCCATCGCCATTAATAATCACCACTCCAGACGGCATCGCTTGCAGAATATGGTCCATACGATTAGACATATTTGCGGCTTGCTGAACGTCGACTAACTGTGGACGCTGCGACTTACTAGCATCTACAGGCTTAACCTGTGGTTTTAAAATAGCGGACATGGTAACCCCGTCAAAAAAACTGCATATGCGCGGTTTAAAGCAGGAATTATGCCAGTTATTTAAAGCTAAGAAGGACGCTGCGTTGTGAGGGCGTCACTTAGTGACTTTTAGGTTCTAGATTCTAGGTTCTAGGGAAAAGCTAAGAACAAAATGCAAAGATGGAACGACCTGCGGCCTTACGGCACGTGACTATTTAATTGAATTGCAGATCACTATAGAACGCTTCGCTTACAGAAAAGGTTAAAACGAAAGCAATAAAAAAAGCCAGAAGACTCAGCTTCTGGCTTATTCGCGAAAGATCTTTGCTAGTGCCGCCTCAGCTTGTACCGTCAGCGCAGCGTTCTGTGAGTGAGTCAGCGAACGTTCCCTCTTCCGTGAGCGAAGCGGTTATCTCAGCCCTAATCTTTACTTAAACCGTACTTACGCATTTTCTCAACGAGAGTTGTCCGGCGTATACCGAGCATTTCAGCTGCGCGAGCCACGACATTGTCTTGTTGGTCTAACGCTTGTCGAATCATGTCGATTTCAAGCTCAGCAAGTAGGTCCTTTAGGTTAACCCCTTCTGGCGGCAGTTCGCTTGGGAAACGGGTTTCAGGGATCTCGATAGGTTCTTCATCATTGAAGATAGAAGCAAGTGCATCACGCTCAAGCTGTTCTTCACTGACTTCAACACAATATTCAGGAACATCGATATGGCGATACTTTATAGGTAAATCATTTACGTCAACTAACCCACCTGGATAAAGAATTGTTAAACGTTCTACCAAATTGGACAGTTCACGCACGTTACCCGACCAAGAATGCTCTTTAAGCGATTCAATCGCACGCTGGGTGAAGCGCACTCTGCCGCGCCCTTCGTTATATACTCGGCTAACTAACTCTTGAAGCAGTAACGGAATATCTTCTTTGCGTTCACATAATGCGGGCATTTCAATTGGAAACACATTGAGTCTGTAATATAGATCTTCTCTGAAATCACCAATTTCAATCATGCTTTCAAGGTTTCTATGTGTCGCTGCAACGACTCGTACATCAGCTACGATTGATTTGCTGCCACCAACTCGCTCAAACATGCGCTCTTGCAATACACGTAATAACTTAACTTGCATTTGCAATGGCATGTCGCCGATTTCATCAAGGAACAAAGTACCTTTTTCGGCAAGTTCAAAGCGACCTTTACGCGCGCTTATTGCGCCTGTAAATGAGCCTTTCTCATGACCGAACAGTTCACTTTCTAATAATTCAGGAGGAATTGCACCACAGTTAACCGGTATAAACGGTCCGTCACGGCGATCAGAAATATAATGAATATTTCGAGCGACCACCTCTTTACCGGTACCTGATTGTCCGAGGATAAGCACTGTAGCTTCAGAGCTAGCAACTTGATTGATTAGGTGTCGAACGTTAGCGATACCTTCACTGCGTCCAACCAAACTTCTAAACAACTTAGTCTGATTTGCGCTCGTCGGGATCTCTGGGCGCTTAACCTGCCCATAGACTTGACAAAAGTGCAGCAATTCAGTTAATTGCGGATAATTTAATGGTTCTTCGATACTACCGAGAATGTTCGACGCTTTAACGTCGTCTCTTTCCCCGAGCATTAAAAAAGGTTGCCATGGAAGCATACCAGCCAAAGACTGAATCGCTTCTTTCTCTTGATTTCCAGATGGCAAAACAATCGCGCGAAAACGCGTTTGTTTAGTATGAGCTTCAAGTTTATCAAAGTCGGTCAATTCGACCTGCTCACCTAAAAATTCAAATACACATGACAAGCGATTAATTCGCTCGGATTGGCTACCGACAAGTAGAATTCGTTGATCTGTTTGCATCATTCCGAAGGCCATAAGGCTCAAATATTTCAGCGCATTAATTATTAGTGTTGGTTGCTTTTTTCAAGCTTATTTTTCAAGCGGGTAGTTATCTAAAATGCTTTATGAATTAACTACCGAATAGAATAGTGTATTATCAGCCCGCTATAAGCAAGCCCCTGATGACCTTTATGAGAAACTCAATTGTTTTTAGCTTAAAAACTCTTCACTGATGTATCAGATAGCCATCTTTTTGACAGGTGACAAAAAGGAGGTGGTAAAACCTCCCATTTTATCGACTGTCTATATCGCACTCGCATGAGAGTCAATATGGTGTTTATCTGCTGGTATCGCATCCCAACCTTCTTTAATCGTACGTATGATCTCGCTAACGTCATCGATTGCTTGAACATCATTGTTGATGTTAGCTTCAGAGATCCGGCGTAGCATAAAATCATATAAATCACTTAGGTTTTGAGCGATATCTCCACCAGCTTCCATGTTCAAACTATTGTTTAAACCAGTAATGATGCCAATCGCTTTACCTATAAATACGCCTTTGTTAGCCAAGTCATTATTCTCTATCGCGTAGCGACTTTGAGCAAGGCGCTGCAGCGCTCCATCAAACATCATCTGAATAATACGATGCGGTGAAGCAACTGAGATTTCACTATCTAACGAAACTTTACGATACGACTGAAGAGAGCTTCTCATTAAAAACCTACCTGTTAGAATCTATGGTCTTGTACATATTTAGCTGTTGTTTACTTTTACGTCCTGCATGTAGCAAAGACTGCCGATGCGCCTTAATCATATTGGCTTTTACCTCAAATGACTGACTCAGCGTAATCTGCTTTTTCAATTCAACAGCATCTGCTGCTGTCGCATTTTCAAAAGCTTTAACAAGTAAACTTTGACGCTTACCAACTAACTCCTGCAAGTATGATACCAACTCATCGGTCGACTCATCTTCAGCAGGCACGAGATTTAACTTATCTAACAGCGCGTCTAATTCATCATTTAGTTGGCATAGAGGCTTTAAATGCATACTGAACTCCTTAGAATCCGAAGGGAAACTCAATACAACTATGAACCGATCACACCTGGCAACGAGTTCAACCTATCAACTAATCCAGCACTTTGTTGATTCAACTGGCCAACGACAAGATCCATTGCATTAAACTGTTTAAACAGGCGTGCTTGTAGCATTTCCATTTTTAAACTAAATGCTTCACGTTGATCATCTAAACGCTGTTTATCATTGGTTAATGCGTTATCACGGCTATCAATCAATCCGCCAGACTTAACATAACCTTCAACTAAGTTATCTAAGCTGGCTGCAATACCTTTATCAGGGGTCGCAAATAAGCCCTCGACGGATCCCATATCTTCGGCGATGACTTTATCGAGCTTCTCATCGTTGATTGACATTTTGCCGTATCGGTCAGTTTCAATACCAATATCGTACAAAGCAATTGTTTCACCGTCGACATCAACGCGATTACTGATCATATTTCGCATCTGAGATTCAATCGAGCGCAACATTGAATCGCCTTGTAGGGCTGCGCCCTCTTCTTTTTCAGCATCATACTTAGATAAGCTGCTAATAGAGTCCACTAAGGTATTGTATGCATCTACAAAACCTTTTACATTTTCTTTTACTGCCTCATTATCTTGTTCAATTTTCAAGGTCGAAGTTTTAGCAAGATCGGCATCAGTCAAAGACAGTGTCACGCCAGCAATGGCATTTTCAACATCATTGCTTTGTGAAGTCACCTTTTGGCCATCAATGTGCAGTACTGCATCTTGCGCGGCTTGTAAGGTTTCTAAATTCGCCGCACCAAACATGTCATTGAGCCCTGAGCCCGAACCAACTGCATCTGCTGCTGTCACGCTAACCTGATTATCGGTACCAGTTTCATCAGAGCTGAATACAATTCGACTGCCACCATCACTTTTAATCACTGTGGCAGTAATCCCTGCATTATCGGCCGATTCATTGACTTTCTTGGCAATCGCATCGAGTGAATCACCCGCTTCAATCGCAACAGTAAAGGCTTTACCGTTAACTTCAAGGTCCAGTGTGCCTTGCCCGACTCCTGCAGTAGCATCGGCAACATTTTTACCTGCCAGTTTGTGAGATGCAGCAAGTTGTTCAACTTGGATTTGATAACTGCCTGACTGGGCATTTTTATCCGCTGTTGCAGTGAAGTAGTCGCTGTCACCTGTAGAGACTTTACGAATATTCAGTGCTGCGGGATCGCTCAGCTTTTCGAGGGCTTCCTGAAAAGTAGATAATTGGCTTTTGAGGGTGCCCATTGCAGATACCTTGGCTTCAATTGTCGCCTCAGTTTTATCAAAAATCGCTTCTTTAGGTACTTTTTCGGCATCAACTAACACTTTAACAATGGTGTTGATATCTAATCCAGAACCTATACCGGTCGCTGTTAATGCCATTTTTGCCCCCTAGACAAAATAAGTTATTTTTTGACGCTCAACCTATGCTTCAGTCTTAAGCAAAGATCCAGCCACTTCTGCAAGTTTTTGTGCTAATTCTAGCGCTTCTTCGTTAGGGATCTGTCTAATGATATCCCCAGAGTCGACATCTAATACGCTAACAATACTTTGCCCCGAATGTTCATCGACCTTAAAGGCAAGACCTTTACGCATCAGTGACATCATATCATTAAGTTCATTAGCGACTTGATGTATGTCAGCAGTTTTCTCTTCACTATCCTTGGTCAGCGGCGTTTTTTCTACACTGCTTGATTCTTTGAACAGAACGGCTTTATCTATTGAGTCGACTTCTGTCTGAGTACTGGTTAATTCCTGTTTAACAGCAATAGGATTGGTAGCACTCGTGAAATTCACATCCATTGTCATACATCACCTCGGTAACTATTCAATCTAGGACGTATACCTCTAGCTATTACGTCAAGGTTTATAAACAACAAAGGGAGATTCATCACGAATCTCCCTTTAAACTGCTACTTTATCGGTAAATACTCTTAACGAGAAACCCGATTAAAGAAGAGATAGTGCAACTTGTGGTAACTGGTTAGCTTGTGCAAGCATCGCAGAACCTGTTTGCTGTAGTACTTGGTTCTTAGTCATTGCAGATGTTTCTTTTGCGAAATCCACATCAACAATACGGCTCTTTGCATCAGCAACGTTTGCTTGTGTATTTGCACTGTTACTGATGTTGTGTGCTAGACGGTTTTGTACCGCACCCAAGTCAGCGCGTTGAGTATCAATCGTCTTGATTGCAGCATCAATCTTACCAAGCGCAGACTGACGAGCAGCTGAAGTTGCAAGCGTTAAACCGCCAACTGACAATGAAGTTGCGTCAGTCTTTTTAACTTTAACAGTAATATCTTCTTTAGCCTGGTGGCCAACTTGGAAGTTTTTACCGGCAGAGAAAGTACCAGTCATCAGCTTAGTGTTACCAAATGCGGTAGTTGTACCGATTGACGTAATCTCTGTTGCTAGTGCATCGATCTCTTTCTTAATCGCACCTAAGTCATCACTGTTGTTTGCACCGTTAGATGCCTGGATAGTTAGGTCACGCATACGCTGAAGCATGTTAGTTTGCTCCTGCATTGCACCTTCAGAGATTTGGGCAATTGAGATAGCATCGTTAGCGTTACGCATACCAACGTCTAGACCACGCACCTGTGAATCTAGACGGTTAGAAATTGCAAGACCCGCAGCATCGTCTTTCGCACTGTTGATACGAAGACCACTTGATAGACGCTCCATAGAGGTAGCCAAACCTTGGCTAGAAGAGTTCAAGTTCTTTTGCGCTTTCATAGAAGTCACGTTTGTGTTTACTGTAATAGCCATAATTTGTTTCCTCTTTAATACCTGGCTTTAAAACTTGCCTGTCTATTTACGCCAGGCGGGTCTATTGGGTTACAGTAACTTTAACGGCTGCTATTTTTTAATCTTTAGCACTTTTTTTAAAAAAAATAATGTTTTTCTACAAATACATATAAATCATAATAATATCAGTTACTAAACCGGTCATTTTAAACTAAAAAAATCCATATTAACTGAGTTAACAGTCAATATGGATTGTTATTTTTAAGCTAACTCAACCAATTGCTTTCAGTGCAATTAACTTAAGTGGATAGCATTAAGCGCCAATAGTACGTAAACGCATCGCTTATGGTTAATTAACCAAGTAGTGATAAGGCAACTTGTGGCAACTGGTTTGCCTGGGCAAGCATAGAACTACCTGTTTGCTGTAACACCTGGTTCTTGGTCATTTGAGCCGTTTCTTTAGCGAAATCGACATCAACAATACGGCTTTTCGCATCAGCAACGTTCGCTTGGGTGTTAGCACTGTTACTAATGTTATGAGCTAAACGGTTTTGCACCGCACCTAAATCCGCACGTTGGGTGTCAATTGTCTTAATAGCTGCATCGATTTTCCCCATAGCAGATTGACGAGCAGCAGATGTTGCTAAGGTTAAAGCCCCTACAGACAGCGACGTTGCATTTGACGTTTTAACCGTCACTTCAATATCTTCTTTGGCTTGATGGCCTACTTGGAAGTTTTTACCTGCAGAGAAACCACCATTCAATAATTTTGTATTACCAAAGGCTGTACTATTACCAATTGAGGTGATTTCAGTGGATAGCGCATCAATCTCTTTCTTAATAGCTGAAAGATCATCACTATTGTTAGCACCGTTAGATGCCTGAATGGTCAAATCACGCATACGCTGTAGCATGTTCGTCTGCTCTTGCATTGCACCTTCAGCAATTTGTGCAATAGAGATAGCATCATTGGCGTTACGCATACCTACATCAAGACCACGCACCTGTGAATCTAGACGATTAGAAATTGCTAGACCTGCAGCATCATCTTTTGCACTGTTAATGCGAAGACCACTCGATAAACGCTCCATTGAGGTCGACAGTCCTTGGCTTGACTGGTTTAGGTTCTTTTGCGCTTTCATTGATGTAACGTTGGTATTAACGGTAATAGCCATTATGATTTCCCTTATCTAAAATTACTGCCAAGACTTCAGGCTTGGCTAATTTCGGTTAATTTGAATTCTAATTATTTAGGTGGCATTCATGGTTTAGATATAATCAAACAATGACACTGTGCCGACCTTAGTAAAAACGCTTGATGCTGCACTTAAAGCTTGCTGTTGTTGCTCTAATTGCATTATCGCCTCGGCGTAATCTAAATCTTCCAACATCGAAAGAGCCGAGTTGTTCACAATCTTTTCTTCTTCATGGGTTGCAGCATAACTGTCTAAGCTTTTTAAGCTATTACCGGCAACACCCCGTGCAACATCCAGTTGATTCATTCCACTGTCGATATTATTCAACATTTGTGCCAACTCTGATTTACCTGCAGGAGTATTGACTAGGTTAGGGTCCTCAATTAAGGCTATCGCACTATTGATAGTATCGAGCAAACTCGCTTCTGGCTTATGTTCCATGGTAAATGAGTCACCTGACGCGGGCTTACCATCTAGCTTAACTTCAATGCCGTTGAAGGCGACGGGACTGTTAGGATCAAAAGCTGGTACAGTGGTGACAACAGCATTCGTCGAATCTCTGACTTCTAAATCATTACCAACCATAGTAAATGTGTAGGTATCGGGCACATGTGTCGCAGGATCTGTCACTTTTGCGCTTTCGACATTAAATTCGCCAGTTTGTGAGGCCAAATAATTGACACTGTAATCCCCTAAACCATTGGGAGAGTTCATAAAAGCAAGATCGCCCGGAATATTGGCGCCAATAGTCGTACCTGAGGCTACGATGCTTTCTCTGATCCCACTATCGCCGTTATAAACCGCGTTGCCACTCGCATCAAACTCAAATGGCTGACTACCAGTATTAAAACCACCAAACAGGTAATTACCCGACTCATCCTTGCTATTAGCAATGGTCATTAGCTCTTCAAGACTACCACGTAGCTCATCGGCAACTGTTTGCCGATCACTTTCAGTTAGTGTGCCGTTCACTGCCCTTAATACTTGCTCTCTAACACTGCTGGTAATAGTAGCCGCACTACCTAGTTTACTTTCAGATACTGACAATCTATTTTTGGTGTAGTCTATATTTTTAAGAAACTGGTCAACGACTGCATTCTGCTGCTTAAGATTGCCAATGCCCACTGAAGCAACTGGATCATCACCCGCTGTATTGACACGCTTTCCAGTCGATAGCTGCTCAATGATCTGGCTTGTCTGCGACTGTTTACTGGTCACACTATTAATGTTTTGGTGAAACATTTGCGCAGTTGAAATTCGCATAGTCTTAATTCCTGTCCCTAATCGTTAAGCATTCAGTGCTAACGCAGTGAGCTAAATAGTGTGTTGAAGATTTCATTTGCGGTAGTCATGATCCGCGCAGATGCTTGATAAGACTGCTGAAAGCGCATCAAGTTTGCCGCTTCTTCATCCAAGTTAACCCCTGATACGCTTTGAATTCGCGTATAAGCTTGGTTGTAAATTGCTTCAGCCGAACCCATTGACATTTCAGCCGACTTAGCTTTACTGCCCACGTCTAGCTTTGTATTCTCAAAGACATCATTCAAAGTTGTTTTACCGCCATTCATCAGCTTGGCTTCATTCAGATTTGCCATGTTGACCATATTAGAGTTATCCCCCTCCGCAAATGACAAATCGAAGCTAAATTTTTCTGTTGTGGTGGCTGAAGAGTCAATTTCAAATGTAAAGCCATGAGCGCTAATTGTCGGCGGCGTATAAGCTGCAGGTGCACCTAGTGATGTGCCATTGGCGTCAAATGCTTCAAACGTTGGCGGCGTTGCACCTGGATTAATTTCAAAGGTAAGCTCTGAGCCTGTTACTGGAAAATTAGCTGCCGTCCGGTCATCAATGCTAACTAGCTTAATTTGGCTACTACCGGTATTCGAAGCATCTGCAGTAATTTGACTACCTGCAGCCGCAATACCTTTAGGATCGGTCATCTCAACCGATATTGAAGAGGCTGCGCCAGAAGTCGGTCTGATTTCAAAGGTGTCGCCCGAGGCTAATGTGCCAGCGTTAATATTAACGCTAAAGCCATTTGCACCTTCGAGCTTGGTACCGTTTAAAGTAAGCGGCGTTATATTGCCGGTAGCGGCATCTTTTAACTCGTAAGTTGATGGCGCGGTAAACTTTAATTCATAGCTACTGCCGCTTAACTCTCCAACATCGTCAATATGAACGCCTAAAACTGCAGAGCCAGTATTGCTTGATAGCGCACCGACTCGACCAATTTGCATGGATGGGTCGTTAATGTCGGTAAATATATTAGCGCCCACTTGACCATTTAAGTCAAAGCCCTGCTCTTGTGCCTTGTTAAATGCATCACTCACACCTAATGCAAATTGGCCTAACTCCATTTGTGATGGCAGTAGTGTCTCGTCACGGTAATTGACTAAAGCGCCAAGCTGGCCGCCCAATTTACTCGCATCAACTATCATGCTTTTATCACCAGATTGGGCGGTGATTTGTAATTCATTCGGATACGGGTCGCCTTGAGAGGTTCCCATCTGCATCGACTTTTCGCCCGACACCAACATAACCGAACCACCTAGCATGATACTTTTAGCACCGGAATCTAATGGCACCACGTTAACCGATGCATATTCACTAAGCTCCAAAATTAATGCATCTTGCTTGTCAAGCAGCTGCATATCTTGGCCTTGAGACTTCATTAGCTCACGGTTAATGTTGCCTAACTCGGTACTGATCTCGTTAATTCTGTCTGTGACTGCAGCAATTTGATCATTAGTTTGCGTCATCTGCCCGTCTAGATGAGCTTGCATCTGGTTAACCGTACTCGCTAGATGTTTGGCATTGGTAAGAAATGAATCTCGCATACCTATGTCATTTGGCAGATCAGCCAAGGCATTCATACTGGCGAAAAAGTCATTCATGCCTTGCGGCACCGCTTGGCCTAACTGAGAAAAAATCTGGTCGAGCTCACTCATTTTTCCGAAAGTGGTTTGCGATTCACTCATCGCAGTAGAGCCAATGCGTAACTCTCTAGTGGCGTAATCGTTGTAAACCCTTTTTACATCTGAAACATAAGTACCCGCGCCGTAAAAGTCATTGCCCATACGCTGGGAATCGAGCGCCGACTGAGAAACCACCTGACGGTTATAACCAGCGGTATTGGCATTGGCGATGTTATTACTGGTAATCGCTAGCTGAGACTGAGAAGCCAATACCCCTGTACGGGCAATATTCATTAAATCTAAAGACATACGTACTGGCTCCTTGCTGTAAGAGATTGAACAACACGATTAATCATTGCTTAACCCCTTGTAAGACATCTTTAAAGTCTCGAGTAATAGTTTTCATCACCTGAATAACCTTATCGGCATATTTAGGATCGGTTGCATAACCTGCATCTTGCAGAGAACGAATAAAGGCTTGTGGGTTACTTGCTTGCTTCATCGCATCTTGGTAGCGCTCACCGTTAGACACAAACGACACGAAATCGTTAAAGCTTTGGCCGATATCCTCATAAACCCTAAAATTAGCTTGCTGTTTTACAGCGATACCTTGCTCATATTCCAAGGTGCTTACAGAAGCTTTATCACCTTGCCAACGGTTGTCAGCTTTAATGTTAAATAAATTGTTGCTTTGCTGCCCCTGATGACCTTTAACCATCTTCTGACCCCATCCGGTTTCTAGCGCAGATTGCGCAATCAATACTTCAGGTGTCGTCCCCAGTGCAGCGGCCGCTTTTTCAGCATGAGGGTATAAGCGTGATACGAACTCATCTTGGCTGGTAAAATTTGCTTGGGATTTATCGCCATTGACTGCCGCTGACGGCAATACTTTGCCACTTAATACGGAATCTAAAGTTTGTAGTTTGGGTGCTGCGGTTGCTAATTCGGCATTGCCATTAACACTGGCATATTGATTAGATTGCAGGCTTGGTAAGGCCATTGAATTAGTGCTGGTATGATTACTTGCATCATTACTTGCCACACGCGCTGTCGGCATCTGCAACATATCAGGCTTATCCATGGTCAAGGCCGCCGCTTTTGAGGCACCATTAATATCACCACGTAATACAGACGCTGGAGTCATTGGGCTATTTGCAGGATCAAGTTGCTGCACCATTAAGTCAGCCAAACCCAACATGCCCTCACCCGATAGATTTAACGACATTTGCTGATCATGCATCTGCTCGTAAAATTTGGTGTATTGGCTATTCATCGGGCTATCAGACTCGAATACAGCATTGGCGTCACGCATGCTTTGCATCAGCATTTGCACGAAGATCCCCTCAAACTGCTGGGCAACTTCTTTTAACGCACTGGTTTCATCTTTTTGGGCTCTGGATCTTAATGAGTCCAAGCCTCCAAGATCCAGAAATTGCGATGCGTTCGACAGCTTTTCCATGACACCATTCCAATAAAACTGACAATATTTAGATAATTATCAGTTCACCATGCAAAGCCCCTGCCATCTTTAACGCTTCTAGAATTGCTAGCACATCTGAAGGCGCCGCACCGACTAAGTTTACCGCTCGAACTAGCTCATCTAGCGTGGTTCCAGGATTAAACATAAACATACGGCTATCTTCTTCCGCCACATCAACTGTGCTGTCGGTGGTGACAACCGTTTGTCCATTTGCAAATGGATTAGGCTGAGATACCTGCGTTGCCTCTGCAATGGTCACAGTTAAGCCACCATGAGTCACTGCTGCTGGCAATAATTTGACGTTTTGGCCAACCACAATGGTGCCAGTACGAGAATTAACAATGACTTTGGCAGACTCTGCTGCAGGTTCGACTTCAATATTCTCAAGCGTGGCTAAAAACGATACCCGTTGTGACACATCGCGCGGCGCACTCACTTGCACAGATGCCGCATCAAGTGGTCTTGCCATACCAGGTCCAAGCAGATCGTTAATTGCATCCGCCAAACGTTTTGCCGTCGAAAAATCAGCGCGGCGTAAATTAAAAGTTAAGTGGTCGCCTGTTGAAAATGGCGTTGCAACTGTTCGTTCAATCATTGCACCATTTGGAATACGGCCAACGGTAGGTGTGTTTTGTACTACTTTAGAACCATCCATACCTTCGGCACTAAAACCACTCACAACCATGCTGCCTTGAGCAATAGCGTATACGTTACCGTCGACACCTTTTAAGAAAGTCTGTAGTAATGTACCGCCACGTAAACTTTTAGCTTCACCTAAACTCGATACTGTTACATCTAATGTTTGGCCAGGCTTGATAAATGGTGGCATCTCAGCACTAACTGCTACCACAGCAATGTTTTTAATCTTAGGTCTGAAATTGTCCGGTAAGTTGATACCAAAGTTTTTCAACATAGTTTTAAACGTTTGCTCGGTGTAACGGGTTTTTTCACCGGTTCCGGGTAAACCAACCACTAAACCATAACCAATCAACTGGTTACTACGTACGCCCTGTACGTTGGCAATATCTTTGATCCGCTGCGCATGAGCCGGCGCAGTTATCGCCAAAATGGCGCAAAGTAAAACCAATTTAAATTTCATCATCCTAAATCCTTAGCACTAGGCAAAACCTTTCTAGCCTAAAACGGCCACCAGCTACCCATAAAGAATGAGGCTAACCAGCCTACTTTTTGTACTTCAGCAAAGGTTCCTGTACCACTGTATTGAATACGCGCATTTGCCACACGTTGTGAGTCAATGGTGTTATCTGGTCGAATATCTTGCGCGCGAACGATACCGGTAATACGGACAAACTCGTCACCGTTATTGATACTTATCCATTTTTCACCACGAATAACCAAATTACCGTTGTTGAGTACTTGCATAACATTGGCAGAAATACTACCCGACAAGCTATTGCTTTGGTCTGCATCAGACTCACGCTTGGTATTCATGCTGTCTTTGTAGCGCAGATCAATCGGATTACCACCCACAGTGATATTGCCGCCACCGGCATAAATCGGGTCAAGCGACAGATCGGTCCCTTTGGAAATCTCGTTATTAGCACTCTTTTTCGCTTGAGTTTGTTCCATTAAATAAACGGTAATAATGTCACCCACTTTCAGCGCTTTAATGTCTGAATACAAACTAGAAGCCTGACTATCTTGATACATAGAGCCAGTCGCAGCGATCTTCGTCGGCGGCGCCTCTGGATACACAGGCGCATAATAAGGATCGTCCGCTATCGGTTTACCGTTAGTTGAATTACATCCTGAAATTACTGCAACAAGGGCTAAAAGCCACAAATGCTTCATATTCAACGCCTCTTATAAATGCTTAAAGGTTTTGGTTAACGTAAGACAACATTTGGTCAACAGCTGAAATCACTTTAGAGTTCATCTCGTAAATACGCTGACTTTCAATCAAGTTTACTAACTCTTCTGTCACGTTCACGTTTGAGGTTTCTAATGCGCCTTGTCGAATCGCGCCCATACCATCAAGTGATGCAGTGCCTTGAATAGGTGTGCCACTTGCGCCAGTTTCTAAGTATAAGTTCTGCCCCATAGGGTCGAGTCCTGACGGATTAATAAAATCAGAAATAGCTAGCTGACCCACGACTTGGTTTTCTGCGTTGCCCGGTGTTTTAACCGACACTTCACCTTCAGCTGAAACGGTGATACTTGTGGCATCTTCAGGAATGGTGATAGCAGGTTGAATCACATAGCCTGAACCTGGGGTCACGATTTGGCCGGTGTCATCTAAACTAAACTGGCCGTTGCGGGTATAAGCTGCGGTGCCATCTGGTAATTGCACTTCAAAAAAACCTGGGCCTTCAACCATCAAATCTAACGAGTTATCAGTAGTGAGCATGTTGCCTTGAGTAAACATCTCTTGGGTAGCAACCACTTTGGTACCCGCACCAATACTTAAACCGTTAGGCAGTTTAGTATTCGAAGCACTGATACCACCAGCTTGATTAACGTTTTGATAAAGTAAGTCTTCAAATACCGCACGACTCTTTTTAAAACCAACAGTACTGGCGTTTGCCACGTTGTTAGAAATAACAGAAATATCGGTTTGCTGAGCGTCTAAACCAGTCTTACTTATCCATAAAGCGGGATGCATAGTATCTCTCCTAGCTTATGCGCATTAAGGCAGAAGACGCGCGATCGTTCTCTTCTGCTGTTTTCATCATTTTTACTTGCATCTCAAACTGACGCTGAAGGTCAATCATAGATACCATTTCATGTACGGCATTAACATTGCTGCCTTCAACAGCGCCGCTTAACAAACCTACGCTAGGATCAGGAGGGGCATTTTCACCTGACATCAAACGGAATAATCCGTCTTCTCCGCGCATTAAGTTTTGGTTACCCGGGTTAACAAGCTTGATCCGGGCCACTTCTTCAATCACTTCAGCGGTAGCACCAGACGGACGCACAGAGACAATACCGTCTTGGGAGATCTCTACCTTTTCAATGGGTAAAGGTAGAACGATTGGGCCATTGTCGCCCATCACAGCTGTGCCTCTGTCGTTACGTAAAACGCCTGAGTTATCGAAACGTAAGCTGCCTGAACGGGTGTAAGCTTCACCACCATTCTCTGCTTGAACTGCAATCCAGCCATCGCCTTTAACGGCGATATCTAAATCGCGACCAGTCGTTTTTATTGGGCCACTAGAAAAGTTTGCAGACGGAGTTTCAGTCATTGAAAATACACGTGTAGGTAAGCCCTCACCAAAAGCTTGCATAGAGCGTGCTTGAGCCAAGTCAGCTTTAAAACCATCAGTATTCGCATTTGCCAAATTGTTGGCACTTACAGCCAACGAATTCATATTCTGTTTTGCGCCGCTCATTGCGACATAGAGCAATTTGTCCACTTAACACTCCGTCAAACTTCCGTCTAAACAATAGCAAAGCAAACTCTGTGCCAACTACTGCTATTTATCAGGAGGTTAAAGTGAGAACGATATTGAAGTGATTGATATTAAATGCGTGATGAGAAATTTATGCAGTAATTTAAAGGTAAAAGCTTAATCAGAAAAACGAGTATCAATGATTGGATAGGAAACACGTTGCCATTGCGGCAACGTGTTCACACTAGCTAATGCTTTGCTTAGCGGATCTGTAGAATTGACTGCTGTAGCGTGTTATTCACTTCAAGCGTTCGAGAGTTAGCTTGGAAATTACGCTGAGCAGAAATCAAATCAACCAGCTCAGTCGTTAAGTCTACGTTCGATTGTTCAAGTGCGGATGAACGAATACCACCAAATGTGCCACTGTTCGCCTCGCCAGCTAAAGCAGGTCCCGAATCTAAACTCGCTTTCCAAGAGGTATTGCCTGCTTGAGTTAATCCTTGCTCATTAGCAAAACTAACCAAGGCAACGCGTGCTAATGGTACCGTTGAACCATTACTGTAGCTTGCGTTAATTAGCCCGTCTGCGCCAACTTCAACGTTAGTTAAACGACCAACGGTTGTACCGTCTTGTGTCAACTCAGTAACTTCAAATGGTGAAGCAAACTGTGTTGGGTTATTAAAGTTAAGCGTCAGCTTTTGTGAGCCATCTGCACCTGGGCCTAGTACGTTAGCACCGCCAACACCTAAAGCTTCTGTTGTGATCACAGCAGGGTCGCTGCCTTCATAACCACCAGTAGAGTTAAATGATACCGCCGCGCCTTTCCAACCACCAGCACTCTCAGCTTTAGCAGTTGAGTCTGCAACACCATCACCAGTGGTGTCCGTCGCGTACTCACCTGACGCCGGATCAACATTAACAGGCTTTCCGTCAACGGCGTAAAACGCAACCCAGTTACTTTCATTGTTATGGGCCGCATTAGGCGGGCGCACAAAATACGAAGTCAAAATATGAGGCTCACCCAGTGAGTCATAGATAGTCACTGAAGTTGAGTTGTTAAACGTTTCTGGGTCATCCGGATCAAATGCAGCAGGGTCAAGGGTACCTTCGCCCGCATTTAGGTTCATCTGTATGCCAACATTGTCAGTCTTAACCGGACTACCAGCGGTGTCAGGGATCTGCACCGGTTTAGTTGTGGTCAAACTCACCGACGTAGAATTTCCCTCTTTATCAACCGGAAAAGTCTGTAAATAGTTACCCGCAGAGTCAACAATATAGTTATTAGAATCAAACTTAAATGCGCCCGCACGAGTAAATGAGTGATCTTGTGAACCAACTTCTGATGAGGTTACAAAGAAACCACCACCGTTAATTGCCATATCAAGCGAGTTATTAGTAAATGCCATGCTGCCCTGGTGGAATTGCTGAGCCACTTGACTCGTTGTAACTCCCCCGCCAACTGCTGTTTTACTATTTGAAAAAATAGAATTGGCATACACATCTGCAAATTCAGCACGTGATTCTTTAAAGCCTGTGGTGTTAACGTTAGCAATGTTGTTTGCAGTGGTATTTAGATCTTTTTGTGCTGACGAAATGCCGCTCAAAGCAATGTTAAATGACATGGTTCACCTCAATCCTTATGTAATTCGATTTTTAAGAAGGTCTAAACATTGATGAATAGCACCATCTCAATACATATCTTTATTTTTGTTAAGTTTCAGATACAGCGAGAACATCACCGATCTTAATGCCGCCAACACCACGTAAATTCAAAATAGCTCCGGTCGCAGCATTACCCAGTGAAACACTCGATACATGAGCATAGGTCGACACAGGTAACTCTTCGCTCTTACCATCTACCTTGCCACTCGCTTTGAAGGAATAGTTACCTTCGGCAACAGGCTGACCATTTTTGTCTAGGCCGTCCCAGCTGACATCGATATTGCCGCCTTCACTACCGTCAACTGTAAAGGTGTCAACTAACTGGCCTTTGTCATCTTCAATACGCACTGTGATAGATTCAATCGACTCTGGCGTACTGATAATGCCTTTCATGCTCGGGTCTTCAGCTGAAATATGGCCAGTATCAGAAGGAATTAGCACCTTTTGCCCAACGAGGCCCGATGCCTGTAGCGCCTGACTTGAGCTAGTCAATGCATTAAGGTTAACGATTTCTTCATTAAGTTTAGTGATACCATCTACAGTTGAGAAAGATGCCATCTGCTGGATCATTTGGTCGTTTTCAACCGGCTTAAATGGATCCTGCATTGACAACTGCTGACTTAATAACGCAAAGAAATCTTCTTGAGTTAATTCTTGATTATTAGCGTCAGGTACCGCGTTTTCTTCTGGTAGACGTAAACCGTCAAGAAATGGATTCCCCGTGGTTGACTGTTGCTCTGTTACCGTCGCTGCTGCTGCCGCACTTTGAGTCGCCGTAGCGGCTGTTTGCGGCGAAATAGCATTAGCCTGCGGGCTTTGTCCCGTTGCAGACTGCGTTGATGTGAGCGGATTTATAAGGCTCAAAGTTTACCTCCAGCTTTCACTGAGTTTATTTGCCTATTCTAAGCGTCTGCTGAAGCATAGACTTCGCTGCTTCAGTGACTTGTACGTTCATTTGGTATGAGCGAGAGGCTGAAATCATGTTAGCCATCTCCTCCATCACATTTACATTTGGCTTGTAAATAAAACCATCTGTGTCCGCCATAGGATGATCTGGCGAGAATTCTTTATTAAGCGGTAAGTCACTTTCGACAATTCCCTTAACAGCAACTGAAGCCGATGCACTTTGATGCTGTTGTGCTTTACTCATCTCAGCTTCAAAAATAGGATGACGAGCGCGATAAGTCTCACCAACACTGCTTGATACAGAGTCAGCGTTAGCGATATTACTAGCGGTGGTGTTTAGTCTGACCGACTGAGCCGACATACCAGAACCAGCCACATTGAAAATATTAAATAAGCTCATAATTAATCGCCTCTAATCGCTTTCTTCATACCTGAAAACTTACTGTCTAGAAAACCCAGTGACATTTGATACTCAAGGGCATTTTGCATAAATGCTGATTGCTCTTGCTGAATATCAACGGTGTTACCATCACCAGTATCAGGTTGGTTAGGCACTCGGTAAC
Organism: Shewanella sp. 10N.261.52.F9; assembly: GCF_041471165.1. Lineage (NCBI taxonomy): Bacteria > Pseudomonadati > Pseudomonadota > Gammaproteobacteria > Alteromonadales > Shewanellaceae > Shewanella > Shewanella sp. 10N.261.52.F9. The sequence goes on from NZ_JBFRNX010000028.1 coordinate 68,687, forward strand.
TGACATGTTGCTGAGATAATGCTGCTAAATCAAAGTGCTTACTATCGCTTTTAGCCATAGTAAGTCCCGACTGTTGCGACTTGGCTGCGTTGATGGCTTTGGTAAAATCCACATCACGCGCTTTATAATTTGGCGTATCAGCATTAGCTATATTTGAAGACAATACTTCAGCACGCTGAGAACGGATCCCCAAAGTGTGTTGATGTATGCCTAATGCTTTGTCAAAACTAATCGCCATAAAATTGCCTCCTCAGCTCTATGGCTAAAACAAAGCAATACTTGTGCCAAAACATTAAATAATAAGAAAGGTTTAGTGAGTCATCGCAGCTGAAATAAAAATCGTGCTGAAAAGTACAGCAAAAAGGCAATAAAAAACGCGCCTAAGAGCGAGGCGCGTTATTAATAACGTTGATCTTACGTTAAGAAGACATCAAGATTTTTTTTGATAATAAATGCCGGGGTTACAGCGCACCATATCAAATTCATCAGACAAGCCTGCAATAGACTCCGATGCACCTAGAAACAATATGCCGTTCGGATTTAAAGCGGCAGCAAATTGCCGCAATATCTTTCGCTTTGCCTCTGGAGAAAAGTAAATCAAAACATTGCGGCAAAAAATAATATCAAACTTGCCCAGAAGCGTATAACTTTCAAGCAAGTTATGAGCTCTAAAGTTCACCAAGCGCTTTACGTTAGACTTAATCACCATGTTGCCTGAGGGTAAAGCATCAAAAAACTGACGTTTACGTTCATCAGACAAACCACGACCGAGTGCAAGGTTGTCATATTCGGCATTTTTGCAACGTTCAAGCATCGATGGTGACAAATCAGTAGCCAAGATACTTGCACTGCAAGGCAAACTTCCCGGTTTGCGTTGTTGGTGTTCTAAAATACTCATCGCCAATGAATACGGTTCTTGCCCCGACGAGCATGCTGCAGACCAAATCTTCACTGGACGGCCTAGTCGGCTAAACGTCGGTAAAATTGAATTAGATAATAGTTCAAATGGGTAACGGTCACGGAACCATAAAGTTTCATTAGTCGTCATGGCATCAATTACCTCTGTGCGTAATTGACGCTCAGTCGGTTTCATCGAATGTTTCACCACATCAGACAAAGAGGGTAAGTTATACTTCCCCATTAGCGGTGCTAATCGGCTGCGCACCAAATACTGCTTATTTTCTCCCAGCACAATACCGCTGTGCTGCTCTAAGAATAATCTAAATTGATTGTACTCATTCTCAGCGAGAGATTTATTCGACACTCTTATATCCTAATTAATTTTAAACAAACCGCATTAAGCTAAACTGCATTGGCAATAGTCAAAAAACGAACGCAGCGTTATACCTTAGCAGCGCCTGAAACACAAGTAACACCGCGTCTCATCACCGCTCAAGGTGGGATAATTATAAACTTAAGTGCTTGTTTACAGCGGCCGCTAACTCATCAGGATTAAATTTCGCGATAAAGTCGTTGGCGCCAACTTTTTGCACCATTGCTTGGTTGAACACCCCGCTTAAAGAAGTGTGGAGTACCACTTTAATATTCTTAAGCTTTGGATCATCTCGAATTTCAGCGGTTAAAGTATAACCATCCATTTCAGGCATTTCGATATCAGAAATAATCAATGGGATCTCTGTCGACACATCATCAAGCTCTGTCGCTATCGCTCGCAGTTTATCTAACGCTTCTTTACCATCTTTTGCTGTATCGATTTGCAAATTAAGTGAGGTTAACGCACGGATGATTTGTTTGCGCGCTACTGACGAGTCATCTATCACCATAATGTGATAATGCTTTTCACGATCAATAGTTAATGCATCATCCAATTCTTTACTGGTATTGGTATTAACCGGAGATATTTCATCAAGAATTTTCTCAACATCTAAAATCTCAACCAACTCATTGTCAATTTCTGTCACCGCAGTCAAATAAGATAGCTTACCTGCGCCTTGTGGCGGAGGCATAATAGCTTCCCAGTTCATATTAATAATTCGTTCAACAGAGCTAACTAAAAAGCCCTGAATGCTGCGGTTATACTCTGAAATAATGATAAAGCTATTAGCGATGTCTTCAATCGGACGACCACCCGTTGCCGCACTTAAATCGATGACAGAAATAGTCATACCCCGCACATGGGCGATACCACGCACTTTAGAGTTAAGCTTAGGTAAGTTTGTCAAAGGTGGGCATTGCAGCACCTCTTTCACTTTAAAAACGTTAATTCCGAATCGTTGACGTCCATTAAGTTTAAATAACAATAACTCAAGGCGATTTTGCCCAACCAGTTGAGTCCGTTTGTTTACTGATTCAAGAATATTCGACATACAATTTTTGCCCTGTACCTACTTCTATAGGCTTATATCTGTTTCATTAAAATGATGTTACGACTGCAGCTATAAAGTGGCTTACCAGCCTCCCTTTCACACTGAAATACCTTTTAGGCATACTACTTGCTTATATAGCGACACCTGAGCAAGTCACACTCTTTAAGTCAAACTAATGACGCTCACTGATGCAAAAGGATAAAGATGACTGCAGTCCCAAAAACTACAAAATTTAGCCGTATTCTAACGAATCAAACGACTGCATTCATTAGGAATTTGTACTTATGCCCGCTTTTAGTTGCGCTTTTGGTACCTACTCAGGTATTTGCAACTGCGCAGGCCAGTATTCCTTCTATATCGACCATTTCTCGATTAGCTATAGCCGCTGTAGAAGAAAAAATAGAAGCGCCTGAAAAAGCAAAAATTCAAATTACTCCCCAAAGTCTAGATACCCGAGTAAACCTCCCCAATTGTTACCCACCTATTAAGGCTGAAATTGCCAGTAACCGTGCCATTAGACGCAACAATACCGTAAAAATTAGCTGTAACAGCCCTGACTTAAGTTACCCTTGGCAAATATTTCTATCAGTCAAAGTCGATATCATGTACCCGGTTGTCGTGGCAAAATCGACCATGGGGCCAGGAGATTTACTTTCTGGCGGTGATGTGGCAATTGAATATATCGAACAAGCCAGTTTACGAGGTCACCAATTTGAATTCGTTGAAGATGTTGTCGGTGCAAGGTTAAAAAGACGCGTAGTGCCTGGACAACCTATATTTGCTAATCAGCTGTGCATTATTTGCAAAGGCGACAGCGTATCTATATACGCTCGCTCTGAAAACTTTCAAATTAAAACCGTAGGTGAAGCGCTACATGATGGCAATGTGGGTGACAAAATAAGAATTAAGAATAGCCATTCTCACAAAAATCTCGACGCTCGAGTGACTGGCGTTGGCCAAGTTGAAGTAAGAATGTAAAATAAATCTAAAGTAATGAGTTAGGCCGCCGATATGGTGTGTAAGAAACTCTCTTTAATAAATGTTGGATCTCAAAATGGCTATTGATATTAAACAAGTAAACCCTCACGCTAATACTCGTATTAGTACAGGAACAAGTGCTAAAGGTACCCCTGCGCAAACGGCATCAACCAATGCCGCGCCAACGCCGCAAAAAAGCGACTCGGTGTCAATTACACCACAAGCGCAACAAATTCAAAATGTTCAAACTAAGATGGCCGATATGCCAGAAATCGATCAAAAGAAAGTAGACGCGATTAAAGCGGCTATTGCCGAAGGGCGTTACAAAATCGATCCAGAAAAGCTTGCAAGTAACATTGCTAGTTTGGAAAATGACCTTAAAGACTTAGATTAAGCTCAGTTAAGCATAATCGGTCTCAGCTACGAACTCATTAGAGCGAAAAAACAAGGCCAATATGACAAATCTCTCTCAACTTTTAAGCTCACAACACCAAGTGTTGACTGAGCTAAATGCAGTGATTAGCCAAGAAAAGCAAGCATTGCATGCGCAGCAAGCCGATGCATTGCTGGCATTAGCTAGCACTAAGGCTAATTTACTGACAAGCCTAAAACAAAATGATGAGATGATTGCTACCCAGCCAGATATTGCATTACTCAAAACCGATGCGGAGCTTGTCGCGCAAGTGAGTAACGCTAAAGACTTATTAGCGCAATGTCAGCAGCTTAACGCTGAGAATGAATCGTTAATTGAATTAAGTTTAGCCAGCTTAAACCGATTTTCTCAAGCTTTGCAAACTAGCAGAAATGCATCAAGCTTAACTTATGACGGCAAAGGTAAAACCTCAAGCATTTCAACTTTAGGTAGTAACCTTAAAGCCTAGCGCTAAGATAAATAATAAAAAGCCGACATATGCAATGTCGGCTTTTTATTGTTTAATCCCCCCCTCCCCGAATGAAGAAAGATATCAGAGACTCTTTTACTTAAAAATAAGTCACTGTCTTCACTCGTTGAGAGCGGTTTTGTTGCTGATACAGCGCCCAAACCTGCTCAAAATCCAATTCAAGTTCAGTAACGTAATGCTCTCCAGCCGGATAACTCTTCACAACCCTAGCGCCGCGAATGACACCTGATACTGAAGTTTGAATATTATCTTCAGCCATTACCCAGTCACGCACCTGACTGTTAGCGGTGAGCTGCTGACCATAAACCTGTTCAGCCAATTCTCGATATGCTGCTATTTTTGATGCCTGCATAGCCATTAGCACCCGCTGTGCGGGCTCCGCTGCGGGTTGAATATCTAGCGTTGCATACCCAATTGCGGTAATTTTAGGAAAACTCGTCGGCGCTTCAGTTTCATATTGCACATACCTATCTTGCGCAGAGCATCCACTTAGCAACAAGGTAACTAACAAGATTATCGCCTTCATCTACTGCTCTCCAATCACTGATACGGTTTGCTCAGCGAGGTTGCTATTGCGGTATAGCAGGCCACCTTCTGAAACAACTTTCTGAGAAGGTCGAATATAATCAGCCATCTCTTTTGCATTAACAAAGCCTTGGGCTGCTGATACCACACGATTATTGGTCACATTAACAATTCGACTCGTTAACGCCATGCCACTATTAGATAAGCTCATTGTTGACACAACTACATGTTCGACTGGCAAATCCGCTGGTAACTGTTGCCAATCTCGACTCAAAATAAACTCGCCAGAGGGGAGCACTTTAAGCGCTTCACTAACGTTTACATCAACTAGATTAAATTGATTATCGTGTAGCGCTGCGATCAACCCCTGCTGAAACTGCAATCCAAATGCATTGGTGGTTTGCAAATCATTAACCAATACTGGTGTAGTTACAATTAACGGCTGGTCATAGCGTAAACCGTCATTTTGGCGCACTAATGCATTAACCATCTGCATTGATACTTGGTTTATTGCCGCTGTATGAGGTAGACCATAGCCGTCACTAGTTGCTTTAGGGAGCTCAGTGGTTGTTTCACAACCTAAAGCAAATAATAACGGTAAAAGAATAATAAATTTATACATTGTTAAAGCCCTATATGGCGTTAATACGCCTACGACTAATTCGTGCACCTTATGATGCGAACTAATACTGTTAAGACTTTATCGGCGTAAAATAGGATAACTTTATTGTTATCATTAAACTCCATTACTGAAATCCTCCGACCAAGGCTAACAAAGCAAAAAGCACTTATTAAACAATTAATTCGCTTTATCACTCGCTATAGTGTCTATTATTCACAACTAAAAAGAATCAGATTGAAAGAAATTAATTGCGACTTAAAACTGCAGAAAAATCAGCCAAGCAAGGATCCTTGATTTAAGCCTATCAACTAAGTTGCAATAGAGTCCGCATGTTCAATCCAGAGCATGACTTGGACTTTATACAACAAACACATAACGACGGGCATATAACTTGCTTAGTACTCTTTAGTTATGCATAAGCGCCAGTTAAACGTCGTTTAAGCCCTCTTTAGAAACTGTATCTAATGATAAAACCGGAAAAGGTAAGATGAAAGTAGCACCAAATTCAATACTGGCACTTATATGCCTAACATCATCATTAATGACACAGCCTGTTTCAGCTAAGTGGGTCACAGCGAGCGGACAAGCCAAAATAACTGGCAATAATGTTGCCCAAGCTAGAGAAGATGCTATTAATCAAGCGGTAACTTATGCCACATTAAAATCCGGAGCAAGCTTTAGTAGCCAGCAAACCTTGAGTAATGGCCAACTCATTGATGATTCATTCACTATGTCACAGCAAGCACATAGTCAAAATGTTGAACTCATTAATGAGCAAATCACCGACAACGTACTTAGTGTAAATGTCCGCATCGATATACTTGAGCCAATGGAACAAGCTTGTCCAACCACAGGACTTAAAGCGGCAATTTTAATCCCTCAGGCATTGATAAAAGATCGCACACAACTCCGCTACGGTAATATCGGTTTATTCGAGCAGAACTTATCAGAGCGTTTAGCTAACATCATACAGCACCGCTCAAATAGTAGCTTCCCACATATTCATGCCAATGAACGCTTAGATATCGACCAAGCATTGGTTGACGTTCGCGGTTACCGCTTGCCGACTTGGTTGGGTGAAATAACCGACAGCCAATATATTTTATTGCCAGAAATTATCGATATTTCAACCGAACCGTTTACCAGCACATTAGGCCTTTGGGATAATGACCCCATGCGTAACTTTCATATTCGCGTGTCACTGTTTCACGCTATTAGCGGCGAAAAAGTCTGGAGTCAACAATATACCCAAGCAGCTGAGTGGGAGTTTAAACGCCAGCGTACCGTCAACTCAAATAGCGCCACCTTTTGGGGCTCAGAATATGGCGAAGCAATTGACCAAGTGCTAAGCCAAGTTAGTATTGATATCGATGACAGCCTAAACTGTCGACCTCTGCTAGGCCAAATTGTTTCTCGTCAGGGTGACAGGATCATTATCAATCTAGGCAGAGAGCACGGCATCCGTGTTGGCGATAAACTGCAGTTAGTCTTGCAGCAAAATCTACCCGACCGCTTAGATAACATGCGAGCAGTTGCTAGTAAAAGCAAAGCGACAATTACTATCGACCAAGTAACACAAGAAAGCTCGACAGCGGTGTTAACAGGAATCGCAGCATCGCTCAACGTGCAGTTAAACGATTTAGCAATAAAGCTATAATGACTTAGAGACTTAGAGACTTAGAGACTTAGAGACTAGCAAGTAAAACCAGCAATCTTGTCTTGAAAAGTCAAAAGAAGTTCGCTTTGAAGAAGAGTCGTTTCAATATGGCTAGTCTAATAACAATAGACGCAATAAATGGCGAGTGCCCCTCGCCATTCACAATTTAAATTGAAATAGCGAACATTAATTAAGCAACTAAATTAATTAGCTTTTCATCCCCTCTTCTCATTAGGGAGAAAACCAGTATAATCAGCTCAGTCTCCCTATAGCTCAACAGGATAGAGCAGTCGCCTCCTAAGCGATCGATCGGGGTTCGAGTCCCTGTGGGGAGACCATATACATGCCTTTTGGGTGATGTTACTTCTGCTATATCATCTTCATTGTTTACTTTTAGCCTCGCTCACAACCTAGCGATCATATTTGTAACTCTATTTTTGTTTTTACTCTCATTTACGCTCAAAGTTCTCTATTCAAGTTCAGCAGCTAACCGTTAACTGATACCATGCTAATAATGCGTTAATTGCGCTGTTATAGCTGACGACATTTCAGGAAACCATTAAATGACAGAATTGTTTACGAGTAATTTAGCGCTTATTAGTCAACGCTGGCCTGCTGTAGCCTCAAAACTGACACTTGCAAACTTTGACCATTTTGATGCCAATCTTGTCACCGGACAAAACCAAACCATCTCGGTAAATGGGATCCAGTTAAGCAGTCGCCATAATCGCCTTGCAGAAGCGCAACTCTTTATTGAACAACTACCTAAAAACTGTGTTGATGTGACAGTTTATGGCATGGGAATGGGTGATGTTATTTCACTCTTGTGTGATGACTCAACGGTTAATGACTCATTTCAAGCCCCTCTCAGATCAGAACTACAAACCATTACGGTCTGCCCTCTTAACTATTCGCTGTTTGCATTATTACTTTGTTATACCGACCAAAGCGAATGGCTTAATGATCCTAGAGTCTATATTGAAAGTGAATTAACGCAGAATGTGACTAATGGGCAATATATTTCCATCACACCAGATCTATTATTGATTGACGATTGTAATGCCGTCTTACGAGACCTGCTGGTTTACGAGAACAATCGTGCTTATGCCAATCAGCGCTCACAAGACAATGAATCGATATTTAAACAAAGGCTCGCGGCGAATCGGCATCTGCTGACTAAAGATGCCGATGCAGCAAAGCTAAAGGACCACTATAGCAAGCCGAAAGCCTATGTGATTGGCACTGGTCCTTCGTTAGAACAGCACTATCAATTTTTAGCAACTGAAAGGCTTAAACCGTTAGGCCAACGCCCGCTATTCATTGCTGTTGACACTGCATTAACGCCGCTTATCAGCCATGGCGTTGTGCCTGATATTGTGGTGAGTATTGAACAAAATATTACTCGGGAGCATTTCCCGAAGACATTCGCTGACGATATCAACTTGGTTTATTTCCCAACCGTACCGACAGATGTAATTGAGTGGTGGCCTGGACCTAAATATAACGCCTATTCGCAACATACAAAATATGATGCAATCAATGAGCAACTCACTAAGCTAAGACTGTTTTCTAATGGTAGCGTTCTTCATCCTGCTATCGATTTGGCTGTTCACCTTCAAGCATCTGACATCACCCTTTTTGGTAGCGACTTTTGTTACCCGAATAACAAAACCCATGCTCACTGGCCGGACGGGGCTTTAGGGCTCAAAGCTGCACATGCTAAACACTGGGTGTTTAATGGTATAGGTGAAAAAGTGGCGACTGAACTGAGTTTTAGAGGCTATTTGAGAAGTCTAGAGCACTATATTCGCACAAAGCCTCATGTTGCTTTTTATCAATCCAGCTTATCTAGCGCACGTATTGACGGTGCTAGTTTTAAAGAGTGTAAATAATGACCCAAATGGTAAATGATTCTCTAATTCAGCAACTGATAAGCACAGCTCATCAATTAAGATTAGGTCATGAGGCGCAAGGCTCATTACAACTGACTGAATGCATAGATAAGTTAATTGAGCTTCAAGCTTCTTTAACTAATAATCAGCAAATCATGCCCATACTAAGCAGTATGCTTGCCGCGCAAGAAAAGCATGACTGGTTAGGGTTAGCGGATGCCTTAGAGTATGAATTACCCTTATTGCTTTCATAAGAGCTGTTAAAGTGAAAAGTACCTGCGTAATGGAGGCTAAAGTGAAATTGGTATGCCAAAGCGAGTTAGTCTGAAAGTCGTTTACTATCAAGCCATAACCACATCTATGCTATGGCTTGATTACAAACACGCTAATACTTATAACTCTGATCCCTAGTGCAGTGATACTGGCAGTTTTAATTGTAGTGAGTTTAAGCTTGAGTAGATGATTTTTCTAATAAAAACCAGGTTAAATCGTCTTGCGGAAATAGCCTGTCTCTATGATAACTGAATCCATAATCAACTAGCTTAAGATCGGCATACTTATCTAACATTTCACCGGCAAAATCTCTCTTAAATAACTTACCACTATGGCCACGGTAAGGCACTTCAACCGGTGATGGATTGTAATATTCTACAATACAGATGTAGCGAGCACTCGCATTATATAAGGCGCTATATACCTCAGCTAACGCCTCTGGATTAATGTGGATAAGCACACCTTTAATGAAGGTCATTTCATATTGGCGTTCGGGCGCAAATGTGAGTAATGAATCATGTATTACAGTTAACTCAGGGATCTGCTTTAGCTGCTCAACAGCGGTGGCATTAATCTCAATCGCTGACAGCTCGCTATTAGGTAGCAATTGCTTAAAGGCTTGAATATTCATGCCTATATTGGCACCAAATTCGATAAGTGAGCCGATCTTTTCTGTGCGGCTAAAAATACGCGTAAAGAGGGCTAAGTTACTCGCTAACAGCTCCGCGCCTTGATTACGTTTAATGTATTCGTTACCAAATTCGCCCGCCCAAAAGCTTTCTTGCTCTGTCTTATATGCCATGCTCAACTTACCTATTGTATTTATCATCACTCGTAAATCGTTTCACGAGCTGCTAAAGGTTTATCAACCCACATCACTTACTTAGGACATGCTCCATTTTCAATGCTGTCCCCGCCGTTAAATCTTGGTTAAAGTGTGTGCCTATAACGGCCTCTAAATGCTTAGGCGCTAGACCAAAACCTGGACGTATACTTTTTACATTCTCCATTGTTACCCGCTCACCCGCTTTAACAGACTTCACCACATACAGTGATCGCCTAAACTTTATATTCGCTTGTTCAGCAGCGCTTCGGGCATAATTGACCTTGCCTAACGCTGACCAAGCTAACCTACTGTCGCGGCAAAGTTGCTCGAGTTCAGTTGGCTCTAATGAAAAACTATCATCAGGACCACCACCGGTTCTGTCGAGTGTGACATGTTTTTCAATAATACTGGCGCCTAAGCTTGTGGCCGCAATCGCGGTGATATTACTTAGGGTATGATCTGACAGCCCTGTTACTAGATTAAATCGATTTTTCATATCGACCAAGGTGGCAAGATTATAGTCTTCTGCCGCTGCAGGGTAAGCGCTAACACAATGCAATATCGCCAGCTCTTTACAACCTGCACTGCGCGCGGCATCAATAGCCTCTGCAATTTCTTCTGCATTGGCCATGCCTGTTGATATGATAAGTGGCTTACCTGTTGCTGCAGCATACTTAATTAACGACAGGTCAACGGCTTCAAACGAAGCTATCTTATAAGCCGGCGCGTTAAGATCTTCTAATAAATCAACAGCAGTTGAATCGAATGGTGAGCTAAATAGGGTAATGCCTAATTGGCGCGCATAATCAAATAAAGGTTTATGCCAATCCCATGGCGTGTGCGCCCACTCATACAGCTGGTATAAGCTTTGCCCGTGCCAAAGGCCACCTTCAATTTGAAAATCGCTATGATCGCAATCTAAGGTAATGGTATCTGGTCGATAGGTTTGCATTTTTACCGCATCAGCCCCAGCCTTTTTAGCGGCGGCAATAATGTCGAAAGCGGTTTGAATATTGCCGTTATGGTTGGCAGATAATTCAGCAATAATATAAGGCGTATGCCCTTCACCAATCACTCTGCCATCAATTGAAATTATGTTACTCATTGGCTTCCTTCGCAGGGTATTGTATCCATTGTTCTTCGCTTAGCTGTACGTATCCAGAGTGAGCAAACAGCGTTTGAGACGCATGATTGCCAGCCAACACAGTCGCGTGAATCGTTATCAATTTAAACGCTTGCCTAATCAGCAAAAGTGCAGATTTTGCAATACCTTGACGGTAACAATCAGGTGCCGTCACGATTGAGATCAAGTAATGGTTTGACTCAGATAGAGGGTCTAAACGCACCATACCAACATCGATACTATTCCGGCGTAACATCAACAGGTAACTGTCAGCTTGTGTAATTTTATTAGCAAACCAAGCGCTGTGCTCCTGCCATGTTGGAACCGCACTATTTAACGCATAGCGCCGCGTTGCAGGACTTTGCTGCCAGTCATATAGACATTGGCAATCATTGTGGCTCGCACGCTTTAAATAAATCGAGTGACCCAGTGCATCTTCAACGCTAAATAAACTCAATGCGACTCGACTTGCGCCTAAGCCGTCAACAAGCTCACTCGCTGCATTAGCCATCTGCTGGTAATCGGCATCGCACCTTGCTAAAGCGGCATCGATTGCTGCTGTGGTTAATAACGACGGCTCACCGAGTGAAATGGCTATGCCCTGAGCATCGAGGCGTTTTGCTATGGTGCGCTGATTATCGGCTAAAGTGATATTTAATGCAGGTAAAGATAACGCGCAGCGCTCCCATGCGCTTGAGCCTGCAGCCCCAATGGCAACGTCCGCTTGGCATATAAAGCGCGCCATGTCATTAACGGCAACAAATAACCGGCATTGTAATCTCGCTTCACCGATTACCTTTTGAAGGTTTTCGGCGTGGGGATTATTAGGCCCAATAATGACATTGACTCGTGTGCAATCGGCAAGAATGCTGGTATCCAACAGCCTAAGAACTGTCGCCGTTATATTATCAATATCTGTGCCGCCCAGACTAAGTAATATCGTTTTAACCCCTTGATATTGCAATCTGTTGTTTTTCGCTTGTTCAGCGTACTCGCTAAACTCATCTCTTAGTAAGCAAAAGTCCGTTCCCAGTAGCTGCTCGGCAGGTAAATGAGCATCTATAACATAATCACTGGCTTGGCGTTCAAAGGTCTGGTCAATTAATCGATCGCAGTCATAAGCGCGATCAACAAGATCGTCAATGACCATTAGCCGGTATCTCTTACCAGATTCAGCTGCCACCGCTTTATGCCAATGAATATCTAGACTGTAATGATCAACAACCAACCAGTCAGCACTCGCTTGATCCAATATTTGCTTTGTTAGCAAGGCATCTTGTTGCCATGTACGCCCAAGTATGGGCGAGCGAACTTGCTGCTCGGCAATAACAGCTAAAGAGTGCAACACATAGCCTTTTTGTGTGATCAATTGATGTAAATTACCAGCAACTTCACCAGCAATAAACTCAACCTCACAACCAAATCTGGTTAGTTGCTCTGCTAACGTTAGGCAGCGGTATACATGGCCGCAACCGATAGTCAGCGAAGCATCGGTTCTAATGATGACTTTCAACTCATCGACCTTTGCTGATAGAAGCTAAATAAAGCTTCAGCTAACAGCCAATCTTCTGGGGTATCAATATCAACTACGCAGCCCTTTGGCAAAACTAAGCCACTGGCTTTTTCACTATATATTGGCTTAGAGGAAAGGTAAGCAGCGACGGTTCCCCAATAAAACTGCCCGGTGTCATAATATGCAGCGCTTAAATCTTGGCTACGGGTATTAAGGTGTTCTGGTGCAAACATCGCCACATTAGCATTGTCATCTAGGCGGATTGCTCTTTGAATTGGCGCTGGGAATTCACAGACTGGAAACAGATAATCAGCTTGCCTTTGTTGCATTTGCTGCAAGCCTTGTTTTAGCTGCTTGGCGGTGACAAAAGGTGCGGTCGCATAGATACAACAACAGTGTTGGTATTGCACACCGTCAAGCGCTAACACATTAAGAGCATGCTCAATTACCATTAAGGTTGTCGCATAATCATCAGCAATGTTAGCTGGACGCTTAAAAGGCACTTCAGCGCCATATTGTTTTGCAACCTCGGCGATTTCGCTGTCATCGGTAGAGACAATCACTCGATCAAAACAACCACTTTGCAGCGCCGCTTCGATAGAATAAGCAATGATGGGTTTACCGTTAAAATGCTTAATATTTTTGCGAGGAATACGTTTGCTGCCACCCCTTGCAGGAATAATCGCCACGTTCATGACAACAGCCCTATTAACGTATCAATAATATAAGCTTGCTCTTGTTCTGTTAAATCGGGAAATAGCGGTAAAGTAAGGCAGTGCTGATAAAAATATTCCGCCTCTGGGAAGTCATGCTCAGCAAACCCCTTGTTTAAATAGTATGGCTGTAAATGCACTGGAAAATAGTGAACATGAACAAAGATGTTAGCCGCTCGCATCGCATCAAAAACCACTTTGCGATCTAGACTCTCCGGCAATAGCACAATCATCAAGTGATAAGCACTATAACTATTTTCAAGGGGGACAACACTGGTGACATTAAGCTTTGTAAGCTCTGCTACATAGGTCATGACCAGCTTGTTTCTTTGCTCAACAAAGCTATCCAAACGTTTGATCTGGCTGTTGCCTAACGCGGCTTGCAGCTCAGTCATACGATAGTTAAACCCTAACTCATGTTGCTCGTAGTACCAATCCCCTTCATCAGGCCTTAACAATTTTTCTGCTGTTTTCGTAATACCGTGACTACGAAGCAAAACCATGGACTCTGCTACGGCTGGATCATTGGTGGTTGCAACGCCGCCCTCGGCGGTAGTAATAATTTTTACCGGATGGAAACTAAAAATAGTAATGTCGCTATATTCGCAAGCGCCAATTTTGCTCCCTAAGTAACTACCACCAACACCATGTGAAGCATCTTCAATCACCCTAACGCCATAATCTTGTGCCAATTGCCATATCGCCCGCATATCGCAGCTGTGACCCGCCATATGCACAGGGATCAAAACCTTAGGCAGACAGTTTTGGGCTTTAGCTTGTTTGAGTTTATGCTCAAGTGCCTTGGGGCACATATTACCTGTATGACGGTCAACATCGACAAAATCGATTTCACCGCCGCAGTAAAGTGCACAATTAGCTGAGGCAACAAATGTGATAGGACTGGTCCAAACATAATCGCCGGCTCCAACACCTAAAGCCAGACACGCCAAATGCAACATAGAGGTCGCGCTGTTTGCTGCTACCGCATATTGTGCAGTCGTTATTTGACAGATATTACGCTCAAATAAAGGGACTTGTGGCCCTTGGGTCAGACAATCTGATTGCAGCACAGCAGTTACAGCGGCAATGTCTTCAGCTGAGATATTTTGGCGCCCATAAGGGATCATTAGTCTTTACCTTCATCAAGCAACTTAATTTGCTCTACTGATAAAAAGTCAGGGTTGTTGCCTGAGTGATATTCAAAGCCCATTTCAACCGCTTTGCCCTGCTCATTAAGCAAGTTTTTAGAGTAATCCATGTCTTTGCCAAAAAAGATAATGCTAGGCGTGATAACAAAATGGTCATCGAACTCAATGGTGTGATGTGAATCGTCACCTGGACACATAATTTCGTGCAGCTTTTCTCCTGGTCTTATGCCGATAATTTCATGTTTTAAGCCGGGTCCACAGGCTTCTGCAATATCAGTGACTCTTACCGATGGGATCTTAGGCACAAAAATCTCACCACCTTGCATTCTGGCAAAATTCTTTAATACAAAATCAACACCGTCTTGCAACGATAGCCAGAAGCGAGTCATCTCAGGATGAGTAATAGGCAATGAAGTGGTACCTTCATTGATCAGCCCTTTAAAGTAAGGAACGACTGAGCCACGCGAACCAACAACATTGCCATATCTAACAGCAGAAAAGCGTGTTACGCCCTCACCCACCATATTGTTGGCCGCGACGAACAATTTGTCTGAAGCGAGTTTAGTCGCACCGTATAAATTGATTGGGTTGGCCGCTTTATCTGTTGATAACGCAATCACACGTTTAACATTGTTGGCGATAGCCGCTTTAATCACATTTTCAGCACCATAAATGTTGGTCTTAATACATTCCATAGGATTGTACTCAGCTGCAGGCACCTGTTTGATGGCGGCAGCATGAATAACATAATCCACATCTTTGAATGCTTGCATCATCCGATCGCCATCACGGACATCACCGAGGAAGTAACGCATGCAAGGTGCATTAAACACTTGTTGCATTTCATACTGCTTTAGCTCATCACGAGATAAGATAATTAATCGCTTTGGTTTATAACGCTCTAGTATCGTTTTGGTATATTTTTGGCCAAACGACCCGGTGCCACCAGTAATAAGGATCGATTTATTATCAAACATGTTATCTCCAATTTATCACTACAGTGCTCTGTATGAACAATTATAAAGCCAGACTACGTCTCAAAATTTACTGAGCAAAATGCATACCAAAAAAAGTAATAATCAAAATTAACCTGAAAGCAGATATTGATTACGGCTTAGATTTGCTCAACCTTGCCAATAAAAAACGCTGTTCTATTTGGATAATTAAAATAAAAGCAGACATTTAGCGCGGCATTTTATCAATAAACTGACTATATAGAAATATTCGCTCAGCATCGACACTATTGGCTAGCGCCTTGGTTGTCTGAGCAAAAAAGCATCACAGCTAACCGACAATGACTCTCGAGTGGCTGAATTTTGACGCTCAATATACAGGCTCATTTTCCCGTGAGCCTTGCCTAATATAGCGTTAGAAAAAAATCAATAAGCTAAGCTTTAGCGAGTTCAAATGTGCTGCCGATGTGCCGGTTCTTGCTTATCGCTATTTAAAAGCTCTCGGCTTGCGCTTACACTCCGGTGCAATGCGTCCAGAATTGGAAGAACTAGCCAGTAATGGCGTAAATTTTGCTTATCTTATTTTTCACCAGAATTGCAGAAAAACTAACTATAAAACGACAATTCCCTGACGTAACAGGCAAACACAGCAAGCAATCTAATAACGATTAAATAAGGCTTAAATTGGCAATGAACGTATCTGAATCTGTAATTACCAATCAATTCGCAATTAGCAATTTTGGCGAATATTACCTACCTAGCGTAAATCGAAATACGTTCGAAAAGATTGACTCTAAGACAGCTTTTAAAAAACGATTTAAAGAGGCAATTTTTCAAGAAGATAGCTTACACATTATTGTCGGCATAGATTCAGGCTTGCTTGCAAATTATATCCTTGAACACCCAATACCAACGGGCAGTAAATATATATTCGTCGAACTGAATCCAGTATTAGCCTTGCTCAATGTCGAAATCGATGTTGATAAACAAAAGCAGATGCAGATCTTAACCTTCGATGCGTTTCAAGCTGAAATAGAATCAGGTGATAATGATTTATATCTGATCAAAGAGCAGTATATGATCCATCACTCTTTTGCATCGACGCTCGGCATCATTGAAGAATACAGCACACTAATCAATTTAGTCGACAAGCAACTGTCATTTAGAGCCGTTGAACGAAAGTCCCATTTTGAGCAAAAGACCTTCTTAATTCAGCAATTAAAAAACCTTGCTGATAATCAGTATCCTGCAGCTATCCTTAACGGAAGATTTACAGGGAAAACCTGCATTGTAATTGGCGGAGGCCCTTCTCTGGATGAGCATTTCGATTGGATTGTAGATAACTACCACCAGCTGTTTGTGATTACGGTTTCAAGAATGGCTTCAAGGTTATCTCATGCGGGGATCCCAGCACATATTATCGTATCTGTTGACCCACAAGACTTTAGTTTCGAGGTCAATCGAGACATGATGGCGCTCACCCACGAAAGTCTTTTCGTCAACTCGCATCATGTTAATCACCGACTAATATCTCAATGGTTAGGTAAGTCACTCTATTTAGGTAGCAAGTTACCCTGGACAGATGAAGATGCCGACAATATTCCAACCGTAGGGCCAACGGTCACCAACAGCGCGGTTAGAATTGCTATAGAGTTAGGCTTTAGCGATATTTTGCTCACTGGCGCAGACTTTTGTTATTCGAGTAGCGGCGTGTCTCATGCCAATGGTGCCGTCGAAGCTAATGCAGGTTCAAACAATAGCCGTATTGGTGAATGGGTTGAAACCTATGCCGGCAATATTGCTGAAACCATTGTACAGCTTATCTATGCTGGCCAAGCTCTCACAGAAGACGCGCTAGCCTATCCACAGGCAAATATTATTAATCTCTCTGAAAATGCAGCAAAGCTTGACGGCGTAACACATCAGAAAGTTGAGTCTATTAAGCTGAAACCAGCCAATATTTCACCTGAAGCACTATTAGACCTAGTGCCTGATTATGCTGCTGAGAAATCGGAGCACCTTAATAAGATGATCGCAGAGGTTAAGCAGGCAATCCAAGACTTAGAACAAATAAAAGCACTGGCAAGCCAAGCCATTGAGCTTAATGCTCAAGCTCGTGATATTGAGTTCCAGTCTAAGAAAAATCAAATCATCGTCAGTAAAATCGACAAGATTGAAAGCCAACTCCAAAATAAATACAGCGCATTATCTCAAGTGATTAAGTTCTATGGATATTATGAATTCTCTAAATTCTTGACCACTCAGGAGTCTGAGACTTGGTCTATAGAACACATGCAAAATATGACGCATCGCTACTACGAAGCCTTCAATACCTTGGCAATAGAATTACTTGGCTCTCTTAATCAAACCATAGAGAACTTGACGATTAGGCAGCTAGAACTTGCTGAGACTGCGCCAATAACCAAACTGGTTAATCATTGGCGCCAGAGCGAACAACCAGGCCGAGTCCACAATGTCTGCCAACTGAGAAAAGCACTCAATTTAACACTAGATTCGGATGATGCTCGCCTGCAGCAAATCGCACTTGAATATCAAGATCAACTAACCTCAATGGAGCACCCATATTTCAGCCTTAAAAAAGCCAATATGTCACTGCACAACACCTTTGCAAAAATTGTCGACTTATATAAAAGCAAGAATAAAACGGGATTAAAGCAACTGATTAACAGCATTGAAGCAATGATTGCAGCTGACGCGTTAGCACAACGGCTCTATTATCTAGCCCAAAGCTACCTTGCAATCCTTAGCGATGACAATCTAACCGCTTTATCTTGCTTACAAAAAATCGAACCAGATAACCAAACTGAAGTAGAGAAAAAACAAATATTAGTGTTGGCACTTAAACTTCATGATATTAATTTAGCTGAACAAACGTTAGAACAGATAATTAATTACAGCGATGAATACTTGCCGCAATATGCTCATATACTCACATTACAAGGTAAAAACCAGCAAGCACTCAATATCTATTTAGACTTTCTAGATAAGTACCCAACTGATATCAGTGTTCTATTAAAACTAGGTATTTTCCTTGCTGAAATGGGGCAAATAGACGGAGCTCGCTCAAGCTTTAATCAGGTACTAGTAATTGATCCTGATAATCTCACAGCCCCAAACTACCTCCAGCAACTGCAAGCTTAAGCAACTCAAAACTACATCTAAGCGGCGCTAAGTAAAAAAACTTATTGCGCCGCTGCTATTAACCTAACTTGCAGGGTATAATGCCGGCGTTTTCCTTATTAATATCCTTGCAAGAGAGGCGCTGTGGCACATACCTATATTCCATTTGAACAATACAAACGTAAGTGGATCTTTAATCATAAAGACCTGCCTGTTACTGATGAAGATAAAGCGCTAATTATGCCGCTTGATCAAAAATCATCGATGGAAGTTTGGAATAAATGGATTAGTAATAAAAGTAGCCGTACAGAACAGTTTGCTAAAGGTGACTGGGCAGCCAAAGACAGTGCTTGGGTAATAACTGAAGACTGGCAAGCCCCATGGGACAGTGAGGAAGCCGCTCTGCCTGAAGGTTTCAGTGAGCACTTCGATTGGGCTGATGATACTCCAGTTTATTTCTGCTACGAAAAATACCAAGTGATTGAAACTCGCTGGGATGTGTTTGTCCGTAACTGGAAGTGCTTTTTGTTCTTTGACGATGGCCCATTATTGATTTCAGCTAAACAAAAACAAGCGGCTATATTCCACCAAAGTGGTCAATTCCAATTGGGTACGCGCGGCTAAATGTAGGCGCATTATTTAATAAGAGATGAATAAGATATTATGATGAAATCCGTTTCTACCCTACTACTTGCTACAAGCGTATTACTGTCATCATCACTGCAGGCTCAAGAAATTTCTGGTGTGCAGCTTGACGATTCAATTAATATCGAAAACCAAACACTATTGTTAAATGGTGCTGGTGTGCGTAGCAAATTCTTTATCGATTTATACGTTGGCAGCTTATACGTCCCTCAAGCAATTGATAGTGCAAAAGCGGCTCTCGAAGCACCTAGTGCTGCAGTGCGCCTAAATATCACATCAGGCATGATCACCGCCGATAAAATGAAAGATGCCATCAATGAAGGTTTTGATGATGCAACTGAGGGGAATACCGCACCGATTGCAGCCAAAATCGAACAGTTTATGGGGCTATTTAGCGCTGAGATTGTTGAAGGTGATCAATTCACTTTACTTGCTGATAAAGCAACGGGTGTAACTGCCTATAAAAATGGCCAAGTTCAAGCAACAATTGCTGGTGAAGACTTCCGCCAAGCAGTACTTATGATTTGGTTAGGTAATGAACCTGCCCAAGACAGCTTAAAAGAAGCTATGCTGGGCAAATAATCTAGCTAAGTTTGGCTTATTGCTCTTGTAAGTAGGGCTAAAACTTAAATGTCACATCCAAGGCCACTGCGCCTTGGTTGTCGATATCTTCCTTACTGTTCTGCGGGTTTAACTCTAATTCGCCATTAAAGAAATAGCCTGCATAAGCATTAACGCTTACCGAACGGGAAATATCCCAGCCTACTCTAGCAAAACTGACCCACTCATCAATTTCCGCAGTATCTTTTTCATCTGCAATTAAAAAGCGACTGGTTCTCTTAGAGGTACCAAAACCGACATTCCAATCAGAACTCAATTGATAGCTCAGCTCAAGACCTGCAGGGCCGCTAAAGCCTGCTGAAAACGGATTACCCAATTTGAGATTTTCGGTGATCTGCCAATTTACTGCTAAAAACGGCACCGTTCTAACTTCATCAATGTCATTTAGGTAAGCGACGCCGAAACCTAACATATTACCGGAATCAAAACGGTACATACCCGATAATACCGCACCGTAACTGGCCGCATTACTGGCTGAGGCTGTATCGGCATAAGCATATTGCAGCTTGGGCGCTAGCATAAACATCCAGTTTTTATTCGGGCGGTAGGACAAAGATAAACTGGCGCGGTAACGCTCAATTTTATCCCAAGTTTGAGTATTGTCTTTTAAACTCGACGAGCGCCAGTCATAATCAAGATTGTCGTAACCGACACCCGCACCAACAAACCACTTTTTACCAAGCGGCATACCGGTTTTAAAATCAAACATCCATTGGTCGCGCTGTAATTCATTACCTTGAACACCTACATCGGCATTCGCAGTGGTGATCCGTGAAGCGCTAACAGTAAATGGACTCGGGCGATAAGAAGATTTCTGTTGCTCTTGCGCTAACAAAATTGGCGAAGCCGCCAAACTTGAAACGGCAAGCACACTCAATGCCAAAGGCTTATTCATATTGCTAACTCCATTAGCTAATAATTATTAATATCAGTGACGCTTAACGATTCAGTAAAGCTCAATTAAGTACTTTACTCTACGCTAACGTCAAGCTGTAGGATCATTTTGTATCCAACTATTTTTTCAAGCCTTTCTTATTATAAGAAGGTCGCTAAACCTAGCTTCCAATCAGTTATCTCCTAGCCTATGAAAAGAGGCGCTTGAGATTAGTCTAATGACAAAAACAACAAAGGAGCAGTAAGCTCCTTTAATAACATTGGTATAGATTGGTACTACAGCCCAAAACAAGTTTGGATAAAACCAGTTAAACCGTTTTATAAGCTTTCAAAAACATCTCTACCGTATCGTTAATGTATTGCTCACGCTCGGCCAATAGATCGCTCACATCTAAACCCAAATCGAGTCGCATACGTACTTCACCAAATACCATCAAACACAAACGCACGGCGCAGTGATGCGGATTGTTAAACTGGTAGTCACCGATCACTGAGACCTTAGCCAAATACTCCGCTAACAAGCCTAAAATATGTTTTGGACCCGCACTATAAAAGAGCTCTGAGATCTTAGGGTGTGAATCTGACTGCGACACACAGGCTTTAAATACTGTAATGGCTTCAGGGCTTGTAATCACCTCACCAAAGTGCTTGGCAAACAAGGCTAAACTGACTTCCGGCGTTAATGGATCAGACAATAACTCTTGATTAACACCATGCACTAAACACTTGGATTCTATCGATGCGACAAACAAATCATCTTTACAGCCAAAGTGCGAATACACAGTTTGTTTAGAGACGCCAGCAAGCTTGGCAACTTCATCCATACTGGTATTTGGAAAGCCCTGCTCACAAAATAGCTCTTTAGCAGCTTGTAAGATCTGCTCGCGCTTTTGCTCACTTCGGCTCATTGATGGTGCATTCATAAAGGGCTTCACTCCCGCGATTAGCCTCAAGGTAAATCTATATTGCTATTTAAGCACAGACTAGACTACCCAGTCCATTTTGCGAACTAATAGACCACAATTAGACTAGACAGTCTAGTTTCAACACTCTAGACTACACAGTCTAGTTTAACAATTTTTATACTTATCGCTTACCGTGGCGTTAACAAAATAGGCTTAGTGTAATGAATACTCAAAGTGTGCTAATACATCGCAAAATGTTTATGTTACTAGCTGCAGTCTCTTTTCTATCAGCCTGCCAAGACAGTGATATACCATTAGCCGCCACGCCAAGTTACCAATCTGTTAATGCGCAAGAGCTGCATATTGATGATTACTATCAATTTAACCAAGAGTTTTCGGGTAGTATTCGAGCAGGCAATACCACGGGAGTAGGCTTTGAGTTAGCCGGTAAGATTAATGCGTTAACGGTCGATAGCGGCGACAGCGTTAAACAAGGGCAACTGCTTGCCAAACTCGATACCCGCCTATTGTTAGCTGAGAAAAATGAGTTAACAGCCAGTCTTTCACAAAACCAAGCCGACTTAGATTTGGCTCAAACGACCCTCAATAGAAGTTTAGGTTTACAGCAGCAAGGGTATGTCTCTGAGCAACAATTAGATGAGCAGCGCGGCCAGTTAAACAGTCTTAAAGCCGCCAGCAACCGATTAAATGCGGCGTTACTAGCGAATCAATTGAAAATAGAAAAATCCGACCTGCTCGCGCCTTTTGACGGTGTCATCAGTAAACGAACTCATAACTTAGGCGAAGTAGTCAGCCTTGGCAGCCCGGTCTATACCCTAATCGAAGACAATAACATCCAAGCCTATATCGGCGTGCCAGTGGATATTGCTAATCACCTCACTACGGGGCAAAACGCGGATATCCGTGTGAGAGGCCAGCACTACCAAGGTAAGATTGCCGGTATTAGCGCTGAACTCAACCCAATCACCCGCACTGTAGAGCTTAGGATCACCTTGCCAGCCAACGCCGATGTGATTAACGGAGAACTGAGTTACTTAAGCTATCAGCAAACCATTGCCTCTCAAGGTTACTGGGTGCCGTTAAGTGCACTGACCGATGGCGTGCGAGGTCTGTGGAATATCTATGTCCTACACCCTGTTCTTAACCCGACCGACAGTGAGCTTTACCAAGTTGAGCGCCGCGATGTGGAAATTATTTATACCGTAAAAGATAAAGCCTTCATTAATGGCGCTATTAATTCCAATGAGCAATATGTCTCCCAAGGTTTACATAAGCTAGTGGCGGGCCAGTTGGTGACTCAACAAGCCCAACTCGCAACGAGGTAATCATAGATGGTTAAGTCATTAGTAGAGAACGGCCGTCTTATCAGCCTTGTGATTGCCTTGTTAATCGTCGCCGGATTTGGCGCCATATCCAGCCTACCGCGTATGGAAGATCCTGAGATCACCAACCGTTTTGCATCAGTGATCACTCACTATCCTGGCGCGTCAGCTGAGCGGGTAGAGGCGCTGGTCACCGAAGAGCTTGAGAGCGAGCTAAGACGTCTTGAAGAACTCAAGTTAGTGCAATCGACCTCCCGCCCTGGGATCTCGGTTATTCAGCTTGAGCTCAAAGATGACGTATTAGAAACCGCCCCGGTGTGGTCAAGGGCACGCGACTTAATCGCCGACGCCAAAGGTAAACTGCCCACATCGGCACAAAACTCGACCTTGGACGATCAGCTCGGCTATGCCAATACTGCCATATTAGGCATTGCTTGGCGTGGCGGCAGTGAAGTGCGCACTGATATGCTCAATCGTTACGGCAAAGAGTTACAAAGCCGATTGCGCCTACTGAGCGGCACTAACTTTGTTAATCTTTATGGCCAGCCAACCGAAGAGATTTTAGTTAAACTAGACGGTAATAAGGTTAATCAGCTTGAGTTATCCCCTGCTGCTATTGCGAAAATTCTACAAAATGCCGACTCCAAAGTCTCGGCCGGTGAAGTCAACAACGACTATTTTAAAGCCTTAATCGAAGTCTCTGGCGAGCTTGATTCTATTGCGCGCATTGGCCAAGTCCCCTTAAAAGTCACTCAAAATGGTCAAATAATTCGTCTCGCCGATATTGCTAGCATCAGTCGCCAATCTAAAGAGCCCGCCAACAGCATTGCCTTAATCGATCAGCAACAAGGCGTAATGGTTGCGGCGCGAATGCTCAGCAATACCCGCGTCGATTTATGGCTAGCCCAAGTGCGCCAAACTGTTGATGAACTGCAAAGCAGCATTCCGGCTAATATTGAAATTGAGTGGTTATTCGACCAAGAGGGTTATACCACTGAACGACTTGGCGATCTGATCGCGAGCTTATTACTCGGCTTCGTGATTATTCTTGCGGTGCTAATGCTGACTTTAGGCCTTAGAAATGCCGTCATCGTGTCATTATCCTTGCCGCTTACCGCACTATTTACCTTAGCCTGCATGAAATATATCGGCCTGCCTATTCATCAAATGTCAGTCACGGGTCTGGTTGTCGCATTAGGTATTATGGTGGATAACGCCATTGTGATTGTTGACGCCATCTCTCAGCGCCGCCAAAGCGGCATGGATAGGATCAATGCGGTAAAACAAACCCTGCAACACCTTTGGTTACCCCTTGCTGGCTCGACCATCACCACCATGCTCGCGTTCGCACCAATTGTATTAATGCCTGGCGCTGCTGGCGAGTTTGTTGGTGGCATTGCCATTTCGGTTATATTTGCCTTACTCGGCTCTTTTATTATCTCGCATACCATTATTGCCGGCCTTGCGGGTAGATTCGGCGTTGACGGCAAAGGCACACATTGGTATCAGCACGGCATTAATTTGCCGTTTATGAGCAACGCCTTTAGACGCACGTTAGCCTTAGCGTTATCACGGCCGTTGCTTGCCGCGTTGGTGATCGGTGTTTTACCGGTAATGGGCTTTATTGCCGCCGGAAAAATGACTGAGCAGTTCTTCCCGCCATCAGATAGAGACATGTTTCAGATTGAAGTCTATTTGGCGCCGCACGCCAGCATTGACCACACTCGCTTACAAGTTGAAGAAATCGATGTTCAGTTGCGCCAAACCCAAGGTATTAGTCGCATCGATTGGGTTATTGGCGGCAATACGCCCTCTTTCTATTACAACTTACTGCAACGCCAACAAGGTGCCAGTCATTATGCGCAGGCCATGGTAAAGGCGACCGACTTTACGACCGCTAATAAGCTCATTCCGGCCTTGCAAAAGTCGCTCGATAAACGTTACCCACAGGCGCAAATTATTGTGCGTAAACTCGAACAAGGCCCGCCTTTTAATGCGCCGGTAGAAGTGAGGATATTTGGTCCCAATTTAGACCAATTAAAGCAGCTCGGTGAACAGGTTCGTAAAGTGTTGTCTGACACCACAGATGTTATCCATACCCGCGCCACCTTAAGTGCTGGCGCGCCAAAGGTTTGGCTGCAAATCGATGAAGACGCCAGCCTGATGAGCGGCCTGTCTTTAACCGACATTGCAAAGCAAGTTGAGATGGCGACTACTGGCATTAATGGCGGCAGTATTTTAGAGCAAACCGAGTCTTTACCTGTGCGCGTGCGGTTAAGCGATAGCACCCGTGAAGACCAAACAAGACTGTCTGAAATTACTTTAGTGTCAAACAGTGGTAAAGGCATTCCGTTATCGGCTATTTCAACGAGTGAAATAGAGGTTAGCCGCGGTGCAATTCCAAGACGAGACGGTCAGCGGGTCAATACTATCGAAGCCTACTTAACCTCTGGCGTGCTGCCACAAACCGTGGTGGACAATGCCAGTGAAGCTCTCAGCCAAATAGCACTACCAAGCGGTTACCGCATTGAGCTGGGTGGTGAGAGTGCAAAACGTAATGAAGCAGTCGGTAACTTGATGTCTAATTTGGTATTAGTGGTCACTTTGCTGCTTACCACTGTGGTACTGTCTTTTAATTCATTTAGACTCACCGCCATTATCTTGTTCAGCGCGATGCAGTCGGCAGGGTTGGGATTATTGGCTGTGTATACCTTTGGTTATCCATTTGGCTTTACGGTAATCATCGGTTTATTAGGATTAATGGGGCTGGCAATCAACGCCGCTATTGTGATTTTGGCAGAGCTGGAAGAGGCGCCCGAGACACGCGCGGGGGACAAACAAACCATTGTTGATTTAGTCACTAGCTGTGGCCGTCATATCGGTTCGACCACGATTACTACCATCGGCGGTTTTCTGCCGTTGATCATTGCTGGCGGTGGTTTTTGGCCGCCATTCGCGATTGCCATTGCTGGCGGCACATTACTGACGACATTATTATCTTTAGTCTGGGTACCGACTATGTATCACTTAATTATGCGACCTAAAAAAACCAGAACAAGCGATACCAAATCCAATGCCGCCAGTAAGCATTTGGTAACTGAATAAAGCTAAGCCTGATTAGCGTGAGCAACCAATAGCCGATAAAGCTGATCTTTAAGTGTTACCCGCTCAGCTTTCAATTCAATAAAGTGCTCGTCAGTGATGGGCACTTCATTATTCTCAAACCCACGTATTTGATGATCGAGTTGATGATAACGTTTTGCCAATTGGCAGAAATTGCGATTAGTGGATTTAAGCTCAATAATCGCCGATAGATATTCTGGAAACTCGTGGGTTAACAAATGATTTTCGCCCAACATATTTCTTCTCCTTTATTACTTTCAGCCATTATCGCTACTCAAATACCCCATAGCTACCACTTCTGGATAAATATCCACAAGGGCTCTGTAAAGATTTATGTTATCAAGCCTTAACTTATAGACCTACATCAATTCTTTTGTGCAGTAAATCAATTACATTGAATAAACTCTAAGCAGACAAAGAATTAGTATGAATTATAAAAACTGGCCGATTGCTAAACAAATCGGCATGCTTGCCCTACTTCTTACCGTACTCATTTTTGGCTTTCTCGGCTGCGTATCCTACTTAACAGCATCTGATGTGTTAAGGGATAAAGGGATCAGCGCTATGCAAGCTCAGACCCAAGGCACTGCAGACTTAATTGAACTGCAATATGAAAGCCTACTTTCACTTGCTAAGCGAAATGCTGACGTATTTCGCGCAATGTATCCAGGTAACTTCTTCAAGCCAGAAAAAACCGTCAGAGTCATGGGAGTGGTGACACCAGCCCTTAGACATGAAAAAGAACAAATCAACGCTTCAAAAAGTAAAGTGGACCGATACTCAAAGCTCACGGGCGGCAATGCCACGGTGTTTGTGAGAGACGGCCAAGACTTTATCCGGATTTCAACCTCACTTAAGAATGCTGAAGGCAAACGAGCATTAGGCACATATCTAGATAAAGATCATCCAGCTTATAGCGCAATGCTAAAAGGTAATGATTACGAAGGCTATGCTCAGCTCTTTGGCAAAGACTATATGACTATATACCGCCCAATCAAAGACAGCAGTGGCGTAGTAATTGGTATTTTATATATAGGTTTCGATATCAGTGGCTCGCTAAGCCAATTAAGAGAATCTATTAATAAACTGCAGCTTGAAGAGACAGGCTCATACCTACTAGTCAGAAAGCTGGATATGTCTGTTGTCGCTCATCCAGAGCACTCAGTTGGCACTGAAGTTAATTCAAACACACTTGATGGTATCACGATTGAGCAAGCGCTAACTCATCAAGGCTCATGGGAATATAACAACCTAAAGGGTAAAAAATCTTATGCCTATTCAATTACTATCCCGGGTTGGAACTGGGTGCTAATCGGTCAAGTCGGCGCTGCTGAGCTGAATGAAGAAAGTGTTACATTACTCAAAATCAATGCCGCAGTTTCTATAATCGGCATGATAGTGATTACCTTGTTATTATCTCAAGTATTAGTCAGAGCCCTAAAACCTCTTGGCGCATTACAAAATCAACTGGAAAAACTGGGGGCTGGCGATCTATCTCAAACATTTACTGCAGATAAGGCAAACAGCAACAACGAAGTTGACCTAATCACCGCAAGCACTTCAAAAATGGCGACTAACTTAAGGGAACTTATTTTAGCGTTGCAGCAGTCTGTTACCGCGTTGCAGACCCACTCTAATCAAACCCAAGAGACCGCAAGACTTAACGGTGAAGAAGCACAATCATTAATGGCACAAACCGACCAAATTGCCACCGCGATTGAAGAGATGTCAGCCTCAGTACGTGATGTAGCTAACCATGCCAGTGAAGGGGCTAGCATGAGCCAACGTGTTGATGATGCCGCTAAAGGAGGCCAAACCCATTTAAATGATTTGGTTATTGGCTTACAAAATCTGAGCACACAGCTGTCTCAAAGCCACCACAGTGTCGAGGTCGTCAATAAAGAAAGCCAAGCAATCAGTCAAGTTACTGAAGTCATTAATAGTATTGCCGAGCAAACCAATCTGTTGGCTCTTAATGCCGCGATTGAAGCTGCTAGAGCCGGTGAACAAGGCCGTGGCTTTGCCGTTGTCGCCGATGAAGTACGAACACTCGCTCAACGCACCCAAACATCAATTGCAGAGATCTCACACACCATTACCCAATTGCAGTCGCAAGTTAAACTAACTACAGGGCAAATGAATCAAAGCAATGAGCTTGGCGACGTATCAGCAGCACAAGGAAAAGATGCCATTGCCCAGCTTATCGAAATCAACAATAGTATTGCGGAGCTTGCAACAACAGCAAGTAGCATCGCCAGTGCGACTGAGCAGCAAAGTGCGGTAGCGGAAGAAATTACTCGTAATCTGCACCAAATTACAGAACTGGCTAGAGATGGTGAGCAGCGCGCAGGAGAAAGCGTTGATTCTGCTGAAAGTCTTGCAGCATTGGCTGATGACATTAACGCTAAGATCAGTGTTTTCAAGGCATAAGCGTTAACATAAATAAAGTGATTGCTAGATAAATAATCTAAAGCAACAGGACACTGTTGCTTTTTTATTGTTGATTTTTGGTAAATTTCTCATTACCGTCCTCACCAATTCTTAGGCGTCACACTTTTATTGGTCACCATTAAAGTGCATAGAGAGAAAAGTATGTTCAGAAAACTATTGATAGTCTCGTTTATCGTCATTATGGCGGGCTGTGCGAGCCACAAAAATAACACGGTTGAAGGTAAGAAATTACTTATTATTGCTGGGGAAGGTCTTAATACTACCTATGAAAATAACCCAGCCGCAAACGGCTTTCTATTTGAAGTAGGTAAAACTTTTGCCACCGATCTTGGCCTGCAACTTGAAGAGCTAGGTTTTGATTCTTACCTATTTATTAGCAAGGATTCAGCAACCTATAAGCAAGAGTATCAGCGCGCGGTAAACCGTTTGATGACAGATGAAACCATTGATGGTGTTGCAGAAATTAAAGTACTGCATACTAAAAATGACAAGATCAATGAAATTGCACTTTATGCGACTTACTTTACCACTGACTTAATGGTTAAAGGCTGCGATCTACGTACCTCTAAAAACTGCTATAGCGTCAAAGAATTAGACAAAGCAGGAGATAACATCTATCAAATCGTCGACCAAGCAACTGAGCAGTTTAATACCACTCCAGTGTCAGAGATGGTGATGGACACAGCGCTGTTTATTTACCGCGCCGAGCTGTAATAGCCAGAAAGTCTAATAAAACTAACCGTTACCAATTTGGTTGCGGTTAGTTCAATATTGATTACCGCTTTTCAGTGCACTAACCTCTCTGTGCATTTCTCAGTACATTAGCCTCTCTATGTACTAGCTACGCTGCCACTTATCGACCACCAAGGCAGCAATAATATCGCCCTCAACATTCACCGCTGTGCGGAAAGTATCCAGTGGCCTTTCAATAATCAACAAGATTGCAATCGCCTCTAGCGGGATCCCAGCTGCAAGCAGCACTAATTGCATCCCCGACATTGAACCTGATGGCATACCGGGTGCGCCAATAGACGAAACCATCGCCATGATAAAAATCATGATTAGCCCTGTCGTCGTTAAGTCCACACCGAATAGCTGCGCCAAGAAAATCGCTGCTACACCTTCAAACAGTGCCGTACCATCCATATTCATCACAGAGCCTAACGGCAATACCACACTGCTAGTCGCTGGAGTAACCCCTAGCTCTTCGGCACTTTTCATCGATAGCGGCAACGTTGCAGCACTTGAAGACGTCGCAAAAGCCATAGCAAGTGGCGCGCTAATGCCCTTAAACAAGGTACGTATTTTTATACCTGTTAGCATTTTTGCCAAGCTAGGTAACACAACCAACCCATGTAACATAGTCAAGCCGAACACTAATAGTGCAAACATCGCTAGCTGGCTAAACAGGGTTTCACTGCCGCCAATCGAAAACTCAAGAATAATCGCGAAAATAGCCAGCGGAGAAAGTCGAATAATACCGCCAACTAAGGTATTAATGCCTTTATTCATACCGCGAATAACTTCAAATAACACATGCTCTTGTGGCAAGGCGATAAGCAGCGAAATACCTATCATGAATGCAAATACGACCACGGCTAACAAGTTGCCATTAGCTATCGCTGCAACGGGGTTTACTAATGCCATTTGTAGCATTTTGCCCGCAATAGCGCTGCCACTCGCAGCTTCCGCTTCAATCAAGTTTGTGCCAGCCGCTAACGGCACCGCTTGAGCAAGAGGCTGCCAAGGAGGCAATAACAAAGATGCGCCTAAGCCTAGGCTAACCGCTATCGTTGTGGTGAATATATAAAAGCCTACGGTGCGGCGGCCGAGGGTTTTCAGCTTAGCAATAGCACCTATGTTGCTGATGCCCTCAATCAAAGAGAGCATTACCATGATCCCAACAACCATTTTAAGCAAACCGATATAAACCGTTTTGCCTAGCATTAACAACTGGTACCAGCTCTGCTGACTGATAGTGGACACTTCACTTGGGGCAGTGAATTCAGTGATCCCAGTTGCTAATAACCAAGCCGCTGCCGCGGCAATGATTAGTTGTAGTGGCAGAGAACTGCGAATTTTATTCCACATAGAAATTTCCAAAGTAATCAGCAAGTACTAAACAATCCTGCGTTCGCCCAATGAATTAAGCAGCTAAGAACCGTACGCGCGATGGGTGGGTCTAAATACATAAAGTGGCGGATTATAACGTCAAATTAAAAAATGATAATTAGTCATTTATGCAATTAACTATTACCTGATGGTAATAGTTAATTTAACCAGTAGTTTAACAATAGAAACAAAAAGCCCCGCTATTGCGGGGCTTTTCTTAACCATTTAACTGTAGAGAAGATTAATCTTCAGTTTCAGCATCACGGTCCATGTTCTCAGTAGTCTCAAGCCATAAGGCGTTGATGATACCAAAAGAACAGGCTAACAATACGCCTAAAATCCAAGCGAAATACCACATAATCTAGGCTCCTTATTAGTAAAGTGAGGTCTTGTTCTTTTGGATGAAGTCGCGAGATAAGCGACCAAACATCTTCAAGTAAGTCCAAACCGTGTAGCTAAGTACAATCGGTACAAAGATGATTGCAGCCCATGTCATTACAGTCAATGACATCTCACTTGCAGTCGAATCCCACATAGTCAAACTTACGTTTGGCTCTAGTGAAGATGGCATAACGAATGGGAACATTGCTGCGCCACACGTTAGAATTACCGCAGCAATACCTAGTGAACTAAAGAAGAACGCAAAACCACTACGGTTCATACGGCTACATAGCAATACTAAGATAGGCATAAGTAGGCCAATCACTGGGAACGCCATAGTCAGAGGGTACTTATCGTAGTTCACTAACCAAGCGCCAGCTTCAACGCTAACAGTTTTCAGAGTTGGGTCTGAAACGCCGTATGTGTCGATAGCTGAAGTAATCACGTAACCGTCAATACCGTTCACTAACCATACACCCGCAGCGCCGAAGAATACGAACAGTGCTACAGATAGCAACTGTGACATCTTAGCTGCACGAACACGTAGTTCGCCTTCAGTCTTCATTTGTAACCAAGTAGAGCCTTGAAGCATAAACATGCTCACGCTCACTAGGCCAGCTAGAATACCAAAGCCGTTAAGTAGACCGAAGAAACCGCCGTGGTATGTTGCACGCAGGTATTCGTCAAAGTTAAACGGAACACCTTGTAGCAAGTTACCGAACGCAACACCGATAATGAGCGGTGGAACAAAACCACCCGCAAACAGTGCCCAATCCCAAGACTTACGCCATCTTGGATCTTCAATCTTTGAACGGTAGTCAAATCCTACTGGACGCATGAACAATGCAAACAACGTCAGCATCATTGCCACGTAAAAACCTGAGAAAGACACACCGTAGACCATAGGCCAAGCAGCGAACAATGCACCACCAGCGGTAATTAACCAAACTTGGTTACCATCCCAGTGCGGCGCAATAGAGTTAATCATAATACGGCGGTCAGTGTCGTCTTTACCGATAATCGGTAATAAGGCACCTACACCCATATCGAAACCGTCAGTGACAGCGAATCCGATGAAAAGCACACCAATCAGTGCCCACCAGATGAATCTTAACATTTCATAATCAAACATAATCAGATCTCCAGTTTAGGCATCAAGCTTTTCAAAGTGATAGCGACCCGTCTTCAAACAGCTTGGGCCAATACGTGCGAACTTAATCATTAAGAACAGTTCAATCACTAGCAAGATGGTATAGAACAGCGTAATAGAGATGATACTGAACATTAGGTCGCCTACTGACAAGCTAGAGGCTGACATGAATGTCGGTAACACTTCAGAAATCGTCCAAGGTTGACGGCCGTATTCAGCCACAAACCAACCACACTCAATAGCAATCCACGGTAGCGGTAAGCTGTAAAGTGCCGCTTTAAGAACCCACTTCTTCTCTTCGATTTGATGACGCGTGCTCTGCCAAAATGCTGCAGCAAATACGAGTAACATCACCATACCGGCGCCAACCATGACACGGAAAGACCAGAACATAGGTGCTACGTTTGGAATAGAATCATCAGCAGCTGCTTTGATCTGCTCATCTGTTGCATCAACCACTTTGTCAGTGTAACGCTTCAGTAGTAGACCGTAACCTAGGTCAACTTTAGCTTCTTCAAATGCCGCACGGATTTCAGGAGTTTCATTACCTGCACGTAATTGCTCAAGTAGACCGTATGCCACCATACCGTTACGAATACGCACTTCGTGCTCAGCAATTAGATCTTTAATACCGGTAACTTGCTCATCAAGCGAACGCGTTGCAATAATACCCATTGCATAAGGAATTTTAACTGCGAAGTCTGTTTCGTGAGTTTCTTGATTTGGGAAACCTACTGCAGTAAATGCGGCTGGAGCTGGCTCAGTGTGCCATTCAGCTTCAATTGCTGCTAACTTAACGCGTTGCACTTCACCTACCTTGTAGCCTGATTCGTCACCAAGAACGATTACAGATAGGATAGATGCCATACCGAAACTTGCTGCAATCGCAAATGAGCGACGTGCAAACGGTAGATCACGCTTCTTAAGGATATAGTAAGCACTGATTGCAAGAACGAACATCGCACCCGCTACATAGCCTGACGCTACAGTGTGAACGAACTTCACCTGTGCAACTGGGTTAAATAACACTTCACCCCAGCTGGTCATTTCCATACGCATGGTTTCGTAGTTGAATGTGCTACCCACTGGGTTTTGCATCCAGCCGTTAGCAACCAGAATCCACAATGCAGACATGTTAGAACCTAGCGCAACTAACCAAGTTACCGCTAAATGCTGACGTTTGCTGAAACGATCCCAACCAAAGAAGAACATACCCACAAGAGTAGATTCTAGGAAGAATGCCATTAAGCCTTCAATAGCAAGTGGTGCACCAAAAATGTCACCGACGTAATGCGAATAGTATGACCAGTTAGTTCCGAATTGGAACTCCATCGCCAAACCAGTTGCAACGCCAAGTGCAAAGTTGATACCGAATAACTTACCCCAGAACTTGGTCATATCTTTATAGATTTGCTTATTAGTCATCACATAAAGTGATTCCATAATGGCTAGCAAGAATGCTAACCCCAAGGTCAAGGGAACAAATAGGAAGTGATACATGGCTGTCATCGCAAACTGGAAACGCGACAGCTCAACAACCTCTTCTAAAATCATTTGTGACTCCTTAGGTGGTGCGTCAAATCACTTTCGTTAGATCCCCATCAACGAGAGTGATTGCCTATATAGGAATATTAATGCAGTAAAACGGTCAGGTTTTGTAACAAAACTCCAACTTCAACCGCGATTCGTTGTTTAATTCATAAATTTTGTATTTTAAAGCCAAAAACACTAGCAAACCCACGCTTGCGATCACATTTTCAATGGCTGTTGTGATTCCCTTCTCGAATACGCAAATAAAGAATAAACAAATTAGTTAATATCAGTCACTTGCAAGACGAAATAAGGTTATCCGCAGGGTTTTTATAACATTCAAAATTGATTCAAATCAATCAAAGCATTCGGTTTCAATGGGTTTTGGGGTGAAGCACACAGTTCCACCCTAGAGGCAGTTGACAACACAAAAAACTCATGATAGGGATGAATAATAAATAGGCAAAACAAATATTTTCAGCAGATACACATTTAATTTACTACCAAAGCAACAAAACACTAGATGTTAACAACTTTAGCAACAACTCAGGTATTGCAAATCCAACTGCAAAAATAAGACTCTTTACAAATAAACCATAAGAAACAGTTAGTTATAAAATCCAAGATTGAAAATCAATAAAAACCGAAGATTCAATCATTAGCTTTACTAATGATTGAATGCAATTTTTCTCGTTTGATCAAAAATTAGACCTCGCCTAAAATGAGCACCAAGTTAAGGAGACGGTCTAGCCAACCCGGTGAAGTAGCCCGGTAAAGACTAACTCCGCTTAAATCATCTTTCTATGTGGAGAAACTGTTATGACAAAATTATTTGAGCGTCTAGTTGTTAGCTATCAGCGTGTTTTCGTTGAACTTTATACTTCTAGAGAGCTATAAGTACGACTTTATAATGCAAGATAATTCTTGAAGTTTTGTTAGCGCAAAGCGGCCCTCCTTAGCAATAAGGAGGGCTTTTTTATGTCTGGCGAATTATTCTCGCTTAAAACTGTCCCCCATACTCTAAAGCCAAAGAGTATGCATAACCTCAGCTTATGGATAAACTTGCTTTAACTACTACAAAACAGATTAATTAGCATTCCATTTAGCAGTAAATGCTCTCTAATCCATTGTTTAGTGGTACTTCTTTGGTCTAACGATTAACTATTAAATATTTCAGGCAAAAAAAAGCCCCTATTAATAGGGGCTTTTCGTTAGTCAGACTAACGCTACATCAGCAAACAGTATATTAGCCGACTGACTTTCTCACATTGCGGAACATTCTCATCCAAGGGCTATCTTCACCCCAAGATTCAGGATGCCATGAGTTAGCAACGGTTCTAAATACGCGCTCAGGGTGCGGCATCATAATCGTCACTCGGCCGTCAGTTGAGCTCAATGCGGTAATCGCATTTGGTGAGCCATTCGGGTTTTGTGGATACTGAGTTGCGATTTGGCCATTGCCATCAACATAACGCAGTGCAACCGTACCAGACGCTTCTGCCGCTGCTAACGCTTCAGGCGATGCAAACTCAGCGCGACCTTCACCGTGAGACACAGCGATTGGCATACGAGAGCCTTCCATACCTTGGAAGAATAACGACGGGCTCTTCTGCACTTCAACCAAACTAAAACGCGCTTCAAAGCGCTCAGAGCGGTTACGCACAAAGTGTGGCCATAACTCAGTGCCAGGAATGATGTCTTTAAGGTTAGATAGCATCTGACAACCATTACACACTCCTAGCGAGAAGCTATCGTTGCGCTCGAAGAATTGGCTAAACTGCTCACGAGCACGCTCGTTAAACAGAATCGACTTAGCCCAACCTTCACCCGCGCCTAGTACGTCACCGTAAGAGAAGCCACCACACGCCACTAGACCTTGGAACTGCTCTAGACTTATACGCCCGCTTAAGATGTCACTCATATGTACGTCAGTCGATTCGAAACCTGCGCGGTCAAATGCCGCCGCCATTTCGATATGCGAGTTAACGCCCTGCTCACGCAAGATAGCCATCTTAGGTGCTGCGCCTTTTAAGATAAATGGCGCGGCAACGTCTTCACTTGGATCGAAACTTAAATGAACGGTTAGACCTAAGTCCTTGGTGTCTTGCTTAAGCTCGAACTCTTCTTTAGCACATTCAGGGTTGTCACGTAGCGCTTGCATGCGGTACGTAGTTTCAGCCCAAATAGTACGTAGTGAAGTACGAGTTTCGGTTAATACTTCACGCGTACCATCAAAGATTGCAATGCTGTCATTTTCTGTAAGCTCAGCCACTTTATGGCAAGGTACGCCTGCTGCTGCAAACTTTTCAGTGATAATCGCAACGTCTTGACGACGAACTTGAATCACTGCACCTAGCTCTTCGTTAAACAAGCGTTCAACGTCTGTACCTGTCAGAGCACTTAAATCAACATTTAGCCCAGTGTGACCCGCAAACGCCATTTCAACTAGTGTGGTGTAAAGACCTCCATCACTTCTGTCGTGGTAAGCAATAATCGACTTATCGGCAATCATTGGCTGAATAGTTTCAAAGAAGCCTTTCAGTGTTGCTGAGTTATCAAGATCTGGAGCGATATCACCTAGCTCACTGTATACCTGCGCTAAGCAAGAACCGCCTAAGCGGTTTTGACCAAGACCCAGATCAAGCAGTAATAAGTCAGTGTCACCTTTATCGGTGCGCAGCTCTGGCGTTACCGTATTACGCACATCTTGCACCACACCAAATGCCGTAATGACTAATGACATTGGCGAGGTAACCGTCTTTTGAACGCCTTTATCTTCCCAAGCTGTCTTCATCGACATTGAGTCTTTACCCACTGGAATTGTCAAAGACAAATCAGGGCACAGCTCTTCGCCAATAGCTTTAACCGCTTCATAAAGACCTGCGTCTTCACCTGGGTGGCCAGCAGGAGACATCCAGTTAGCAGACAACTTAATGTGCTTGAACGAGCCGATATCAGTACCAGCAATATTCAAAATCGATTCAGCTACCGCCATACGCGCCGATGCGCCAAAGTCTAGTAGTGCAAGCGGCGTGCGCTCACCCATAGACATGGCTTCACCTGTGTATGAGTCGTAGCTTGACGCTGTTACCGCGCAATCGGCTACCGGTACCTGCCATGGGCCCACCATTTGGTCACGGTTAACTAAGCCTGTTACCGTTCTGTCGCCGATGGTGATAAGGAAAGTCTTTTCGGCAATCGTTGGCAAACGCAGTAAGCGGTGCGCCGCTTCTTTCACTTCAATACCAGTTTGGTCAAGTGCTGCAGAGTTAGCTTTAGCGCTTACTACATCGCGGCTCATCTTAGGCGCTTTGCCTAATAGCACTTCCAGTGGCAAATCGATTGGATGGTTTTCAAAGTGCTCATCACTTAGAACTAGCTCTTTTTCTGCTGTAGCAACACCCACAACCGCAAACGGAGCACGCTCACGCTGACAAATTTGAGTAAATAGCTCGATGTTCTCTGGTGCAATTGACATCACATAACGTTCTTGTGACTCGTTACACCAAATCTCTAATGGACTCATACCTGGCTCATCAGACGGTACTTTACGTAACTCAAACTTACCGCCACGTTCGCCATCATTTACCAACTCAGGGAATGCATTTGATAATCCACCCGCGCCCACATCGTGAATAAACTGGATTGGGTTGTCATCACCCATCTGCCAGCAGCGGTCGATAACCTCTTGGCAACGACGCTCCATTTCTGGGTTTTCACGCTGTACAGAGGCAAAGTCTAAATCTTCACTTGATTGGCCCGATGTCATTGATGAGGCCGCGCCGCCGCCCAAGCCGATATTCATCGCTGGGCCGCCAAGTACCACTAGCTTAGCGCCAACGGTAATCTCGCCTTTTTGTACGTGCTCTTCACGGATATTACCTAAACCACCCGCAAGCATGATTGGCTTATGATAACCGCGCACTTCAACGCCGTTATGGCTGTTAACTTCTTGCTCGTAAGTACGGAAGTAACCTACAAGTGCCGGACGACCAAACTCGTTATTAAATGCCGCGCCGCCTAATGGGCCTTCGGTCATAATATCCAAAGCCGTCACGATGCGATCAGGCTTACCGTAATCGGCTTCCCATGGCTGAACAAAACCTGGGATCTTAAGGTTTGATACACTAAAACCTGTTAGGCCCGCTTTTGGCTTAGAGCCGCGGCCTGTTGCGCCTTCATCACGAATTTCACCACCGCTGCCTGTCGCTGCACCAGGGTATGGACTAATTGCTGTTGGGTGGTTGTGAGTTTCAACTTTCATCAAGATATGCATTGGCTCAGTGTGGTAGCCGTAAACACCATCTTGTTTCGGGAAGAAACGACCAGCTGTAGAGCCTGTCATTACCGCGGCGTTATCTTTATAAGCAGATAACACATTGTCCGGTGTCTTCTCGAAGGTATTTTTAATCATCTTGAACAATGACTTTGGCTGTACTTCGCCATCGATTGTCCAATCTGCGTTAAATATTTTATGACGACAATGCTCTGAGTTCGCCTGAGCAAACATCATTAGCTCAATATCGTTCGGGTTACGACCTAGTCGAGTAAAATTCTCAACTAGGTAGTCAATTTCATCATCAGCCAAAGCCAAGCCTAGTTTAGTGTTAGCTTGCTCTAGTGCAACACGTCCTGCGCCAAGTACATCAACGCTAGTGAACTTTGCCGGCTCTGTGCGAGCAAATAACACGCTTGCATCATCAAAGCTTGGCAACATCACTTCAACCATGCGGTCATGTAATAGTGCAGTTAATACTTTAGTTTGCTCGCTGCTTAGTTCATCGCTCTCAACATAATAGGCAATACCACGCTCTAGGCGCTTTACCTTATTCAGACCACAATTGTGGGCAATATCTGTTGCTTTTGATGACCAAGGAGAAATGGTGCCGGGACGGGGTGTAACGAAGTGGAGATGACCTTCTGGCGTGTGCGCTTCAATAGCGGGGCCGTAGGTTAGGATTTTTTCAAGCTGTTGACTTTCTTCTTCATTTAACGACTCTTTCAAATCAGCTAAATGGACAAACTCAGCATAGATGTGGCGCACTGGTAGTGCTGCCGATTCACAAGCTTGCATCAGCTTCTGAACTCTAAACGCCGAAAGTGCAGGGGCTCCGCGGATGATCTCCATCACGTCTTTTCACCTTATATATTATAATTGCAGGGTCAGATCTGGGCGCTATTATAGGGAAATGTTTGTCACAAATCATCAGCAGTCGCTATTGAAAACAGTGTTTCCTGTATAGGAAAAAGCGCACTGAATTTATTTACCCTTGTTCAGCTCAATTCTCTGCAAATCTACAATTTAAGTACATACTAAAACTAAGGTTCATCAAGCAAAATGCGATTTTTTTACGGCGACTAAGTTTGTGGTATAATCGACGGCTATTTGCTTGAAAGTAAAGCGCTAACAAAAAGTAACCAATGAACAAACTCTTGCTGACTCTATGTTGTATAACCTTACTGGCTGCCTGCCAGAAAGTCGTCGTGGAGCAAGAAAAACCCGCCTTTATTCCCGAGCCTACAGAGTTAGTTGTAGGAACGCTTTACGGCCCACAAATTTATTTTACCTCTGGTCAGGGTGACTCTGGTTACGATTACGAAATGGCTGAGCGGTTTGCCACATACCTAGATCTTAAATTAACTATGAAGCCGTTTGCCAATATTGGTGAGCTTTATGGCGCAATGAGACAAGGCGAAATTGATATTATTGCAGCTGGCTTAGGTGACACTCCCGCTAGAAGAGAGCAGTTTAGAGTCGGCCCGCCGCTTTACCGCGTAAACCAAGTCTTGGTTTACCGCCAAGGTACTCCTGTCCCTAAAAGCATTAATAACCTCGACGGTGAAATCACGGTTATCACCAACTCTTCTTTTGTTGATACCTTAACGGAATTGCAGAAATCTAACCCTGACTTAGTTTGGAATCAGGAAAAAGGTAAAGATGCCGAAGAATTACTAACCATGATTGCGGCGGGCGATATTCCTTACACTATTGCCGACTCAACTAGCTTAGATATTAATCGCCGCTTTATGCCAGAGCTACGTGAAGGTCTAGTGTTAAAAGAAAAGCAGCCTGTAGTGTGGTTACTACCGGCCAATAACAGCGACAAACTAATGAGTGAGTTGTTGGCTTTTTGGCATATAGAAAAGCGCAACGGAACGTTGGCTCACTTAAATGAAAAGTACTTTGCTCATGTAAAGCGTTTTGACTATGTAGATACCCGCGCCTTTATTCGCGCCATCGACAACAAGTTACCTAAGTATCAAGCTACTTTTGAAAAATACGCTGGCGATATCGATTGGCGTAAGCTCGCAGCAACCGCTTATCAAGAGTCTCATTGGAACCCAAATGCCCGCTCTCCAACCGGCGTGCGTGGCTTAATGATGCTGACATTACCCACAGCAAAACAAATGGGAATTAAAAACCGTCTTGATCCGTATCAGAGCATCCAAGGTGGCGCGAAATACTTAAACAGTATGCTTGAGCGGCTGCCGAACTCTATCCCTGAAAGCCAACGTATGTGGTTTGCCCTCGCCTCTTATAACATTGGCTTAGGTCATGTTGAAGATGCGCGTAAATTGGCGCAAGCTCAGGGCTTAAACCCGAGTGCATGGCGTGATGTGAAATCAGTATTGCCACTGCTGCAAAAGCGTAAATATTACAAAAAGACACGTTACGGTTATGCCCGCGGCAATGAGGCTGTACACTATGTTGATAGCATTCGTCGCTATTATGACACCCTCGTTTGGATTGATAACCAGAACATGTTGCTTGAGCTTAGAAACAAGCCACTTCAAACAGCAGAGATCCAAGAAGAGGTAGTCGATATTCAGGTGCCTCAACAACCTTTACTCAACCAATCACCAGAAGTGAATTAAGCAAAGAACAATTAGCGTTTAATATTCCAATCAACCTCAACTAATGCTAGTCATGTCTACTGCATCACACTCGTTGTTTATTCTGTAAATTCATCAAAGATTAATAACTCTCGCGTAGACTTTTGATATCGAAGTTTGCTAAATAGTAGTAAGACAATTTAGCAAAAACATACACACTAAGTAAGTTCGACGTCGAATACTGATAAATACAATACTGATAAGTAACAATAACAGTGAGGCTAATATGAGAAAAAAAGCAAT
The DNA here is from genome assembly GCF_041471165.1 of Shewanella sp. 10N.261.52.F9. Classification (NCBI taxonomy): domain Bacteria; kingdom Pseudomonadati; phylum Pseudomonadota; class Gammaproteobacteria; order Alteromonadales; family Shewanellaceae; genus Shewanella; species Shewanella sp. 10N.261.52.F9. The sequence goes on from NZ_JBFRNX010000028.1 coordinate 109,572, forward strand.
CAACAATGTTGCTGCGCGCCGCCGTAGTCAGCTAAAAACACGTCACCAAAAAGTACTAAGCCGCCAGAAGCAGTTTTTCGTATTTATAAAACCTGCTGAAGATAGCTTTTTTAATCCTTAGTACGACCGTGGCTCTCACCATTTTCTAACGCTTGTTGTTTCGCCAACACTTTAGCCGCCTTAATCTCTTTTCTACGGCGTCTAAAGAACGCACTCAACTGCTCTGCACACTCTTGCTCTAACACTCCCGAGTCGACTTCGACTAAGTGATTAAAAGCGCTGTGGCGCACAATATCAACAACCGTACCAGCAGCACCGGTTTTCAAGTCTTTGGCACCAAAGACTAAGCGGCTTACTCGAGAATGCACAATCGCTCCTGCGCACATTGCGCAAGGCTCAAGGGTGACGTAAAGCGTCGTATCGAGCAGACGATAATTTTGCATTATCTTTCCTGCTTGACGCAGACACTGCATTTCAGCGTGTGCGCTCGGGTCGTGCAAACCAATACTATAATTAAACCCAGCGCTTACCACCTCACCGTCTTTAACCAACACTGCGCCAACAGGGACTTCGCCCCTCTCTTCGGCTTTGGTTGCCATCTCCATTGCCATTTTCATGAAATGAAGATCTTGTTGTTCTATTGAGTCAAACTGTGACAAATCGAGCTCCAAAGATAATGTTGACGCTAGCGCCAATAAAAAAGGTGCCGAAGCACCTTTTATTTAAGCGTTATTATAATCCGAAGATTATTCCCACTCAATCGTTGCAGGTGGCTTACCTGAAATATCGTAAACGACGCGCGAAATACCATCAACTTCGTTAATGATACGGTTAGATACACGACCTAGGAAATCATAAGGTAAGTGTGCCCAATGCGCTGTCATAAAGTCGATAGTTTCAACTGCACGTAGTGAAACAACCCAGTCGTACTTACGACCGTCGCCCATTACACCTACAGAACGAACTGGCAGGAATACAGTAAATGCTTGGCTTACCTTGTTGTAAAGGTCAGCTTTGTGTAGCTCTTCGATGAAAATCGCATCAGCTAAACGTAGCAAGTCACAGTATTCTTTCTTTACTTCACCAAGAACACGTACACCAAGACCAGGTCCTGGGAACGGGTGACGGTAAAGCATGTCGTATGGAAGACCTAGCTCTAGACCAATCTTACGCACTTCATCTTTAAACAGTTCACGTAATGGCTCAACCAGACCCATTGCCATATCGTCTGGCAAACCGCCAACGTTATGGTGTGACTTAATGCAGTGTGCTTTACCCGTTGCGCTACCAGCAGACTCAATAACATCTGGGTAGATAGTGCCTTGAGCAAGCCATTTAGCGTTAACGCACTTCTTAGATTCTTCATCGAAGATCTCTACGAATACGCGGCCAATGATCTTGCGCTTAGCTTCAGGTTCTGCTTCACCAGCCATTGCATCTAGGAAACGGTTTTCAGCATCAACATGAACAATGTTTAGACCGAAGTGGTCACCAAACATATCCATAACTTGCTGCGCTTCGTTCAAACGAAGTAGACCGTTATCAACAAATACACAAGTTAGCTTGTCACCAATTGCGCGGTGTAACAGCATAGCAACAACAGATGAATCAACACCACCAGATAGACCTAAGATAACTTCGTCATCACCGATCTGCTCTTTTAAGCGCTCAACGGCATCTTCAATAATTGAAGATGGTTTCCAGTTTGCTGGACAGCCACAGATCTCAAGGGCGAAATGCTCAAGCATACGCTTACCTTGACGGGTGTGAGTCACTTCAGGGTGGAACTGCACGCCGTAGAACTGTTTGTCTTCATTTGCCATAGCCGCAAACGGACATGTTTCAGTTTTTGCTACTGCAACAAAACCTTCTGGGATTTCAGATACTTTGTCGCCGTGGCTCATCCATACGTCAAGTAGTGGCTTGCCTGTTTCGCTGATTGCGTCTTCAATCGCTTTAAATAATGCAGATTCAGTTTGCACTTCAACTTGCGCATAACCAAATTCGCCTTCACCCACACCTTGAATAACTTTACCACCAAGCTGCTCAGACATGGTTTGCATGCCGTAACAAATACCTAGTACAGGTACGCCAGCGTTAAACACATATTCAGGTGCGCGTGGTGAGTTCTCAGCGGTAACACTTTCAGGGCCACCGGCTAAGATAATGCCGTTTGGAGCGAATTCACGAATTTGCTCTTCAGAAACATCCCAAGCCCAAAGTTCACAATAAACACCGATTTCACGAATGCGACGGGCGATCAGTTGAGTGTATTGCGATCCAAAATCTAAAATGAGGATCTTATGCTCATGAATGTTGCTCATGGGGTACCTTATCTCTATATTTCAACATTGTTAACTAACCAAACAGCAACACTCTATGAGTTGTCTATTTGGCTTAATTTAAAGGCGACTCTAATTGTCGCCTTTAATATCTAAAATACTAATTAAGAACGAGTGCTATAGTTTGGTGCTTCTTTACTAATAGTCACGTCGTGCACATGAGACTCGCCCATGCCAGCTGCAGTGATTTTCACAAATTCAGCTTTCTCATTTAGCTCTTTAATCGTTGCACAACCTGTTAGGCCCATGCATGAACGTAGGCCGCCCATGTGCTGGTGAATGATCTCTTTAAGCTTACCTTTGTAAGCTACGCGACCTTCAATACCTTCAGGTACTAGCTTGTCTGCTGCGTTATCACTTTGGAAATAACGGTCAGACGAACCTTGAGTTTGGGTCATGGCGCCTAGTGAGCCCATACCGCGGTATGACTTATATGCACGGCCGTTATAAAGCTCAGTCTCACCTGGCGCTTCATCAGTACCTGCAAACATAGAACCCGCCATGATGCACGATGCGCCAGCAGCAAGTGCTTTAGCAAGGTCACCAGAGAAACGAATACCACCGTCAGCAATAACAGGAATGTCTAAGTGCTTAACCGCTGCAGCCGCATCAGATACAGCTGTAATTTGCGGTACACCAACACCAGTAACAATACGTGTAGTACAGATAGAGCCAGGACCAATACCGACTTTAACTGCGTTAACGCCCGCTTCAACAAGTGCTAACGCACCTTCTGCTGTTGCTACGTTACCGCCAACGATTTGTAAGTCAGGGTATTTAGCGCGAGTATCACGAATGCGCTGTAACACGCCTTCTGAATGTCCATGTGAAGAGTCGATAAGCAAGATATCAACGCCAGCTAATACTAAGGCATCAACACGTTCTTCGTTACCAGGACCAGCGCCAACAGCTGCACCAACACGTAAACGACCTAACTCGTCTTTACATGCATTTGGCTTACGCTCTGCTTTTTGGAAATCTTTAACAGTGATAAGACCTTTAAGCTTGAAGTTGTCATCAACAACTAATACTTTCTCAACGCGGTGAGAATGCATAAGCTTTTGAACTTCATCTAACTTAGTGCCTTCAGGAACGGTTACTAGGCGCTCTTTAGGGGTCATCACTTTATCAACGGTACGAGACCAATCAGTGATAAAACGTACGTCTCGACCAGTAATAATACCAACAAGCTCATTTGCATCGTTTACAACAGGGTAACCTGCGAAACCGTTTCTTTCGGTCAATGCCTTAAGATCTGCTAATGTGGTTGATGGTGTCACTGTTACTGGCTGCTGAACGATACCCGCTTCGTAAATCTTTACTTTGCGAACTTCTTCAGCTTGCTGCTCAATCGTCATGTTTTTATGAATAAAACCTAGGCCACCTTCTTGCGCGATAGCAATAGCTAAACGAGCTTCGGTAACAGTATCCATAGCAGCAGACACGATTGGAGTATTCAACTCAATCTTATTCGTCAGACGTGTTTTTAAAACAGCTGTATTTGGGAGGACGGTAGAGTGCGCTGGAACCAGCAACACATCATCAAAAGTAAGCGCTTCTTTTTTCAATCTTAACATGCAACATCTCCCCAAGAGAGTAGGAATTAGAGGTGAAATATTGCGGCGAGATTATACCTTGCATATCTGGGTTGGTAAATGGAAAATAGACATTAAATCGCATTTGTGTGTAAAAAAAATTATGAAAACCCCAAAAAACGATGTTTATACCGTCTCTCGTCTTAATGGTGAAGTAAGGCAACTTTTAGAGGGTCAGCTTGGCCGAATTTGGCTTAATGCTGAAATTTCAAACTTTGCGGCGCCGGGCTCTGGTCATTGGTATTTAACCCTCAAAGATAATTTTTCTCAAATTCGCTGCGCCATGTTTAAGGGCCGAAACCAAGCGGTGACCTTTCGACCAGCCAATGGTCAACAAGTATTAGTTAAAGGCAATATCAGCGTTTATGAACCTCGCGGTGATTACCAATTAATTATTGAATCTATGCTGCCAGCAGGTGATGGTTTGCTCGCTCAGCAATATGAAGCGTTAAAGATGAAGCTTGCAGCCGAAGGTTTATTTGCCAGCGACACTAAACGCCCGCTCCCCGCTAACATTCAAAAAATCGGTGTTGTGACCTCGCCAACGGGCGCTGCCATTCGCGATATTTTACATGTACTCGCACGCCGAGACTCATCAATTGAAGTCATCATCTACCCGACTCCCGTGCAAGGCGTTGATGCTGCAAAAAGCATTTGTGATGCTATCAACCTTGCTAACTCACGCAGCGAAGTTGACGTATTACTGGTGACTCGTGGTGGCGGTTCTCTCGAAGATTTATGGAGTTTTAACGACGAAGGATTAGCCCACACCATTTATAACAGTGGTATTCCTGTTGTATCTGCCGTTGGTCATGAAGTGGATATGACCATCAGTGATTATGTCGCTGACCTACGCGCGCCAACGCCATCAGCAGGCGCTGAGCTGTTATCAAAAGATGCCGACAATAAAGCGCAAAAGCTGTTATCGCAATTATCGCGCCTAAAACAGGCTTGGCAGCATTATCAGTTAAAGAAGCAAAGCCAAGTTCAAACCTTTGAGCACCGCTTACAAAAACAAGACCCACAGCGCCGCCTACAGATGTACGAGCAAAGTTTCGATGAAATGCAGCTGCGCCTACATCAAGCGATGCAAACCAAGTTACATGCTTCTACCTTAAAACAGCAGAACTTAAGTAATCGCTTAGCTAATCAATCGCCGCAACATCGCCTGACACTTGAAGCCCAACGCTTGAGCTACCTCAGCGCCAAGCTCAATGATGCCATGGATGATAAGTTAAAGATGAGTGAGCAGCGCCTTGCTCACCGCACGCAACAATTAGAAACCGTTAGCCCTTTGGCCACATTAAGCCGTGGTTACAGCATCACACTTACGGGTCAAAACAAAGTGGTGCAGTCACCAAGTGACACTAAGATTGGTGACACATTAACAACCCGCCTGCGTGATGGCAGTGTCACTTCAACTGTAGTTGAAGTTAGTTAACTTTAACTTGAAGTGAGGTTGTTTAATAGAAGATAACTTCTAGCCTTATCAACACAGTGGCGTTTTGTGCTGAATTACTGGTAGATTAGCCTTTAATTAAACTAAATTAATCAGTTAGACTACCTATAAACGACTCATGAGAATAATGGATTAGATGCAAATTAATATGCTTAACACAATAAAAGTGTCTCTCGCCTTAGTATTGGCAACATCAAATGTCAGCGCATATGCTGCAACAGAAAGTAAAGTCAGTATTACAGACACCTATACAGCGGCGGCGTTAAAGCTCGGCTTAAAACCAGAATTAGTCAATCGTTTATGCGAGCCTCTACCTGACATTGTCAGTGTTACTTGTCACCATTCGGGGGGAGACGGGCCATTTGAAAGCTTAGTTGTTCAATATCGCTACAATAGTCGTGTCACAGCTCATGATATGTATAAGCATGTAGAGTTAAACGACATTCGAATTGATTTGAAAAATGAGCAAATTAACTTCTGGAGCGGTCATCAAATAGCCACACCAGACGGTATAAGCGTAAACCGAATTCAAGGTACCAGCGACTCTTATATCGAAACCGGTGGCATACAAGGCTTTATCAGTCGCACAGACAGAAAGTTTCAACAGCAAAGAGACACTGAATACGTGTTAACTCACACCTCAGAATTCAGTTACAAAAACCAAGATCTAAAAAAAGCCATTGAAGCAATAAAACATTACCAAAAAATGGTTAGCGACAATGACTATGTTGCAGCCTACAAAGAAGATCAGGCTATTGAGCCTGTAGAAATTATGCAAGGCGCTAGCTTTACGTTTCCCATGAGCGAGCCACTGAGACAGCGACTTGAAGATGTAATACAACAAAGCGCAAAATAACCCTACCAGCTATAGAAAAGAAGCTTCCTTCAGAAGGATAATTGTAACCATAAAATAAAAAAGGAACCCTAAGGTTCCTTTTAAAAGTCATTCGACTATTTCAAACAACAAAAGAATTAATCTTTGTTCTTATCGCGAATATGACCAACCATACGCTTACGGCGGCGCTCTTGGCTCACAGTAAGTTTCTTGCTGTTCATGCCTTCAAACGGGTTACCGCCCTCTTGGAAGCGCAACTGAATTGGCGTACCAATCACTTTTAATGAACGACGGAAGTAGTTCATCATATAACGCTTGTAAGAGTCTGGAAGCTTCTTAACCTGGTTACCGTGTACAACCACGATTGGTGGGTTGTAACCACCGGCGTGAGCGTACTTAAGCTTAACACGACGACCATTAACCAATGGTGGCTGGTGATCGTCTTGTGACATCTGCATGATACGCGTCAGCATAGAAGTACTTACGCGGCGCGTCGCACTGTCATACGCTTCTTCGATAGACTCAAACAAGTGACCCACACCAGTACCGTGAAGTGCTGAAATAAAGTGGATACGGGCGAAATCGATAAAGCCTAAACGACGGTCAAGCTCGCTCTTAACGCGATCTTTAACGTTTTGGTCAATACCATCCCACTTGTTTACTGCAATCACTAATGCACGGCCAGCGTTAAGCACAAAGCCTAATAGGCCTAAGTCTTGCTCAGCAATACCTTCACGGGCGTCAATAACGAGCAACACTACGTTACTATCTTCAACCGCTTTCAACGTCTTAATTACTGAGAATTTCTCAACAGTTTCATGCACCTTACTACGACGACGCACACCTGCAGTGTCAATCAGTACATATTCACGGCCTTGACGCTCCATTGGAATATAAATACTGTCGCGAGTGGTGCCTGGCTCGTCATAAACAACAACGCGTTCTTCACCTAAAATACGGTTAGTTAGCGTTGATTTACCGACGTTTGGCTTACCGATAATCGCAAGCTTAATTGGCAAGTCTTGTAGACGTTTTTGCTCAGCTTCTGCTTGTTCTTCGGTGTATTCACGCTCTTCTTCGTCATCATCACCGTCTTCTTCTTTAGTTATGCCCATTGCTTCTGCATATGGCGCTAAAGAATATTCGATCATGTTCGTCACACCGCGACCTTGCGCAGCAGCCATTTGGTAAACCTCACCTAGGCCTAGTGACCAGAACTCAGCACAAGCAGAGTCTGCATCGATACCGTCAACTTTGTTAGCAACAACGAAAGTTGTTTTTTCGCGGCTACGTAAATGTTGAGCAATCGCAAGATCGGCAGCAGTTAGACCAGCGCGCGCGTCAGTCATAAACAGCACTACATCTGCTTCTTCAATCGCAGCAAGAGATTGCTCGGCCATGCGAGTTTCAATCCCTTCTTCAGTGCCGTCAATACCGCCAGTATCGACTACGATGAACTCATAACCTGCAAGATGTGCTCGGCCGTATTTACGATCCCGAGTTAGCCCAGGAAAGTCAGCGACAAGCGCATCTCTGGTACGGGTAAGTCGGTTAAAAAGGGTCGACTTACCAACGTTTGGTCGCCCAACTAGGGCCACAACAGGAATCATTTAATTGCCTCTATTACTCATTTTCTAATAACTAAAAAGCCCCCAGATACACATCCAGGGGCCTTATCATCTCTTACGACTTGGCTTACGGAAGTGTTACTCGAACCACTTTTCCACCACGAGTCTGCACATATAAATTGTCATTAACAACTAATGGCTGACTATATAAACCAGAGCTATCCACTTCTACGCGTCCAACGATTTGACCGTCTGACTTGTTTAAAAAGTGAAGGTAGCCTTCAAAATCACCCACTACCACGTAATCTTTAAAAGATACTGGTGCAGTCAAACTACGATTAGCTAACTCTGCATTATTCCATAACTCTAGACCATTACGTCTATCAACCGCATAAACACGGCTGTGATCATCAACCACAAATAGGTTTAGACCTGAGTATGCTAGCTCGTTAAAGCTAGAATAACTGCGTGTCCATACGATACGACCAGTGCGCATCTCCATCGACACTAAATTACCATTATAGCTAACTGCATATAGGTTTTCGCCTACTAGCAATGGCTTCATATCCACATCAGCCATACGTGAGAACTCATTGCCTCCAGTAGGGGTGTAGATTGCTTGTTCCCAAGCTGCCTGCCCATTGTTTTTAATCACCACTGCAATTTTACCATCTGCAGTGCCAACAAAGAATCCACCTGCTTCATATGAAGCGGCACCTGTACCACGAAGGGTTAAGGTAGGCAGTTGGTTTTCATAAACCCATTGTAGGCTGCCGTCATCAACATCGAACGCCTCTAACGTACCAGCGCCGGTATTAACAACAACAACATCTTCACCCACAGTTGGTGCAGATAATAACTCGCCACCGGCAACCACATGCCAAATAGCTTCGCCTGTTGCTTCATCAAATGCTGCTAACAGTCCGCTTTCACCGCCCACAAAAATCTTGTTACGCGCAGCAGTTACACCACCAGCTAAACGTGCACCTTTGTTTTTAGCTAACGCATTATCTCTAAATGCTGAGCTAAAGTCATTTTCCCAAACGCGTTCGCCAGTGACTTCGTCAAATGCTTCAACCTTACCGTAACGATCTGCTACAAACAGTTTGTCGTAGCGTGCAGCAGGACGTAAACGTGAATAGTAGTCACCTACACCATCACCAACATTTGCGCTCCAACTTACTTCTGGAAACACACTTGCTTCGATTTCGCTAAGTGGCGTTATCGGTTCTTCTTCTACATCGCTAGATGAACATGCTGACAACATACCTAAACTCATGCCACATACGAGCAGTGTTTTGCACCAAGACTTCATGGGCAGATTCCTTATGCCTTGTTCAGATTATCAAGCTTCATTTGTAATGTTGGACTAGTCATAGTGCCACCATTGTCTACTGCTGTTTGATAGGCAATCTTTGCCTTCTCTGTTTCGCCTTGGCGTACTAAGAAATCACCTTTTAGCTCATCTCTTTGAGCTGCAGAAGCAACATCCGTTACTTGGTCTAGCGTTGCAATCGCAGTAGCAAATTGGCCTTGTTCTGCTTGTACACGTGCTAGACGCATAGTAGCAATAAGAACAATGCTGCTATCTGCATTAGTCGCAATAATAGTTTTAAGCGTTGCTTCAGCTTTAGCAAGGTCGCCAGTTTCAACCGCTGATTTGGCCACTAGTAGCTCAAGTAGCGATTGATAACCTTTTTGGCCGTGCTCTTTAGCAAAGCTTTCTGCTGCACTTAACATTGCAGCATCAGCAGTGTTTTGACTGCTCAAAGCTTGGAATGACTCAGAAGCAGCTTCTGCTTGAGCTACTTGGTAGTCAGAGTAATAGTTCCAACCGAATAATCCACCTAAACCGACAACAGCACCAATTACTACTGATGTGCCGTAATCTTTCCAGAACTGTTTGATAGCATCTACTTGTTGCTCTTCTGTGCTATAGATTTCCACTTAAGTCTTCCCCTTTTAAATCAGTTCTGCAATATAAGCCGCCAATGCATCACGGGCAACCAATTCTTGTGCTTTATCTTCGCGAAGGTGTTTCACTGCTACTTGGTTGTTGGCCACTTCATCTTCACCAATAACTAATGCAACAGTGGCACCACTCTTATCGGCTCGCTTCATCTGCTTCTTAAAGTTACCGCCACCACAATGGCTCATCACTTTTGCTGCAGGCAAGCTTGCTCTTAGTTCTTGGGCGATTTTAAATGCCTCAATCCGACAGCTTTCGCCCATCGCTGTAACGTATACGTCAACAGCTGGACCAATGTCCTTATCTAGCTCAAGAGTTTGCAGTAGTAATACAATGCGCTCAATACCCATTGCGAAGCCTACAGCAGGTGTTGGCTTACCACCAAGTTGCCCCACAAGACCATCATATCGTCCACCAGCTAAAACTGTGCCCTGTGAACCTAAGCTTGAAGTCACCCACTCAAAAACTGTGCGATTATAATAATCTAAACCACGCACTAGGCGAGGATTGATTGTGTATTGGATGCCGACAGCCTCTAAGAGTTCACATAAATGTGAAAAATGTGAACGTGTATCTTCACCGAAGTAATCCATTAAGACAGGTGCATCAGCCAAAAGCGCCTGTACATCAGCATTTTTAGAATCCAGAACGCGCAGCGGGTTACTGTACATGCGGCGTTGACTATCTTCATCTAATACATCTTTATGTTGCTCTAAGAAAGCAATTAATGCATCGCGGTATGCCGCACGCTCTTCTGTATCACCTAAAGTATTTAGCTCTAGTGTTACATGTTCAGAAATACCAAGCTTTTCCCACAACTTTGCAGATAACATCAATACTTCAGCATCGATATCAGCGCTTGGAATTCCGTAAACTTCAACGCCAAACTGGTGGAATTGACGGTAACGACCTTTTTGTGGACGCTCATGACGGAACATTGGACCCATATACCACAAGCGTTGCTCTTGGTTATATAGCAAACCATGTTCGTTACCCGCACGTACTGTAGAGGCCGTGCCTTCAGGACGCAGCGTTAAACTGTCACCGTTTCTATCTTCAAAGGTATACATCTCTTTTTCAACGATATCAGTCACTTCACCGATAGAGCGCTTAAAGAGATCTGTACTTTCAACGATAGGAGTACGAATTTCGCTGTAACCATATGACCCAACGGTGTCACGTAATACGGTTTCAAGTTTTTGCCATAAAGGACTTTGGGTAGGCAGAATGTCGTTCATTCCGCGAATCGCTTGGATCTGTTTTGCCACTATTCGACTCGTCAAATTTGCTATATAAAAATTAAAAAACGCCTCGCATTATAGGCGTTTCGGGACTAAACGTACAACAGCTGGATTCAGCCATAAAAAATCACAAGCCTGCAGAGCAGGCTTGTGATGGCATTGTACTTACTTATTTAAATCTTGAGCCGGAATTCGGCCTGCTACGATTGCTGCTTTCGCGCGGATCTTAGCTTCTAACGAATCAACAATATTGTTATTGTCAAAACGTTCTTTCTGGCGCACACCGTCATCGTAATAACCACTCATACGGTTACCACCGGTAAGACCGATATCAGAGACTAGTGCTTCACCTGGGCCATTAACGACGCAACCAATAATTGATACGTCCATTGGCGTGACGATATCTTCAAGGCGCTGTTCAAGCTCGTTAACCGTTGAAATCACATCAAACTCTTGGCGTGAACATGACGGGCAAGCAATAAAGTTAATACCGCGAGAACGAATACGTAGCGATTTTAAGATGTCAAAACCGACTTTAATTTCTTCTACCGGATCAGCTGCAAGCGAAATACGTAACGTATCACCAATGCCGTCAGCTAGTAGCATCCCTAAACCCACTGCAGACTTAACTGAACCGGCACGTGCACCGCCAGCCTCGGTAATACCTAAGTGTAGCGGTTGTATGATTTGCTTCGCTAACAAACGGTATGACTCAACCGCTAAGAATACATCTGACGCTTTAACACTTACTTTAAACTGGTCGAAGTTCAAACGATCAAGAATATCCACGTGACGCATCGCTGACTCAAGCAAGGCTTCTGGTGTCGGCTCTTTGTATTTATCCATTAGATCTTTTTCTAATGAACCGCCGTTAACCCCGATACGAATAGGAATATTTTTGTCGCGCGCGCACTCAACTACGCTACGAATACGCTCTTCGTTACCGATATTACCAGGATTAATGCGTAAACAATCCACACCGTACTCAGCTACTTTAAGCGCGATACGGTAATCAAAATGAATATCCGCAACCAAAGGCACTGTGGTTTGCTGCTTGATCAGTTTAAAGGCTTCAGCCGCGTCCATTGTAGGTACTGAAACTCGCACAATGTCAGCACCGACATTTTCTAACGCTCTAATTTGAGCAACAGTCGCTTCGACATCTGTAGTACGTGTATTGGTCATCGACTGCACCGCTATTGGTGCACCATCACCAATAGCGACATTACCAACATAAATACGGCTCGATTTGCGTCTAATAATAGGAGATTCGTTATACATCGTCTTTGTGCTCTGTGATCTGTTATTGTCCAGCGAATGGTAGAGTCATTCTTGCCACTTTACCGCTAGGATACTGCTCCAAACTAATCGCTTGGCCATTAAGTTTAATATTGACTACTTGCGGGGCGCCCAAAGTGACCGCAAACGGCTCTGGCCCAACAAGATTGATTTGGTTACCTGACTTTTTAAGATCGCTCACTAATACTTTACCAGCGCCATCGGTCACTTTAATCCAGCAGTCACCTGTTAAGTTTAGCGTTAATGTCGAGCCATTGATGGCATTCAATGTCGATTGAGTGTCAGAAGGTGTTTCTGCAGCAACATTTTCACTGCTCTGCTGTCCTGCTGTGTTAGCGGCATCAATGCTTGCTTCGGTAGCAAGCTCTGCATTATCGATAACAATAGCAGCTGGCGCATCATTTAAAGCGCTTTCTGCCGACAAGTCATCAGCTTCTGCAGCAGGCTCAATTCCTGAGTCGCTATTATCGAACAACACTTCAACAGGGCTTGGTAAGCCAACTTCAACCGATGCGGCAACTTCTTCAACGGTTGGCTGTGAATAATCAACTGCCGTTTCCATTGATGACTTTTGAAACCACCACAACACCATCAGTGCTAACAGTACAAATACGATAACGTAAGTAAGTACCATTAAGCGACCATCGCGAGCTTGATGGGTCGTCTTACGAGAAAAGCTTTGCATTGACGGTTTTTCGTCATCTTCAAGCTGCTTATCTAAGCACTCTTGCACAGTAAAAGGGTCTGCTTGAACTGCCCGAGCATAGTTTTTTACATAACCGCGCACATAAGTTGCTGCGCCGACTTCTTGTAAATTATCGGCTTCGATTTCTTCAATGATTGCTGGACGCAAATGCAGTTGTGAAGCAACAGCTTCAATAGACAGCCCTTTACTTTCTCTGGCTGTTTTTAGCAAAACGCCCAGTGTGAGCGTAGGCTCATCCACTAGGCTTTCATTATCTACATTGGGCGCTTGATTCTGTTCATTTTTCATTAATGCATACTAGCCCGATATTCTTTGGCTTGAACTGACTGTGGAAACTTTGCCAGTAGTAAGATACCAAATCGTCTTACTGCGTCATCGTCACTCAAACCTTGTTCAATTTTAATCCCAAGTGCCAGACTGGTGGCTGACTCTGCCGCAACTCGGTGGTAACGAGATAGCTGTTCTTGTGCTTCAGCATATCTCCCCTCTTCGTAATCGATTTCTGTTAACTCAATTAACGAGGTGCGTCTTCTAGGATCGTACTTTAGCGCCATAGCAAAATACTTCTGCGCTTGACTAATTTGACCAGCTTTACGGCTACATATACCTAAGTTTTCATAGGTTGATGCCGAACGGGTATACAGGGGCTGGTCAACAGCTTTAAGAAACATTTTCTCAGACTCTGCATACTTACCTTGTTGGCATAAAAACGCGCCAAAGTTATTGTATGAATCGCCTGTTGCGTCACTTGCGTTAATCGCTTGTCTATAGGCTTGTTCTGTTTTTTCTATTTCACCCACTGACTGGTAGTAATAGGCAAAAGCAATATGAACCTCTTCTAAATTAGGGGCAAAGGCCAATGCTCGATCAAGGTTGGCTTTTGCCTGTTCACTATTACCTTTTTGTAGATAGGTCAAACCAAGCTGCACACGTTGACGTGCAGCAGCCTCTTTATTAACTTTTCGCTCAGAGACTGGGGTATCAGTACCTGTATAGGTATCCTGAGTTACACAACCGGATGCCATGACAGATGACAATATCATTACCAGCGGCAACACCAGCTTTCTCTGATTCATTCTTAAGCCCATCTACCAGTAGATACAAAGAGTTAGTTCATTGTGACTGAAATTTGGTTCTCTTGCATTTGTTTTTTCGCTAAACGTTTGGTTCTATCGCGAATGTCACCGGCTAACTGACCACAAGCAGCATCAATATCATCACCACGCGTCTTACGCACAATAACGGTAAGCCCATACTCCATCAATACTTTAGAGAATCTATCGATACGCGAGTTTGATGAACGACCATATGGCGAACCTGGGTAGGGATTAAATGGAATTAGATTCACCTTACAAGGTGTATCTTTCATCAGTTTAGCTAATTCGTGCGCTTGATCTGTGCTGTCATTGATATGATCAAGCATCACATATTCAACGGTAACACGGCCACGGTTAGCATTTGATTTAGCAATATAACGACGAATACCCGCTAAGAACTCTTCTAATGGATACTTTTTGTTAACTGGCACTAATACATCGCGTAGCTCATCGTTTGGCGCGTGAATACTCACAGCCAAAGCAACATCTAATGCATCGCCTAGTTTATCTAGTGCAGGTACCACACCTGATGTAGATAATGTCACGCGGCGCTTTGATAAGCTAAAACCAAAATCATCTAACATGATATCCATTGCTGGGATGACGTTCTTTAGGTTTAGCAATGGTTCGCCCATGCCCATCATCACTACGTTAGTGATTGGACGCTCACCAGTATCTTTTACGAAACCGATAAAATCAGCAACGCGCCAAATTTGGCCAACAATCTCAGCAACTGTTAGGTTACGGTTAAAGCCCTGCTGTGCTGTTGAGCAGAACGTGCACTCTAATGCACAGCCCACTTGAGACGATACACAAAGCGTTGCGCGGTCATCTTCTGGGATATATACGGTTTCAACCTCTTGACCGTCACCCACGTTAATCGCGAACTTAATCGTGCCGTCGGCTGACTTTTGGTAGCTTGAAATCGCAGGAGCAAGAATTTCACATTTGGCTGCCAATTTAGCGCGTAATGCTTTGTTAATGTTAGTCATTTCTTCGAAGTCACTAACGCCAAAATGATAAATCCATTTCATCAATTGATCAGCACGGAATGGCTTTTCACCCATCTCGGTAAATAGCGCTCTTAATGCTTTACGATCAAGATCCAATAAATTGATCTTCTTTTCACTCATTTTGTCTAACCTCAAAAAAACCTAAAACCTGCTCGCGGGCGGCGAATTATACAGATCTTAACAAATATTAGCCAGCAGGCTATCACCAAAGATCTAAACCTGTGCTAGAATCCGCGCAGACTAATTTTGGTCTGCCATGTGGAGGTGTAATTTCACCTTTATGATAACTCTTATCATTATAATATTTGTCGCGATTACTGTCTCTTTTCTTTGTAGTGTATTTGAAGCGGTATTGCTTTCAGTTACGCCAAGTTACATTGCCTCGTTGTCGAGCACAAACCCAGGTGCAGCTAACCGACTACGTAAGCAAAAAGAGAACGTGGAATCTCCTCTCGTTTCGATCCTGACCTTAAATACCATCGCACACACCGTCGGTGCTGCTGTTGCTGGTGCTCAAGCGGCCAAGGTATTCGGCGATGAGATGCTAGGCGTATTTTCTGGTGTTCTTACCTTCTTAATTCTCTTCTTCTCAGAGATCATTCCTAAAACCTTAGGTGCAAACTATTGGCGCTCTTTAGCTCCTGCTGTTTCTATCGCCTTGGTTTGGATGGAACGTAGCACTTTACCTCTCATTTGGATGTCCAAGCAGGTTACTCAGCTAATGGGTAAGGGCGACGAAGGTCAATATATTCGTCAAGAGATGAGTGCAATGGCAGAAATTGGTCGTGCATCGGGTGAACTTGATGAGCAAGAGTCAAAGATTTTGACTCAGATGCTATCGGTTAAAGAGATGCCTGTTACCGCGATCATGACACCAAGAACTGTAATGTTCAGATTGCCAACTGATTTGACGCAAGATCAATTTACGCGTCAATACATGGCAAAACCATTTACTCGAATTCCTGTCTATGACGAAGAGCCAGATAATATTATTGGTTACGTTAATAGAAACGATATTTTGCTAGCAGAACGTAGAACGCCAAAAGAGTCTATTGCAGTACTTAAAAAGAACTTATTAGTGATCCCTGAGACTGCTAAAATTCTGCCTCTTTTTGAGCTTATGATTAAGCGAAATACCAAAATAGCCATGATCGTAGATGAATACGGCTCTAACGAAGGTATTGTTACCTTAGAAGATATCGTAGAATCACTGCTCGGTCTTGAAATTGTCGATTCAAACGACCCTGTAACTGACATGCAGCAATTTGCCCGTAAGTTGTGGAGCCGTCGTATGAAAGACAAGGGCATTGTATTGTCTGATGACGGTGATTTCGAAAAAGAAAAAACTGAATAAGTAGTCATACAAATAAAAAGGGAGCTTAGCTCCCTTTTTTAATCGCTAAAGCCTGCCGATTAGCTCAACCTAACCTCGATTAAATTCCACTTGTTATTTATTGACCTCTGCGTGTTATACTCCTCGTTTGGTCCCGAGGAATAAGATGACAACAGCACACCCTACACTTGCGCAATATAAATTAAAACTTGCCCACATTAACGATACCCACTCTCACTTCGATGCAAATCGTATTCAGTTTACGATTACAGCGCCTCAAAAAGAATTAACGCTTTATAGCCATACAGGCGGTTATGCTCGTATTGCTTATCAGCTTAAGCAAGCAAGAGACCTAGCTAAATCAGCTCAGCAAGAATTCTTATTCCTGCACGGTGGCGACAGTTTCCAAGGCACGCTTTACTTTAACGAGTTTAAGGGTAAGGCCAATTCAGACTTGCTTAACATGCTTAAACCTGACGCTATGGTGCTGGGGAATCATGAAATAGATGCAGGCAACGAGCCAGTACTCGACTTCCTTAATGATATTCAGTTTCCCTTGATGGCTGGTAACATGGATCTTAGCCATGAATGCCCAGATAAAAGTGCACGCCTAGCAAATCATCGAAACTTACTGGATTTTTGTTCTGATACCCAAACCGCAAAAGTGTTATTAAAGCCACTAGCAGACAAACAAGTCGCTATATTTGGTATAACACTCGATCAAATGAGCGAAATTGCAGGGCCCGATGAAGACACACATTTTGTAAATGCTATTGCGACAACAAAGCGCACGGTAACACAATTAAACGATGCTGGGATTGAACACATCATCGTATTAAGTCATTTAGGTGTCGATCAAGATAGAGTGTTAGCGGCTGAAGTTGATGGCATTAGTCTTATTGTTGGTGGGCACTCACATACACTGCAAGGTGATTTCAGCACTCTAGGCTTATCGAATATGCCCTATGGTGAGCGCATTAATCACACCGCAATTTTACACGCGGGAAAATACGCTGAAACCTTAGGTATTGCCGATGTCATCTTTGACGCTAAAGGCAAAGTCATCAACTTGTCTGGTGGCAATTACTTTATGCTCGACCAGCAATTTATCTTGCAAGCATCTGATGATGTCAGCCCACAAGATTATATCAATGTTCGTGAGCAGCTACTCACTAACCCACTTATTCTTTGGGACGAAGAAGATAGCCAAGTTCAAACGCGAATTTTACAAAAATATCGTCCAAGCCTAGATGCGCTCAGCAATAAAATACTGGCCTTTGTACCCAAAAATTTAGTCCATACTCGCCTACCTAGCAAAGCACTCCCGCACGGAAGTGAAATTGCGCCTTGGGTGAGTCGCAGTATGTATCAAGAAACCCGAGAGCTAGGTATTGATGTCGACTTTGCGCTACATAATGCGGGCGGTGTGCGCCAGTCTCTTGATAAAGGTGATGTGAGTTTAGCTGAAGTTCTGGGACGTATACTGCCCTTTGATATTCCGTTAGTAGCATATGAGATCCAAGGGATCTATCTATTTCAAATGCTTGAATCTGCAATCAATGCAGCAACTAACAATAGTGTGATTGGTACCGGAGCAGGAAGCTTTCCTTACACTTATGGATTAAAATATTTCTATGATGGTAAGCAACCACTCGGTGAGCGGATCATCAAACTTGAAATACTCACCAAGATTGCTGGCAGCGAACGCTGGCTCGCAGTCAATCCCGAGATATTTTATAAAGGTGTATCCTCGTCCTATACAGCATCAGGTAAAGAGGGCTACTACCCCATTTTACAAGCTAAATGGCAACAAGATATTGAAGGGTTGAGCCTACCACAAGCTTTTACTCGCTTTATTAGTAAAGCAGAAACCTTAGATGAAATGATTGAACCTCAAGTACATTATACTAGTCATCATCCACTGTTTTAGATCAGATTTACGGCGCTTTATTACATTCCACTTCTAAGTCAGGCGTATAATAAGTTTAAGTGATAGAGGATCTAAAGAGGCTTAAGTTAAAGCAAATGCCATGAAAACTAGCAGCGCGTTGCAAAACGGTTATAGTAGCGATTTTACCATACTGAAATTGACCAGCATCTGCCCTTCTCGTTGGTGTTGATTTTGACGTGTGCAGTCAAAGCCTACTCGTTCGAAAAATAACTTTGCTAAGTACGATGCTTCAACTGTTAATTGAGTAAAGTTGAGGCAACGAGCTTTAGCTTCAAGCTCGGTGTACAGAGCACTCGCAACCCCCTGGCCAACAAAATCAGGGTGGGTAAACAAACAATCAATTTCAGCCGTAAGTAAAAAGTCTGTGAACTGTTTCTGAGCCTGCTCTCCCCCCTTTAAATTAATAAAGCCGACTATTTGCTGTTCACACACAGCGACCCAAGTAAACGTGCCACGTAAACGGTCTAACCAAATATCATCACTGCGTAATCTCGGAGACCAAACCGCTCGTTGCTGCTCATTGTAATACTCGGAAGCACCGAGAGTAATGCTCAAGTGAAATACTTGCGCTAGCTGAGACACATCTTTAGCTAAGAAAGGTCTTATTGTAAAAGTCTGTTTTGTTATCATTAAAAACCTATAAATACTTTGCAGCAGCTCTTCAAAACAAGTGGTTATATCCTTAATACCGTTAAGCTAATGCCTTCTCCATATAATACCCCATGACCACGACTCCGCGTTTTTCTTGGTAACTACGGTGCCTAAGCTTAAAGCCTACAGATTCAAATAAAGGTTTCGATAACACAGAAGCATCAACCGATAATATTTGATAGCCTTGTTCTTTTGCCCAGCACGCTAAAGCCTTATATAAACGTCCTGCAATTCCTTGCCCTTGATAGTCAGGATGCACATATAAGCTATCAATATAGCCGCGGCTAGCATAGCCCGTTTCAAGATTAATAAAGCCACAACAACTCGTCGTAGCAGAGTCTGATCCGACATAAATCATTAGCCAAGTTTGCGATTGCGTTAAACGTTTATGCCAGTGATAACGAGATCTTGGAGCAAAAGACCATGCAGACTTTTCCTCTGCACTATAAACATCACAGTCAATGCGGCTAATAGCTTGGTGAACCAATACCGCGATATCTTCGGCGAAGCACTTTTGATAAGGAATTAATTTAAGCATCTACAACGCTCATTTAAATAAGGGGTTATCACTTAGGAGTTATATCTATCGATTTAAACTGGTTAAGGTACAAATATAGCACTGACTTAAATCTATAATTCTAGGTGGAGAATGAGTTTCAATTTCGCGTTAAGTTAACATAAAAAAATGGCGTAGACAGAGTCTACGCCATTAAACTTAACTATAGAAATACTTGTTTCTCTAACGACAAAGCGTTAAAGAGCGCAATTATTTCTTATCGATGCGACCGACAAACAATAGTTTGTCAAAAGTACGGTTTAACGTTTTGCTGCTAAAATCGCTCATCCACATTTGTTCTTGAACGACAACAGTGTCGCCTTTTTTAACTTCAATTTGTGGACCAGCAGCCCAAAATGTTTTGTCTGCTTCTTGGATCTGTACGTAGGTATAACCGCCGCCATTCATGGTATCCATGACAGTACCTTCATGCATAACACCTTGTGCCCATGCGCTTGAGATACCGAGTGCTAGAGTTGCTGCTGCAGCCAATTTCACTAATTTAGCTATCATCGGAAATTTCCTTTAAAAAGTTATCAATTCGTCAATATTAAAGCATGCCAAAGAGGATAAATCTCTATTTAGTCACTGGTATATTAGGTCAATACTCAACTATTAGATCCAACTCTCATAACCAACTATTTTATGCCCTATCATGGAACTTTATAGATTACAGCATATTTATCATTCAATTAGCACAAGTGTATATACACTAACTAGCATAGTTCTATTAGGCAACATTAATTAATATGTTTAGCGAATTCAGCTTTTCATCAATAAATTATCCCAACTTATGACCGCTTAGCTTCATCAAGAATGGGTTGTAACATTCCCTCTAAGCCATTGAGCTTAACTTCATACATCAGCGCCAATTGTTGGCCTAATTTACCTTCAGGAAATCCTTTAGAGTGAAACCAAACCAGATAAGGCTCAGGTAACTCAAGTAAATACCTGCCAGCATATTTACCAAAAGGCATTTTTTGAGTTACGGCCTCAAAAAGGAGTTTTTCATCCATGGTGATTCAACCTCAATATGTAACGATTTGGCTATTTAAAAGCTCGCATTGTACCAGCCTTAATCCTCTACCGGTTTACAAATATCGATTTCACTGACAACCAAGCGCCTATAAAATCGCAAAAGACATATACCTTTTGCGCATAAAAACAAACATAACTATAAAAAATCGACCAACAGCCATTAACAAGTCAACGTAAACACTTGCTAATGACTCGCTTCCTCTTTAATAAGAAGTAAATCTCTCTGAGTAATTTAGCTGTAAACACCTAATTAATTTAGTAAATTATAAAATACTTACCTACCCACCACTGCGCGTCAAAAAACCATCAAAATGGCATTTAGCGTCAAAAAAAAAACACTGGTCAATTCTGATAAAAGTGTCAAAAATCATACTGTTGACGTATTGAGCATAGCGACCTAGATTAAATTAACTGTAACAGTTATATGAAATCGAATTAGTTTCTGTTTTTGCTCACCGACTAATTAAGTTCACAACTGCTACTTACCTTGTTCCTAATTATAAAAGCAATAAATTAACCGCGTACAAGAGGAAAACAATATGATCATACTCGTTGGTGGCGAAAAAGGCGGAAGCGGTAAAAGCTGCCTAGCCCAAAACATCGCTGTATTTTTAACTGCAGAGTGCCAAGCGTCAGTTATCATGGTCGATTGCGATCCACAGCGGACGACATCAGATTGGATCCACGCCCGTAACAATAACACCGAACTTCCTAGTATTAATTGCGTTCAGCTCTATGGAAAAATTAGAAACGATTTACTCAGCTTAGAGCAACATTATGACTATGTACTTGTAGATTGTGGTGGCCAAGATAACCTCGCGTTACGTGCAACAATGTCGGTCGCGTCGCATGTTCTTATGCCTCTTCGTCCTAAGCGTCGTGATTTAAAAACTGTCAGTCATATGGATGATATCGTCGCCACATGCATGATGATAAATCCAAAAATGCGAGCTACTTTTGTCATCACTCAATGCCCAAGCTTACCAAACCAAGCAAGCCGTATTTTTGAAGCTAAAGAAGTCTGTAAAACATACGATATCAATGTATTAGACGCTATTACTTATAGCCGTAATATTTATGATGATAGTGAAGAATCTGGTTTGTCTGTCCTTGAAATAGAGCCTAAAGGTAAAGCCGCTAACGAAATCAGAGGCATTGCTTGTGAAATGCTACAAGTCACAAGTGCAACGGAGATCCGCAACCGTCTAGCTGAAAAACAGATTAATAAGATGAGAGGTGATTATGGGTCTGGCAGATCTCAAGAAAAACTCTACGCCGTCTAGGACATCCCATAACGATAACCAAACTCGTCAATTAGCACTGGACTCGCTTCTTGATGACTTTATTAATGATGCTAATCGCTATGCTTTAGGCCAAAAACTGGTTACTACAGAGCAATCAAGCATCGCTAACTTAGACTATAAACCAGCTAATGTGCAGACAGAAAAAAACGGTTTAATAAGCAACAAACAAAAGGCACAAACAGAACCTATTCCAAGGGTAAAAAGAGGTTGTACCCCGGTAAGAAGAGCTACCTTTACCCTTACCGAATCTGCAATTTCGCATTTAGCCCTTTTGGCAGATGACTGTGACGTAGCAAAATCTAAGTTAATCCGCTTCTTAATAGAGCATCACTTTAATTTGAGCCCTGAGCAAAGAAAGCAAAAGGAAAAAAGTATCATCGTTGAATAATCTTTATCTATATCCCTCCCTCGCCTTGGCTGACAGTAGTTGGACGACTTTTTGAAGTAATGCTCTGTCAGCATTTTTTTGCCTTTTTTCAAGCTCTCATTCCATAAGTAACAATCAACTTTGAGCAATACATAATCGGTAACGGTTGAATTTTACACATAAGGTCCGCATATCAAAGTTAACCCACTACTAAAATAAAAAGGCGTACTATGTTAGCAATCATTCTTATTCTGGTAGTTAGCTGTATTGCTATTACTTGGATAGCAAGCGCCTCATGGCGTACTAAACAACATCGCCTAAATATTACGCAACAACCGTTTCCCCATGAATGGCGAGAAATCTTAAAGCGTCGTATCCCGTTTTTTCGAATGCTACCAGCAGATTTGCAATTACAGTTAAAAAAACATATTCAAGTTTTTATTAACGAAAAGCGTTTCGTTGGCTGTGATGGCTTACAAATTAATGATGAAATTCGAGTTACCGTAGCCGCGCAAGCTTGCTTGTTATTACTTAATAGAAAAACAGACTTTTACCCTAATCTAAAAGAAATATTAATTTACCCATCTGCATTCATTGTTGAAAATCAACAGCAACATGGTGCTGGCGTAGTATCGGATCAGCGCCGAGTATTAGCTGGTGAATCATGGCAAGATGGCCGTGTAATACTGTCTTGGCAAACAACAAAACATGACGCAGCAATCCCTGATGATGGCAGCAATGTTGTGATCCATGAGTTTGCCCACCAACTAGATCAAGAAGGCGGCAATGCCAATGGCGCGCCAATTTTAAAAAATATAGCAGACTACCAATCATGGTCAGAAACACTAATGCTGGAATATCAGCATTTGGTAACAGCATCAAGAACAGGTGAGCAGTCATTGTTTAGCTACTATGGAGCAACAAATCCTGCTGAATTTTTTGCGGTAATAAGTGAAGTATTTTTCGAGCAACCCTTGCCGTTTTATGAACTTTATCCTGCGTTATATAAAGAGCTCAGTTCATTCTATCAACTCGACCCTATTAATTGGCGCTGACTTCCCTATAATCAAGAACTGCCAATATAAAAATTAGCCCCAACATATAAAGGATAAGAATAAACATGTTGAAATTGATATCGCTAAAAAACCTTTGCAGTGTGTTTTTTCTATTAGGGGCATTTTCAACTCAAGCGCTGGCAGAACAAGGCGCAACTCATGACAAGCAACAAGCTGCAAAAGTGTTAGATGCATTAAATCAGTACTCATCAGCAGCAGATTGGGATAATTACTTTGCGCTTTATGATGAACAAGGCATTTTTATTGGCACTGATGCTAATGAACATTGGGACAAGGCTACATTTGAGCAGTACGCTCGCCCAACTAAAGGCTGGCGTTATGATTTATCGAGCAGAAAAATGACTCAACATGGCGATGTGATATGGTTTGACGAGCTACTCATGAGCCCTTCTTACGGAGTAAGCCGAGGAACTGGAACCTTAATCAAAACTAACAAAGGATGGAAAATTGCCCAATACCACTTAAGCTTCCCTATCCCAAATAGCATAGCGAAATCGATAACGAAACAAATAATATCGGCCAGTAGCAATGATGAATAATCATAAAAAAAGCGACTCCGAAGAGTCGCCAATCACAACCAGCACACTTAAAAAATCAACTAAAAATAAAAACCCGCACAGCACGTAGGATTACCGTGCGGGGGACACAAGCTACAAAGTGTAGCCAAACTTTTTAATCTTTCGCTAAAAGCATCGAATACCCAGGTAAAGTTAAGAAATCCACTAATTCATCTGCAAGAGTAATTTGTTCTAACAGCACTGCAGCTTGGGTATATTGTCCGTGGGTAAACCTGTCTACTCCCACCTGTTCTTTCACTTCAGCTAACGCTTCAAACAACATCTTCTTAAACAGTGATCTAGTCACTATCACACCAGATGTCAGCTTTTGCTTATGCTTTATCCATTGCCAGATAGACGCGCGACAAATCTCAGCTGTTGCTGCATCCTCCATAAGACCATATATCGGTACGCACGCATTACCGCTGAGCCAAGATTCAATGTATTGCAGTGCAATACTGACATTAAGCCTCATTCCCGTCTCAGTCCTTTCACCACGACTTGGTACAAGTAATTCACCGGCATGTATCGGCGCATCTACGTCGCGAGTAATATGCAGCTGATTAACATGATCTTCTCCAATGTACTCATTAAAAATAGCCATTGCGGTGTCGGCAAGTCCCGGATGGGCAATCCAAGTGCCATCATGGCCATTGCGCGCTTCAAGCTGTTTGTCTTTTTTAACCTTATCCAAAATCTTTTTATTTGTTTCAGCATCATGAGATGGGATCAATGCAGACATGCCTCCCATAGCCAAAGCACCACGCTTATGGCAGGTTTTCACTAACAATCTAGAATAAGCACTCAAAAAAGGTTTATCCATTGTCACTGACTGTCTATCGGGCAACACGCGATCACTATATGTATTTAACGTCTTAATATAACTAAATATGTAATCCCAACGACCACAGTTTAATGCGACAATATTCGAGCGCAATTCATATAAAATCTCGTCCATTTCAAACACTGCAGGGAGTGTTTCAATTAGACAAGTACATTTAATCGTGCCAGGTTGTAGACAAAAGCGTTGCTCGACAAAAGCAAAGACCTTAGCCCACCATCTCGCTTCTAAATGGTTTTCAAGCTTGGGGATATAAAAGTAAGGGCCACTGCCTTTCAGCAACAACTTGCGATAGTTATTATAAAAATAAACACAAAAATCAAATAGTGCCGCGGGGATAGCCTGGCCATCGAATAGAACATGCTGCTCAAGCATGTGTAGACCACGTACGCGACAAATAAGTACTGCTGGATCGTCATCTAGCTTATAGTGTTTGCCTGTTTCTGGATGGGTATAGCTGATATCACCATTTACAGCATCTCGGAGGTTAATCTGTCCTTGAATGACCTTGTTCCATGTTGGTGCAAGCGAGTCCTCGAAATCGGCCATAAATACTTTAGCATTGGCATTCAACCCGTTAATAACCATCTTACGATCTACTGGACCGGTGATCTCTACTCGTCTATCTTGCAGATCTTTAGGGATCCCACGGATCTGCCAATCACCTGTTCGTATCGATTTTGTTTGTTGTAAGAAATCTGGTAATTCGCCCCTATCAATACTTTGTTGCTTGTGCTTTCTGTTAGCAAGTAGTTGTGGGACCTCAGCGGCAAATCTTCCACATAACGCTTTAAGTAAAGACTTCACTCCATCAGATAACAGTGCTTGTTGTCCATCGACTTCGCTATCTAGGATAAGCAGTTCAGATTCTAAACTCATATTACGAGTAACATGACTAGTGCCTTGCGCTACTTGTGGCTTCTCACCAATGAGTTCTTGTTGCAAAAGCGATTCTTTGTTTACTTCGGCGGCGTTAGTCAATGTTTCTATCATTTGTCGTTCCTCGCTTTATAGCTATATACAACTAGGACTTACATACTCATTTAACTGCTTATGGTTTTCTTTAAGGTTCGGTCGGATAAACCCAAGCGAATTTTAATAATCTGACTCTCACTAAAAAGTTCCAAGCAATTAAAAGGCAATCGAGAACTGGTTAAGCATCTGTTGATTTACAACAAAACTACTGACTACAAACTTAAGTTGCAAGTAAACACCCAGGCCTGAAAGAGGCTAAGACAGACTCTAAAACAGCAAGATACACACTAAAAACAGACCACTAAATAGCTAGTAAACACCTGTAAAATAACAACTAAAATAAAAACCCATAGATATGAAAAATAAGTAATTAATAAAACGTAAGACAAATTGACCAAAGCCAACAGCTATAAGTTAACTTCGTTATTAAATTTCACACTGTAAATTTTATGTTACAAAAATAATAATTAGATCCGTCGCTATCAATTTACATAGCTGTTTTTCTTTAACTTACAGGTAAAGCATATTAGTACTTTAAAAACAATAATATGGGTCAACTTTTTCAAACCAGAAGTTTAAACGAGCGTTTGATTCTTACGTTTACGTAAAAGTAATTAGATGAATACCTAATTCATTTAATTCAATAGCTGATAATTGATGACCAACATTCTAAAAAATATTGGTTCACTCGAAAATTTTCTGCAAAAAAGTTTACTTTTATAATAAAAACATCCAATTAACCGTCGATGAACGCTCATTAAAGTAAAAGATGACAAACTAGCTCTTAAGTAAAAGCCTATACAGATGAATTAGTATTAAATTGTCAGCCCCCTCACTTAAACCATAAAAACGTAAGTATTCAGACTTAGTTAAGTGAGCCGACTATATACAAGTCAATTTAAGGGATTGTTCAAGCAGCAATTGTTTAATGATCCGAAGGCAAGCGACTAAATGCCATCGATAACGGGTATTGCATAACTCCTAATGACCGCGCAAGTGTGACTCTAGGTTCGAGCATTTTGCTCTGACATCTGCTATATCGATAATCATCGGGCATTAATGACATTCATCACTTTTACCGATATACAGAGATATCTTATCTATCTCTGTATATCAGTCACATACGAAACCACATGGCTTACAGCTAGTGAAGAGCTTAATCGAACTCAGGATCAGCTAGAAAGGACTTCAGCGGTATTATGTTAAAGCTTTGGCTTAGCTTGTCATATATAAAAGTCCGATATGACTTGTTATTCTGAAGTATTTTTATTTATTTGCTTCTACTTTGGATCTTGAATTGCTTGATCGGAAAATCACCACTGTTTCAGCTAAGATTTTGGGATTATTTGGCAGATATGTCATTGGTAGAGCAATATCATTAAATTGGCGACTAGCAGACAATATGAAAAGTGTTTGATAAACCAATAAAAGCATAGCGAATTACTATACCTATTGGCTAAATAACAATGGCTTTTGAGTGACCTCATCTCCCTGTTGAATCTCAAGTTCGACGGTATATAAAGTCGCGCAATTACGGCCTGAGTGTTTAGATGAATATAAAGCTATATCTGCGCGTTTTAATAAAGGATCTAAGCTGAGATCATCAAAGGTATTACTGGCCACCCCGAAACTCGCACTCACATCAAATACATGTCCTGAATATTTAGTATCAATATTAGAGATTGCCATTCTACAACGTTCAGCAATTTCTAAGGCCACATCGGCCTCTGAATAAGGCAAAAATATGGCAAACTCTTCTCCTCCCATCCGAGCAAAAATATCACTATCTCTAATTAACGGCTGCACGACTGAAACCACACGCTTTAATACCCAATCACCAGTTCCATGCCCAAACGTATCATTAATATTTTTAAAGCAATCTAGATCAAAAACTACAACTGAAAAATGAGCTTCTCGAATGCAAATTTGGACAAACTCATTTTCAGCAAAATCTTGACCCGCACCACGATTATAAACACCGGTTAATCTATCAGTGAGCGCAAGTTTTCTATAACGTATCTTCTGTCTATGACTAGAAAGTAAAAACAGTGATAAGAAAAATATACTACCAATCAGCATAGTAACGAGCATTAAGCTATTAGTCTTATCTGACTGATCCAGCTCTTTCTGAGTTTGCATCAATTGACGCTCTTGATTCAATAACTGTATTTCACGAGCCTGCTCTTGGTGCTTAAATTTAGCCATCTGATAGGCGTTTGCCTTAGCTTTAGTATCATCTAAAATCAGCTCAGAATAATGTTGATGAGATTCTAGATAATCATAGGCAAGCTTGTATTGCTGTGACTCAATATAAAGCTGCGACAATACTTTAGCTGCTTTGGCTTTATCACCAATATTAATGACCGAGTCATCGAGCGCCATCACCTTTGATGCGAAATCATTTGCTAAAGATAAATGCCCCAACCTCAGATAGGTTTGACTCAATAATGCTGTAACATTATTAATTTGGCTTTCAAAATTAAATTCTTGATAGCCTAAAAGTGCTTCCTCTAGCAAGCGTTTCGCATTTGTAAAATCTTCATTGTGCATTGCTACTTCAGCAAGACCTGCTAGTGACATTGAGCCAATCAGTGGAAAACCATTATTCCTACAATACTGAAGGCTATAATCAAAACCATCCTCTGCGTTTTTAAAGTTAAGCTTTTTTAAATCCGCTACTGCAATATAGAGTAATGCAAAACAATGCTGACGAGCATTGTTATTCTCACTAAGCCTAGCTGCAGTTAATGCGTATTCATATAACTCTTGATAAGCACCAATCTCATACGCCAAATTAGCCAAGCGCACATAGGCTCCAGCTTTTGTTTCAATATCATCAATTTGTTCAATTTTACTTAAATTTGTTACCATAAATTCGATAGCTTCAGGGTACTGTTTAAGTAATATAAAATTAGCCGCAAAATGTTGATAAATGTTATTCAACGTTTCTTTATCGGGCTGCAACTTTTCGGCTTGGCCTAGCAATATTAACGACGACTGATAATCGCCTTTATAAGTTTGAACGACAGCACGATAAAAAGTCAATTTAGCCTTTTGCTCAGCAGTCAATTCATCCCAACTTTCTAACAGTTTTTTTAATTTATCTTCAGAGTTTTGTGGCGAAGAGGTAAGCGAATCCGCAATATTTACCAAAGCAGAGTTATAGTCCACAGCTTCAGCATTTACCGGCCTAGCTAGACTAAAAAGCAAAAAAATAATGAAGATCCGCACCATGATTCTATCTATTACTCGTAAAAACTACTGTATATGAGCCCATAGGTTTAGCGCCTGCAATAGATTCTATCTTATTTTTATCACCAGAAAGCACCACTTGAATTTCCTCCTCACTCAAACCATGCGCCTGCATAACAGCTTGAGGGTCTTGTTTGTATTGCTCTAGTAATTTTGCATCAGAACCTAACTTCTCGAAAAACACATTAAACTTTGACATTATTATTCCCTTAAATAGATGAACATTTTGGTTGGTTTTAATTAGCCACGTGGTAGCGAAGATATATAGTGTTAAAATTAGCGTTGAATTAACCTAACTCTTCAGCTGTAATCCCAAGCTTAGCCAATACCTGATGGTTAAACTCAAGCTCACGCGATGGTGGTATTAGTAAAGTGGTGATAGATGAAAGGCGCGCAAATGGCAAATTCTTGAGCACGATTCTATCGATCCTTGGAGACTGAGTAGGTAGGTTTGGAGCCTCGTAAAGCACGATTTCATGTTCTAGCGGATACCACTCGTTAAGCTGCTCCACTAACACTTGCAACCTATCTGATGAAGTATGAAACTCGGTTAAAGTATGTTCACCGGCAATACCAATCTGCCACAGCAATAGATGTGTTGTCGGGTCGGGAGTATGCTTATAGAACATAAACTGGCTAGCTTCGAAGCTTTGATGTCCTGAAGCCCCTGGATCTATGCCAATATCAGCCCATAAACAAGCTTCAGCAGAAATCCCCGGCTCCATTTGGGCTGTATATCCCTCGTCTCTAGCTTGTGCAATAGCAAAATGCGACACACAAGCAAATACGCCTGGGTGCCCATATAGTGCGCAAACAACTTTTTTACCTAGACGAACTTGCTCAATAATCGCTTCAACCATCTGCTTGTATGTATCACGACGATTTTTGACTTCGCCCTCTTGTGCATAATAAGGCTGAAGACTACGCACATCTTGGTTAAGCGACTCAAGCCAATTCTGAGTAAAGCTGTCAGACACTAAAGAGAAGACCACGTCAGCATGTTCGAGATAACTTTTACTCAAAACGCTTATCTGTCCGGCCAAGTTGAGTCCTGTACCGACACAAATTAAAGTCCCTTTTTTATCTGCTTCCATTTATTTAGCTGCCTGTTAATTCATTTATCATTATTATTGGTGATTTAGCGCTCAATCTTAGCGATTAAAAATCGCCAAACACCATTAAACTAACATAACCATTACACAACTAAAACACAAACTAACAAGTTGTTTTTACAAGTAGTAATCTTAAAAGCAGCAGTCGCCTAGATAAGCCCCCAAGCATTAGCACAAACTGAATTAAACGCTATAAAATACGCTCTGTACTACCACAATAAAACATGTCATCTAATATAGGTAAGGGTAAAAAACGCTGAAATAAGCCAACAAGCAATCTCTATTCGGAACTAAATGTTATTTTTCGACTCAATATATTTATCCTGCAGAGATTAATATTAAAATCTGCAATTTGTGTATAGAATCATGCACCAAGCACACCCATTAGCAATTACCCTTGTCATAAGGGGGAAGCCTTGGGTATTATGACCGACAGATTTTGATGAAGTAGCGCATTCAATGACAATTAAAAAGAAAAGTCTTACCCTTTTGGGCGCTGCTGCGCTCTCGTTATCACTTAGTTCATGCGGTGTTTTTGACTGGTTGATCTATAAGCCTGATATCCCTCAGGGTAACTATATGGAAAAACAACAGGTCGAAAAACTTAGAATCGACATGACTAAAGAACAAGTAGAGTATGTACTTGGTCGTCCAGTGTTACGGGATAGTTTTTCTGATGATACTTGGTACTATGTCTACCACTACAAAAGTGGTCGTGATGCTAGTATTACTCATAAAGAGCTTATTCTTAACTTCAACGGTAATCAGTTAGTTGAAGTGAAAGGTGACTATGAATTAAGCGCCGACTTTAATACTCCGCTAGAGGATAGCCGACTACCTGAAGTGAATATTCCTGAAGATGATCCGTTGATTCCGGAGCAACGTCCGCAAGCTGAACCATTGGTCGAAGAAAAAGAAACTCAACCTGAGTCACTATCTGAAAAGTTTGAATAATAACAGCTGATTAAATGAAAAATGGCGAGAACCTAATTGGTTACTCGCCATTTTTTATTGTTTCAATTTGCTAAGAACTAACTGCGCAATGAAATTATATTTTACTGCCGGTGATCTTATTAATACGACCATCCTCTTTAGCTTTTTCCGCGCGTTTACGGCGCACATCTTTAGGGTCAGCAATTAAAGGACGGTAAATCTCAACTCGTTGTCCAGGTTGTAACACTTCATCGTGTTTAACTAAACGGCTAAAAATACCCAACTTGACGGTTTCTAGATCGATCTCAGGAAAGTAACTCTGCATACCACTAAGCTTTACCGCCTCGATGCAAGTCGTTCCCACAGGGACATTAACCTTTATCAACTTTTGCTGCTTAGCTAAAGCGTATATCACTTCAACAATAAATGGCGCTTGCTCTGTACTCATTTGTATATCACCTTTGCACGGCTTGTAAACGCCGTCACCATAGAGCCCATCAATTCTTTAAAAACCTTACCAAAAGCCATATCAACAATGGAGCTTGAAAACTCAAAACTCAACTCAAAGTCTACTTTACAAGCATCCTCTGTTAGCTCTGTGAACGTCCATTGACCAACTAATTCCTTAAATGGGCCATTTTCCAATTGCAATTGAATGCTTTTACCAGGTACAACCTGATTACGCGTAGTAAAGGTTTTACTGATCCCAGCTTTTGACACATCCACTGATGCAACCATGGTCTTGCCGTCGAATTCAATAACCTTGCCACCCACGCAACCAGGTAAAAACTCTTTATAAGACTCAACATCATTAACTAAGTCATACATCTGCATCGCACTAAAGCGAACTAAAACACTGCGTGAAATTTGCGGCATTGACGATAGATACTCGGTAATTAAATTCGAAAGGTCGATTTTAGCATGAACACAAGAAAACGCATCTATGATACAGTACAGCTGCTTTAAGCGATTAAAAAGCAAACAAACTCGCTACGTTACAACAGAAATCATCGAATAATTCGATGTCGCTAATTCCATATTTGTTTTGCCTGAGTATAATGACTTCCCTATGGCTAAGAAAAATGCAAAAAACTCAAAGAACAGTTCAGCTTCCATCGCACGTAACAAACGCGCGACCTTCGATTATAAGTTCGAAGAGAAGCTAGAAGCGGGCCTATCCCTCATGGGATGGGAAGTGAAGTCTATTCGTATGGGCAAGGTAAACTTGTCTGAAAGCTACGTATTCTTAAGGGAAGGCGAAGCTTACCTTTTTGGCTGCACAATCGCCCCGCTTAATACAGCATCTTCACATGTAGTATGTGATCCATTGCGCTCACGTAAATTACTACTTAAACGTAAAGAGCTGGATAAGCTAGAAGGCTTAGTGGAACGTAAAGGTTACTCAATCGTACCTATTTCAATGTATTGGCAAAAAGGTGCTTGGGTAAAAATAGAGATCGGCTTAGGTAAAGGTAAGAAAGATCACGATAAACGTGAGGATACCAAAGACCGTGAATGGCAGATTGAAAAGTCTCGAACCATGAAAAAGGCTGTTCAACAGTAATAGATACAAGAATATGACCAATAACGGTCGTATAACGAACAATCGATTAGTAATGTGGTTTTTATCCTTGTTAAAACAAGATATGACGCGTTACAATCAAATTGTACTGGGGGCGATTCTGGATTCGACAAGATTCTCGAAACCCTGGGAGCATGCCGAGGGGCGGTTGGCCTCGTAAAAAGCCGCACAGTTATAGTTGCAAACGACGATAACTACGCTCTAGCAGCTTAGGCTAGCTAGCCATCTTGCTCACGTTTCTCAAATGGGCAGAGTAATAAGATGGTCACCTTTACATTTGATAGCGAGGGAACCACGTTCAGGGGTGAACCGCGAAATAGTACTGAACTCGCCAATTGCAATCCTGTCTTTCGGAGTGTACTTGGTTAACCAAAAGAGAGACTAAGCATGTAGCGCCTTGGATGTAGGCTTTTTGGACGCGGGTTCGAGCCCCGCCGCCTCCACCAATACTAGGTTAGCAATAACCTTCAAAGGCCGCTAAATCCCTACCAGACGGATTTAGCGGCTTTTTTGTATCTGCTGTTTGTGGTTATACTGCCTCTTATCCATCCTTTATCTTGCTGACCAAGATTTATCTTTACAGCCCTTCCCAAAATTCAAAACCTTTAATTTTCTGCCGCTAAAGATTGCACCAAATCAAAGAATTGTTATATTACTCAATAAATCAATAAGTTGTTATGGATGACAATACCCACCTTATATAGAGTAACACCTCTGAGGATATTCTAGCCTCATACTCAGTCGTATCGATATTAAGCATCTAACCAGATACGAAGGTAATTGCAGATAACACATCATGCATAATAATTAAAGGGATTGGTTATGAACGCATTTGAGATTTGTTTTACGGGTTTTAACGCTGTTGAACGAAATAAGTTAGAAACACAAGCTGAATTGGTAGGTCTATCGGTCAAAAAAAACGTAACTAAGAGCCTCCATATTCTGTGTATTGGTGAGAACGCTGGTTCCAGTAAAATAGATAAAGCTCGCGAAGGCGGTTTGGTAATTATCGACAAATCTCAGTTTGTACATTTCGCTGAAACTGGTGAACTTCCACAAGCTACAGTAGAACAAATACTAACTCTAGTTGAATCCAGAACCCCCATTAAAGCAAAGCAACAAAAGCCTAATGATGTCTTTTTGAACAAGGATGCCCAACCATACGGCCGCTATAATCAGGCTGCTAATATCGAAAAAGCGATTGCTTCACTACATGGCATTCTTTTGGGGATTACTGCAGATGACAAACTTAAGCCAGCCGAACATGCCTTCCTCGATTTGTGGTTAAGAACTCATGGCGAAGTTTCAGATGATCCTGATATGGTTGATATCGTCGATGTGCTAAATGACGTATTAGAGGATGGAATTATTGATGAAGATGAACATGATGATTTATTCTGCTTAATAAATGATGTGAATAATGTACGCGGATTCAATGAACCTGGTAGCCATAACCAGGTAAACCAACTACTTGGTCTACTTCAGGGAATTTCAGCTGATAACGAAATCAACGAAAAAGAAATTGATGCGCTAGCTGTTTGGCTAGATGAAAATCATCAAATCCTAGATAAGTGGCCTGCTAGTGTTGTTGCATCAAAACTATATGAAATTTTTGAAGATAGCATCATCACCGAAGATGAAAAGAAAGACTTATTGCTAACAGTGCAGAAAGTCACTGGTAATCGTTTCTGTGAAACAGGTGATGTAACAGACACCACTACCGAATGCTTTGATGATATAAGCGAGATCCCGCACGATAACATTGGTTTTTGTTTCACTGGAAAGTTTAAATCTGGTAGCCGTAAAACTGTAGAGTCTAAAGCACAAAGTCTTGGTGCTATTACAAGTAAAGGTGTGTTGCTGTCTACTCAGTTTGTAGTCATTGGTACTCTTGCGAGCCGAGATTGGAAATACCTAAGCCATGGCCGAAAAATTGAAAAGGCTATGTCACTTAAAGAGAAAGGGCATGAGATTTATGTCATATCTGAAGATCAGTGGTTAACAGCTATCTAAATAGTAAAAAAGTGAAGTAGGGATAAAGTATGTCAGCAGAAATATCTGTTGCAACTATTGGCGCAATAGCTGCAATAACAGCTGCGATAATTGGTTTATTTGTGGCTATTGCAACAGCAAAAATAGCCAAAGAGCAGAAAGTTTCTGAGTTTAGACAAATTTGGATAAACGACTTAAGAAGCGATATGGCATTGGCACTGAAAAATGCTTACAAATGTTGCTATATGAGACAGGAACACCGTAACGTACCTTTTGAAAAGCAAGATGAATTTATTAATTCGATGAATGAATACTATACAGAATTCGAACTCCGAATAATGTTAACTAAATTAAAGCTGAACCCTACCAAGGATAAAGAGTTCATAGAATTAGCTGAACAATCTTTAGTAAAAGTCCATCAAATAAATGTGTACTCCACTCCTGAGGTATTAAAACAGCAATACAATGCAGCAAATGAAGTATTAAAGTCGCTTGAGTCTGGGACGCATCTAATACTAAAAAATGAATGGGAACGAGTTAAACGCGGGGAAACTCGTTTTTTGATCTACCTAACAACTAGCGAAGCATTAGGGGGATTATTCATAATTGCTTTCTACGTACTACTCGCATTAGTTAAATTCCCAAACTATTTCCCTGGTATAGAAAACCTCGCAGCTACTGCTGAATCGTTGAGAAGCATTATATAAGGTGTCTATTCGTAATCTAAAAGACAACAGCGACAAACCTTGACTATGCGAATGCTGCCCCAATGGCCGCGAAGGCAAGCCCATACGTAAAAAGTTTGCCACTCGCGGTGAGGCGACCGCATTTGAATTGTTCACCATGAAAAAGGTCGATGACAATCCTTGGTTGGGTGAAAAGGTCGATAACCGCCGTCTGTCTGAGTTAATCAAACGCTGGCATGATCTGCACGGCCAGCAACTGACTAAGCCAGAGCTGCGGTTACGAAAACTTGATTTGCAACGGCATGGGCGATCCCATTGCCAGCAAGATCACCGTTAATGACTTTGCTAATTATCAACAGAGGACCCATTTTTTACGCCACACATTTTCCAGCAGCTTTGTGATGTACAGCGGCAATATTCTTCTTTTCGATAAAGTGAAGAACAGATACTCGCTCTCTCCAATATCAAAGACACCATGCGCTACGCCCACTTCGCACCCGCTCACCTGGACGACGCAATAACCAAAAAACAATAGCTAGTTTATTAAAAGAGTGAAAATAATGCCTTCTGAAAGCAATTCATCAACTGAACTTCTCAAATACTCTTCGTGGATAGAATCTCATACATTTGAAAATTGTAAGCTAAACAGGAAAAGCTATGGTGAGTTCCTATTCAATTACTTAATAGGTGAGAAAGATGGTTTTGTGCTTAATATCGACTCTAACTGGGGCTCTGGAAAAACAGAGTTTCTAAAGCGTCTTTACACCATAAGTCATAAAGCTAATCATCCTGTCATCTATATTGACTCTTGGGAGAGTGACTTTTCTAAAGATCCGTTATCAGTCATTGCATTTGAATTACTGGCTCAGATTGAAAAGTATATGGAACCTGAAAGCGATAGTAGCTTGGCAGATAGAGTCACTGAACTAAAAGGAAAGCTATCACAATTCAAACAAAAGATAGCTCTATTTGCAGGTATTGGAACCGCGGCCGCAGGCTTAGGTGACTCCGTAGGTGCAGGCATAACCAATGTTGTACTCGATGAACCTGCAACTAAAAATGAAAAGTTAGTAGAAAATCTATCTAAAAACTACCAATCACAAATTAGTGCCATCAAGGATATTAAAAACCAGTTGTCACTTATTACTGAATTACTAGAAGTAATCTATGAGATGAAGTCACCGCTCATCATTTTGGTTGATGAACTTGATAGATGCAGACCAACCTATGCAATAGAAATGCTTGAAGTTGTGAAGCACTTCTTTAACACCGAAAAAGTGGTATTCGTAATCGCAACCGATACCAAACAACTTTGCCACGCAATAAAAGCCGTGTACGGTAACACCTTCGAATCAGAAACATATTTGCGCAGGTTTTTTGACAGAACGGCTCAGCTTCCACCACCTGAATTTGAAGCATACCTATCTTATCAAGACTTAGATTTCAGTAAATATAGTGATATTTCTCTTCACCCTACTGGTTCACATGACCTTTCACTTAAAAGTATAATCGCCATACTTTTCAAAAGTTATGAACTTGAAGTAAGAGATTTAGACCAACTACTCGCACAGCTACATGCATGTCTACGGGCTATTAATAACATTCATCAAGGTTCTATAATCAACTTAATAGTTTTATTCACAGCTATTATTGAAAATAACAAGAACTTACCCGTATTCTATAGTAGAGAAGATATTGATTGCTCACACAGAGCCAATCCACCCAAGATATTCAACATTGAAGATGGCTTTTCTTCATCAGATATAATCAATCAAAGTCTTGACTCAATTAAACATATTACCGAGTTACATGACGACTATGGAGAACAACGTAGAATCATTACAATTCAACGCCCACACTTCCTAAACCGAAATTTAAGAGAAAACGCTGGAAGTAAACAACTTAACTTTATCGAGAAAATAAGCACAATGCTTCGTAGTGCTGAGGGACGTCGAGACTCATTATGGAAATGGAGCCAGTACAAACAATGTGTCGAGCTTGCAGGTCACATTAACTAAGTGGCGACAAAGTGGCGGCAACCATTTAGAAAGGCTAACACTCTCTAACAGACGCTTAAACGTAACTAACTGAAAGTATAGATATCACGCCGTATGACGGACTATTAGATAGAATGTAGGCTTTTTGGACGCGGGTTCGAGCCCCGTCGGCACAAGATCCCACCAATACTAGGTTAGCAATAACCTTCAAAGGCCGCTAAATCCCTACCAGACGGATTTAGCGGCTTTTTTGTATCTGTTGTTTACCGAACTCTATATAAAATTCAAACCAACTCTACTATTGCAATACATGTAGCCACATAGAGGTATTCATTCCACATGGCTAAAGATAGAGAATGTATTCATTACACTTAGGTTTACCTACTGTAGCTCCTTGTACCGAGTTTAATCCCACATAGGTATTCAGATACAAAAAAACCTGCACTAGGCAGGTTTCTTTATATCAGCTTATGTTTCAAAGCAGCTTTTATTTCATAGCCAGCTGATTAGTTTTGCTTTCTAACAAACTTAGACTTAAGCATCATCTGGCCGTGGCCATCAACTTTACAGTCAATATCGTGGTCAGCATCAACAAAACGCTTAATAACCGCTTTAGTACCTACTTTCAGGATAAGCGATGAACCTTTAACTTTAAGGTCTTTAATTAGCGTGACTTTGTCTTCTTCTGCTAGTAGGTTGCCTACAGCATCTTTTAAGATGATTGCATCTGGATCAACGATAACTTCGTTCGGGTTCCATTCATGAGCACATTCAGGGCAAACTAGGTTTGAGCCATCTTCGTATACGTAGATTGACTCACATTTTGGGCATGGTGGGATAGCGCTCATGGCATTTTCTCTTTAATGAATAAATTGTTGGATCAGGCTTAATGCACCATTGATAAAATGGCCACTAAAGGATCCACCTTTTAAAGACACATTATAATAAAATTTTCGATTATCAGCTAGGTTCAAAAAGTCGTCTTGTGAGCGCGCAATATTTTGTGAAATTCAAC
Source organism: Shewanella sp. 10N.261.52.F9 (assembly GCF_041471165.1). NCBI lineage: Bacteria > Pseudomonadati > Pseudomonadota > Gammaproteobacteria > Alteromonadales > Shewanellaceae > Shewanella > Shewanella sp. 10N.261.52.F9. The sequence goes on from NZ_JBFRNX010000028.1 coordinate 147,914, forward strand.
ATTTGATCTAGGTAACAGAATAAGGCCTATTCAGTATAAATTATCTGCATTTCACATACTCAACAGCTTTATCAAACTAGCTGGCTATCCAATACAAGGATATTGATCACAAGGTGATCTCAGACATTGATGCAACTCTCGCTAATATTCTAAACTTAAATCAGTGGTAAAAGACGTTAGTAAATACAGCTTAATCCTGACTAATATATTACCGTAAAATCAAAGTGCTCAACATAAATCCGCGGTTGAGTTTATAGCGCGCATAAAAGAGGCTTACTCAATAGTAAGCCTTGGGTATAGATGATAAGTAGATGAGTGAAAAGCGCGTCGCGGGAAGCGAGTCATATAGCGATAACCGGGCTATGCTTCATCCCTCGTTGACCACGATTTAAGCCCCAAATAACGTGGTTGCTGCTCTTAGAGCTGTGACGATTACCTACAAACAAGCTAACTTTCACATTGCTCAAACACACAAGCTACAATGCTCAACTAACTTTACTTCCTACTTTACTTACGACTTTCCTACCGACTTACGTCACTTTCTAAAATACGCTTTTCATGATTAATTATAGCCTGTATTCCATGCGCCACAGGCTTTTAAGCCAAAAACTCCATTCAATATTTCTCTATTAAAAGCAGATATATTTAGCCCTTTGATTTAACAACTATTCAGCAAGCAATTGTTTGTTGGTACTGCTTTAAAGAGACCCCAAATTGAGCTTTAAAGCGCTGACTAAATCGACTTTCTGATTGATAGCCGCATCGAAATGCAAGCTCCAGCTGGCTCAAAGGTTGCTCTTTACGGAAATTGACCGACTGCATAATACTGATAGCATTAAGCATTCGTACTTCAGCTAGAATTTCTCTAAATGACGCATTTTCTTTACTTAAATGACGCATAAATGTCGCTGGGCTCATCGCAAACTGCGCTGAGGTGCTTTCTATGCTGTGATGGTTCGCAGGATCAGTAGATAGATAACGACTCACTTTTTGCCGTAAAGAAAATAGCTCATCTGCAAACAGTTGCGATAAGGCTCCTACTTCATGAAGCTGCTGATAAAAACCATCTAAATAATACTGCTGAGCAGCCGTACTTAATGGTAAATCTGCCATGGCTATTAACTGTGACCATGCAAACTTAAGATTATCATTCACCTCAATGCTAGGCGGTTGTAACAGTTCTTTATCAGCAGTCGATATTTGCTTAAGCAATGCTGATGATGGCAAAGATTTAAATGATATTTGAACAGATTGAAATTTATCTTGTGCAGGTTCATTAATAAAAGTCAGCGGCTGATTTTCAGCGGCTAATAACCAATTGAGCCGGTTAAAGCGCAGCGATTGTCCCTGCCATTGCAGATGCTTTACACCTGCAGTAACGGCAATAATACTTGGCGTAAATACAGGAACATTGCGTAACGGTTGTGGCTTGTGACTGTAATATCGATCAATTTTAACTAGTGAACTCAACTCTATTCCTTTCCCTGCAACCAACACCCATGTAATGCTAAGCTTAGCTAAGATAACATTAGATCTAAGCCAGAAATTTTCTAACTAAGCTTTCTGCCTAGCACAGGCTAGGCAGTCGATTTTAACTAGGCAAGGCTATAAAAACTAACGCACATAGGTTGCTGTTAATACGGCTTTATCTATTGCCATTTTATTCAATGTAAAGCCGACTACTGCCGGAGATATGTCGCTAGGCAAATCGATTTTAGCTTCTGGTAATGCCCAAATCGTAAATTGATAACGGTGCATTCCATCGCCTTCTGGCGGGCAAACTCCACCGTAACCCGGCTTACCATAATCAGTTCTTGTTTCAAGACCGATATTGACTTTACCTGATGCGCCTTGTGCTACTGATGCCGTGTCTGCAGGAATGTTGAGTACCGTCCAATGCCACCAGCCACTACCTGTTGGCGCATCAGGGTCAAAAGCCGTTATCGCAAAGCTTTTTGTGCCTTTAGGTGCGTTTTTCCAAGACAATTGCGGTGATAAATTTAGCCCTTTACAGCCCATGCCATTGTATTCAAATTTCGATGACATCAACTGTCCTTCTTTGATATCTGTACTCGTAAGCTCTAATGCATAACTGTGAGCAGAAAAAGCCAATAACGCGATAATTAAACCTATGTGCTTCATAATCGATCCTAGACGCCTTAATTGAATGTACATCTAGTTTAGTTAATAACAACAAGATTAATGAACGCAAACTATCATTTAATACTATATCGACACAAATTTTGAAAGTTTTCGTTAAAGTAATAAGAAATTTAAATGATCAACCTAAATAAGCTCATAGATAAAAAATGTCATCTAATAACTCATCATTGAGCCCACAACCAAAGCTAATACTCGATAAGTTTCTTTAGCGTTAAGATTATCGAGTACTAAGTCCCTGACTTTCCAAAAATGCTTGCATAAACGGTCGCGACTCTTTGTCTAAGGTAGCACTAACCTGCTCAGACCAAGAGATTTGCCTGTTGTTACTGCTCCGCGCTGCGTAATAGTCTCTAATATGTTGGTCGTATTGTGCTAATTCACTGCGATCTATTACTTGATAACATTCCTGATGCACAACAATGCTCAAAGGTAAGCGCGGCTTCTTTTCGGGGACTTTCGCTGGGTAACCAATGCACATTCCAAATAACGGCACTACATACTGGGGTAAATCCAATAGTTGCGTTACTTTATAGGGATCATTACGGATCCCGCCAATGTATACACCACCAAGACCCATAGATTCAGCCGCTAACAGTGCATTTTGCCCCATTAAACCGGTATCAATAGCGCCAATTAAGGTTTGCTCAGTAAAACCTAATTGCGCATTAGGGCTCACCTGTAGATGACGATTAAAATCAGCACAAAAGACTAAAAACTCCGCTGCAGTTTCGACATAACTTTGCCCACCTGCTAATTCGGCAATTTTAGAACGCTTATCTTGATTAGTAATTCTTATCACACTGGTACATTGGATAAAACTGGAGCTCGAAGCGGCATTGGCACATTGTAGGATCAAGTCTAACTTGTCAGCTTCAATAGCCTGCTCAGTAAAATGCCTAATAGAACGATGCTGTAAAATGGTCTCTATAGTTTGGTTCATTATTATTTAACCTATACATTTTTTAATGCCAGCCTACTCATCTTATATTTTTACTGCAACTACCAAGAGAAAAAGCTATTTATTCAATAATAAAGCCGTTAAGTCATCGTCATAACAACTACGCAGAAAAAATCACCGAGCAAAAAACAACCTATAGTTAACAACTAAGACAAAAAAGTAACTAAAATTAATTGTGATTCATCTTTATTGACCAATCCCTACTACAGGAATAGGTTAATAAACATATGGAACAGAGATCACATTTTGCCATCTCCGTCAGCCATAAATATTCATGGAGCATACTGATGAGAAACCTAGAATTATTTAGCACAGCCTCAATTGACCATTTAATGTGGTCACAAAAAGAATACTCAGCCAATCTCGACTCACCTGCCCTCTCAATTTTCACTGATTTTGACCATTCTCAGCCTATGGTTATAGATTCTTCAGCAAGCGCTGTAGATACCGCTGAGATCATGGTTAAGACCCATGCTTTTATGCGTCTAGTTGTTGACACAACCAATCGGTTTCTTGGGATCATTACTCAATATGAATTGTCACACAGCAAGATGATGAAATTAGCGACCAAAAACTCAATGCATATTAACGACCTTCAAGTTACCGATATGATGGTTGCAAGAGAAGGCTTAATGGCGCTGGACTATCATCAAGTCGCCACGGCAAAAGTTAGTGATGTCGTTAGAGCTTTAGAGGAAAACGGGCTACATCACATGTTAGTTATTGACCACGAGTTACACCATATACGTGGCCTTATTGCAGCGAACGACGTCGCCAGAAAGTTAAACATTCCAATTGATATTCATCAGCCACCATCATTTTCACAAATCTTTAAGGCAACAAGATAGTAAATATGTGACTTTTGTTCGCCACTTTGGCTACATGTCACGACCATATATTGCTAGCGCAACAAAAAAGCCCTATTACATATTCGTTGCAATAGGGCCTTTTTAAGTTAGATACTGACTAAATAACTCTTTATTTAGTCAGTAAGCATCAAATCTGTTGCTGTTAAGGCTTTTGAATAAAGCCAACCTTGATGCAAGTGTACGCCGAGTGAGCTCAAGATATCGGCCTGAGTTTGAGTCTCGACCCCTTCTGCAATTACATCAATATCAAGTTCTTCGGCTATCGCTATATAAGACAATATTAAAGACAGTTTGCTACCAGCACAGCCTAAACGACTAACAAATTGCTGGTCTATTTTAAGGTAATCGAATTCCAAGTTTTGTAGCCATAAATTACCACCATAGCCCGTACCTACGTCGTCTAGCTCAATTTTACAACCTAGCTCCTGACAAACAGCAATAAACTCTCTCAGCTTATTCCAGTCTGAAATTGGGATCCGTTCGGTCAATTCAAAGCTTAAATACTCTACCGGATACCCTTCAGCTGCAAGATCTTGTAAAAATGCCCCCATTTGTCCTAACTCAATTTCTTTAGCGCTTATATTAATACTGCACCAAGCTAAGCCTTTGCCATCAAGTTTGCTATGCAACTCTGTTAGCGCGGTAGTAACGACCCATCGAGTCACTTTAGGCATTAATGGTGACAGCTCTAATTCACCGATAAAGCTAGCGGTATTCTTAGTTGTTCCATCTTGGCTACGCCACCTTAAAAGTGCTTCAACTCCTAATGTTGAACTGGTTGCAGCATCAACTATTGGTTGATAAACGAGGTAAAACTCATTTCTTTTTAATCCTTGAGCGAAGTTTCGATACAACAAAACTTGGGTTAATATCCCTCTTAGTAAAAATCCACTCAGTAGAATCATTGCTAGTGCAATGATAGACACAAAAAAGTAATGTAATCTTAATAGCTGTTTATATTGGTTATTCAGGCCAAATTGATAACGCAGATCCGTAGTGCCTGACTTAAACTCAACAAGCTCACTATCAAACTTATCGACATTAAATCTTAGTAACTCTTTACCGTTTGCTAAATGTACAATCAAACCACTACAGAGTTTACTGCCCGCTAAAATATCAAGTTGATCTTGAATTGTCTCAGTACTAACAAACAGTCTGTATTGATCTGCACGCTTTCCTAGATAAATCGGTTCAACCGCATTTGAGGAGTTAGCTTTAACTGGCTGATACAAATCAAGGCCTAACTCATTCGATTGATAAATATGGTTATAATGAGGACCAAAGGCGCGAGTCACCCCCAGCGCCGAACATATAAGCGGCTCGTCAGTAAACTTTAACCAAACAATATCTTGCTCTTGTGACGTTAAAATATAGTTTCTTAGCGTATCAACTAGCTCAGCGGAACAGCCTGCTGTCGTCAGGTTTTTTAACTTACCTTGCAAGTCAGTTAAATGCTTATTCGCTGCAGTAAGCCCAGCCAAATATGAGTTATCAAGCCTTACCACTTTAGCTGAAAATGTTTTATATAAACGGTAATGCACCATGTAATACGAAATCACATTACAGAGCAGAACCATAGCAATAAAGAGCCACGGAAGGTTTACCTTCATAGCTTTATTGATAATCGTAGGCATTAATGTACGGCCAATTTAAATAGATAACAGGAACGTAAAATCCAACGTCGAACGTATCAGGTACATTCGACACCCAGCATTAGCAATACACAAAGATTAAGAACCTAAAACCAAAAGCCTAATGTAATGCGCTAAATTGCAGTGACTAAAAAGCCACCATTTTTAGAGGGCGCGAATCTACGCCTGTTCAAAAACAAGGTCAACTACAATTTGTTTAAAAACAGAGCGGATTCACAGTCATGAAATTTAATGTACACGTAAGGCTTTTTATCGACAAACACATCAATGACAGCCGCAGCCAACCAATAAATAAAGGTAAGATTGTCAAGTAGTTAACCAAGAACACGTTGATTTACCCACTCTTTAATAGTTACAAAATCAAAGTTAATCAGCAGCATAAAAATCCTAATGATTTAAAAATAGCTCCAAAACAATCCAATAAACAACGTAAAACCAAAAATAACAGAATAAAAAACTAATAGGTAAATACTGAACTTAATAAACATCAAACAAATCAACTAAATCAACTAAATCAACTAAATCAACTAAATCAACTAAATCAACTAAATAAGCCAACACTAATATTTAATTGTATCAGTCCAAAACTGTAAACAAATTTATTTGCACAATAAAACCCTTTAACGCTATGCTGGGCGGGTTAGTCTGAATGTAGAGTTTTGCCTGAAATCATGCATCCCTAACCTTTGAGGAGTCATACCTTGACCTTCTTATTGAATCCCCAAACGTTCGGCAGATTAAGCTTAGCGAGTCTACTTATCTGTATCCCTTTTTCCTCCTATGCTGACCAATGGCATTTAAGTTTTGATAACGATGTGGTTATTGGCCAGGATGGCGATTATTCCAATGGTTTCGTTTTTGGTTGGCAAGCTCTTCCTCAAGCTGATTTTACCCAAGCTCCTTGGCCATTTAGCTGGCAACAGAAATTACAATTCTCAAGCCAGAGTAAGACGGTGCAATGGGGAGCTAAGATCTATCAAAGGATGTGGACTCCGAGTGAAATTGAATATGATTACGCTCAACCAAATGATCGCCCCTATGCCGGCCTACTCGAATTAGAAAGCTTTACTGGCAGTTATAGTGAAACTTTCGCACAAAAAAACTGGTTTAGCATTGGCGTTATTGGCCCTGCATCTGGTGCGCAAACCATGCAGGAGTGGGTTCATAGGATCACTCCCTCGACTCTTCCCCAAGGTTGGCAATATCAAGTGGAGAATCAACTGACTCTACAACTCGCTTACGAAGCAGATTTACTGGCATTTCGTCGAGATGCGACAGATGATAGCCAATGGGAACTCAGTGGCTATAGCCATAGCATGCTGGGTAATTTCCGCTCTGAGGCAAACCTAGGTTTTACATTGCGCTGGGGAGATGACTTGACCGAGTCATTTGGTCAACTCAGTAGTCATGCTGGTCATTATGGTCAATACAGTGCTACAGCACGCACTGACGGGAGTTGGACTATATATGCTCGGGCACAGGCTGGGTATCGATTTAATGATCTCACCATCCGCGGTGATGTGCCCTACGACTCTTATGTGCAGATCAAGCACCAACAAGTCAAAGCCAGTACAGGAGTGATCTGGGCGTTTCCCACTTGGTCTGTCAGTTGGAGTTTTGAGATTTACACCCCAGAGTATGAGTCAGATCCAGACAAATGGCACGGTTATGGTGTGCTTAGCTACAGCTTTGTTCTGTAGCTAAGCGCGATGTGATTGATAGTTAAAAAGTGAAGGCCCAGCCAATTTGTGGGCCTTTCTCGATAAAGTTCATTTCATAATTAACGCCATCAACCTCACTATCGTTACCAATTTGCAGATAGCGATAGCCAATCCATACGTTATGCAGCTCTCCGAAACGATATAAGGCTGAGGCGTTAAAGCCATAGTCTCTGTCATTATCACCGTAGATCTTGGTATCGGCGCCCACAGAAACGCCCCAATCCTCCGATAGCCAGTAGCGGTAGGTCACGCCAACGAGCCAATCGAAAAGGTGCTCATCAGCAATAGGAACATTAGCATCAATATGAATGAGTCCCTCATCACTTAATGGTTTGACGTTAAGATCGATTTTGCTAAACACATGACGTACGCCAGTAAATAAGCGTAACCCCGGCATCACTTCATAACCTGCGAGTAAGTCATTGACGGCTAAATGCATGTCGGTTTCGATATTATGCCCTGGAGAAATAATACCACCTGTAATAGGCCCTTTAAGGCCCTCTGTTTGGTTATCACTTTTCACTCTTAAATAGTTAATCCTAAAGCTGTAAAGCCAATCACCTTTTTGAGCGTAAAGCTCACCAATCACACCAAAATTGAGGTTGTCTATTATATTTTTAAACGGTACATCTATATCGAGCCTATCGGCATCAGCCGCAATAGAACCTGAAATATTCGGCGCCCATACCATGGGAAAAGCGATTAAATAATTCCATCCATCTTTACTCTCATCATAAGAGTCGGGGCCAATCTCATACTCATCGCTCGCAGAAGCCATTGAGCTGGCAACCACCATGAGTAATACCGCAGTCAGCTTTTTCACCAACTATACTCCTTATCATTTATGACTAATTAATTATGGTTTTATTCAACCCAATGTAATACATCTTTAATCACCGACCAACGAGGCTCTTGTGGCTTAGCATTCTTTCCTAAAATCCAATAGCCATAGAGTTTGTCTACATAGCCCGATGACTTTTGAAGTTGCAACCAACTATTTAAAAACGTTTGTAACGAAGCGTTGTCACGAGCCACGGCATAAGATGCTGGAAACGATTTAATCTCTTCTCGATTATAAAGTGTGGCGTACTCTGGATATAAGATGGTCCAGGTTTTACCCGCTTCAAGACTTATCATAAGCCCATCCCAGGTCTTACCATCATCTTCAAAAAATAATCGGTCCGATTGTATGGTCACAAACTCAATATTGGGGAACTTTTCCTCTAAGTGAGGGATAATAGAATAACGTCCCACTGTGGCTATGCGGATCTGCTCGGCATCACGGATCAGTTTGTCGGTCTTAAATTCATCAACACGATGATCTTTCACCACAAATGCGTAGTGTAGGTCGAGTACTGGAGTGGTAAAGCCCACCAGCTCGATACGCTTGGTTGTCATCTGTAAACCCGATATTGCAATATCGAACTGTCCTTGATTTATCCCTTCTAATACATTGCTAAAGGTATAAGGTACAAATGCAATTTTAAGATCCAATTCTAAGGCTAACTTTTTCATTAGCTCAACATCAAATCCCACTAGCTGTTGCTCTGCATTATAAAAAGAGAAAGGAACCTGAGTCGGGTTATAACCCACTCTGATCACACCACTCTCTCTAATCTGCTGCATGCTGCGTGGCCCGTCTGCTTGGGCTAAGTCAGCCCAGTTATAGGCGGTGACTTGATCTGGTACTTTCTCTGCTGCACTCATCTGTGCTACCACTTCATCCATCTCATATTCAGTATTGACGATAGAGCTTAGTAACCAACTCGTTGCCAGTAAACTCACACCGAAAACTACGGGAGTAAGTAGGCTTACCATCGCTAATCGTTTCATACTCACTTTAGCTATCCCCACCAGCATCGCCGTGCCGCCGATAGCGAGTATGAAGATATTCATCGCAGCAAGTAGAGAAGTAAAGCGACTGGTGAACAAACTCGACACCATATACAACTGAAAGAGATCAGAAGACAGCTCGAGCGAATCAAGTAGCATAGGTATAGTTAAGTAAACACTGCCAAACAAGCTCACTAAACCATTTAATGACATGGGGAGGTAAGTTAAAAAATCCAGTTCGTCACCGGAGAACCAAGCGGCAAATAGCACAAAGACGATAGTGAGTAATTTACCAAGATTAGGGAAGCTAAATACCACCGGAATAATAATATTGGCATAGTCATCACTCTGTTGACTGCCGATATTGTATTTATGAAATAACTCTTTAGTGCGCTCAATTAGAATCGGAATGACGATAAAAATATTGCCTGCGGCAAAGGCTGTGATCATCGCATCTTTTGCTATTCCCGTGATATCTCTATAAGAAAAAGGGGTGATAACCACTAATATAGCCGGTAAGATCCAGTAGGTTAAAATAATGGTCATCACCACATGCGCAACAAAATAGACCTGGAGCTTTTGAAACTCATCAAAGTCCATTGTCCCGGCTGTCGCTGCCGTCATCGCAAAGATCCCAATTGGCATTAATTTAACGATGCTTTGGGTCACTTTATTAAACGACTCACCAAGCAATTGCATCGGCTTCATCAATGAGTCTTTATTATCGATAGAGATAAGCGCAATACCCGTGGCAACACAAAACAGTACAATCGCAGGAATATAACTGTTCGATAGAGAAAAGAACGGGTTGGAAGGAATATAGATATCTAGCAGGTTGACTGAATTAGGATCTTCCAGTGCTGTTAAACTAAAGAACTCCCCTGCTTGCCAATCAGGAAAGGTGTATTTAATGAAATACATACTCAGCAAACCTAACGCCCAGATCACCAGCATTAATTTACCGACCTTCACCCCTAAAGATTTGGCTTGTTCCATCGTTAAGCTACCAAGACTCGAGACCAGTGAAACGATGATATAAGGAATGATAGTCATCTGTAGCAGTTTAATAAATGCATCACCAATGACAGACATCCACGCCAACATTTCACCAAAAAACAGCCCAGCGATGATCCCTACCGCAAACGACAACAAAACCAGAGTCGACATACTCATCTTTTGCTTTGGTTTTTGTTGCTCTGACGGATTAGCTTCTGGCTCTATCGTTTCCGTTTTACTACTCATTACTGTCTCCGTGTAATGTCTGCGCCGATGAAGAGTGGCCTTGGCAATCATTTATTGCTTCATGGTAACAGGCTAGGTATTGCTCAATTTTTCCCTCAGGATTAAAGAGTTTAGCTGCCCGCTGTCTGCCTGCATGCCCCATCTGCTTTTGCCTACCCGGTTCAAGCAAGATCTGCTCCATGCCTTTAGCCATTGAAATTGCATCATCGGGATCAAACATAAATCCGGTTTGCCCATCGTCCACAACCTCTGGGATCCCATCGATATTACTGCTCACTGTCGGTACCCCACAGGCCATAGCTTCAAGCAGCACCATGCTAAAAGATTCACGGTAGCTAGGTTGGATCATGCAATCTGCATTTGGTAGGTAGTGCTCAACATGAGCAACATCTCCCATAAAGGTGACATACTTTAAAATACCCAACTTTTCACATTGCTGCTTAATACTATCAATATCGGGGCCGCTACCGAGCAAAACGAGCCGCGCTTTGACCTTTCGGCGCAGCATATGAAAGGAGCGGATCACCGTATCGCTATTTTTTAACGGTCTAAAGTTTGATACATGCATGACGATTTTTTCATCATCTTTAGCCATCTTACGACGAACTTCGATATCGGCTAGATCAGGTGAGAAGACGCTTAAATCAATGAAATTATGAATCACATCTATCGACTTTGTTTTATCGAAATGGCTATAGATGTAGTTACGTTGAAAATCCGATACCGTTGTCACTCTGGTACTTTTATGAATACTGAACCGATTAAGAGGATAAAGCGGCTTATCTTGTCCCACTATGGTGACATCTGTGCCATGAATAGTCGTTACTGTTGGGAATTTATGCGTGGTAATTTCGCCAGCGAGATAGGCGCATAGAGAGTGAGGGATCGAGTAGTGTGCGTGTACAACATCAAGCTTAAACTGCTCTACCACTTCAACGATTTTAGCCGTTAATGCAAAAGTGTATAACGGATCTGAAAATAGCGGATAATTAATCGCTTCTACCGAGTGAAAGAACAAACGGTCCGAGTCTTCAATTAATTTAAAAGGGCGTACGCTCGATATAAAGTGCACTTCATGGCCGAGGTTAGCCAGCCCAAGTCCCAATTCTGTTGCCACTAACCCTGAACCACCAATACTGGGGTGGCACACTATCCCTATGCGCATCTTCGACATAAATTCCTACCATCACAAAACAGTTAGAAGAATGTTACAACAAAGAAAACTTAACACTGTTAATCACTTAATCCAAGCGAATCCTTAAATGAGAGTACACAGTTAGCCACTAATAGAGCCAACTCTGTTAACTAATGGCATAAATCAACCGACATTCACTTAACCTTGTGGTTTATTGTGATTTGCAAAATGCGAAAACCAATCTTCACTCTACAGCATGAAATACATTAAAGCGTTGAATAAATTAGATAAATATTAATGGCACAGATTATGCTCATTCCAGTTACATAGATAAACTGACTGTGAGAGATGCATTATGAAAATAACCAAGACAACTCCATTAATCTGCTCCCCGTTAATTCTCAGTGTACTGATTTCTGCCAACGTCAGTGCATCAAATCCCTTTAGTGCATGCCCTACAGAGGCCTTTGTTATCCAGAAGCAATCCAATACACCGAAGAGCTATGGCGTTAACTTAGCAACGGGTAGTTATGTGGTGCTCTCTGATGATATGGGGACTGGCAACGGCTACAATGGTGTGGGTTTTAACTACCACGACAACTACCTCTACGGTTGGGATTACGCCTCAGGATCATTAGGTCGTACAGGTGATGACTATCAAATTGTAGCTCTCACCATTAACAAAGACGCATCAGCCGCCTCTGCTGGCGACTTTTATGTTGGTGATGTCGCCATTAGCGAGAACGTTTGGTACGGCTACCGCAAGGGTAAAGGGTTATTCAAAATCCCTCTTGATAATCCCGCCAGCTATAACATGACAATAGTACCGGGCAGTAAAGATAATGCCACTTACAACATTACCGATTTAGCCTTTCACCCGACCGACGGCTACATGTACAGCATTAGCAATGGCTCTACCGGTAAGCTACTGCGTATTGACCCGACCACAGCGGAGTCCACAAACTTAGGTACGGTTATCACTTCAACCTCGGGCAACTTTATCTTTGGCGCACAGTTCTTTGATCCTGACGGCAATCTTTACGTCAGTAATAACGGCAACGGTAATATCTACAAAGTCAATGTTGACTCTCCTTCACCAAGCGCGGTGTTATTTGCTTACGGTCCATCTTCTTCAGCCAACGATGGTGCACGCTGTGCGTTAGCCGAGGTTGTTGTTGGTGACACTGTAGATTTCGGTGATGCTCCTGACTCTTACGGCACCTTGCTAGCCTCTAACGGTGCTCGCCATACCATAAGTAATAACTTGTATCTTGGTAGTAGCGTCGATAACGAGTCAGATGGTTACGCCTCTCCACTTTCAGATGATGCTAGCGATAATTCAGACGATGAAGACGGGATCTCAATGCCAACAGGTTTTGAGCTAGGAGAAAGTGCTATTTTACTGGTTGATGCAACCGGTGGTGATGGTTTCCTTAACGCTTGGTTTGACTGGGATCAAAGCGGCACATTCGATTTAGAAGAACAGGTCATTCTTGGTGAACGTATTGATGATGGCCAAAACACACTCAGTATTGAGGTTCCAAGCTGGGCAAAAGCGGGACCAACCTGGGCACGTTTTCGTTTAAGTACTCAACGAGATATTACCCCAACTGGCGGTGTAGGTGACGGTGAAGTCGAAGATTATGCGGTAACCCTCACCGAAACAGGCGTCACCATCAACTACTACCCTTCTTCTTCAACCTTTACTACGCTGGCTTATGAGGATCTTTATCCTGACCAAGGTGACTTTGATATGAATGATGTCGTCGTACAATTACGCATCATTGAGTATGTTAAAAATAACAAGGTAAGACGCATTGGTTTTGAAGCGCAGCTAGCCGCAATGGGCGCAGCGTATCACAATGGTTTCGCGGTTCATTTACCAGGAGTTAGCCGTGGAAAAATCAAAGAGTCTCTTATTAGTTGGTCGATTGATAATATCGAGCAAACAGAGTCACCTTTAGAAACTGGGCAAACCAATGCGGTATTTGTGTTTACTCAAGATCTATCTGACTACGTCACCCTTGAGCAGGGCTGTGAATACCTAAGAACAGAAACTGGATGTGAAACCGCATTTAGAACTACTTGGTCATTAGATATTCCGTTTGATACACCTGTCGACGAAAGTATTGTGCCGGCTTTCCCTTATGACCCATTCATTTTCGCAACGCCAAATACTGACCATGGTCTAGCGGCAAAAAATGTTGTTGGAGCTAACCCGGGTCGTCAATTAGAGATCCACTTAAAAAACCAAGCACCTACAGATAAGTTCTCAACTAACTACTTTGGCGCTCGAGATGATGCTTCAAATCCTGGAGCCTCACAATACTTCCAAGATGAGAACGGCATGGCATGGGCAATTGAGATCCCTGTGGACTGGAAGCACCCTAAAGAGAAAGAGCGTTTAGACAATGCCTACACTGAGTTTGTTGACTTTGCAGCTGATAGTACAGGTAACACCAACCCGACTTGGTATGAAAATGCCGATGACTCACTAATTTTCAACAACTAAATTGGAGCATGCCATGAATATTCAAATCAACACTCTGTTTAATCGTCCTGTTAGCTTAATGGTATGTTGCGCGTTTCTTTTAACTGCATGTGGTGGAGGCGGAGATGATGACGGTGGAGCCCCTTCGACTCCAGCACCAGTAACCACAACTACGCCACCAACAACTACACCGGCTCCAGATCCTGCTCCAGATCCAACGTCACTAGATGATTTGATTGTAGACGCTGATAACAAGTTGCAATCGGCGTACACCTTACAAATCGATGTAGATAAAGGAAATACTAATCGCGGTTATTTTTCACTTTGCGATGATTATCAAGCTAATGGCACTGGTTACAAGGTTAACTTCAACTCTTGTTTATTTAGAGGACCACTCACTGACGGCAAACTGGCAAAACAAGTCAAAGTAGCCAATCACGCAAGTCAGTTAATTGCTGTTATTTGGTTCTACGATGGTCAAGCGCCTCAATTTGTAGAATGGCGTTATTTACAAGATGCGGACTCACAAGTACTTACTATGAATTAGTCCTATCGTCACCCGCAATAGCTTAATATCAAGTTTTGCTGCGATTCATTCTCCACTGGATCGCAGCTTTTTTGAATAAATCTGTCCCCCTCGAAAAAATGATCTTACCGCCAGAACTTAATCCATGCATTAAACAAAAAAACTGCGCGACTTTTAAAGCCTATCCTAGCTCGATGAATGCATACTTGTATTAAATTTAAGCTCAGCTTGAGTGTTAGCAAATTGCTGACTGCAGCCAAAAATTAAAATAAATAGCACCACTAAAATAATCGTAGCAGCTAAGTGTTTCATCATCGCTAAATACCTCTTACGCAAAAAAGCGCCCTTGGGCGCTTTCATACAATCATTTGGATTAGAAGCGGTAACCAACAGTAAACATCCAAGTGCCGAAATCTTTATTTTGCATATGGTTTTTACCTTTACCTATCGGAGTTGAACCACTGTTGCCATCAATATAACCACTAGCACTATAGTTAAGGTCGCGCGCACCAGTCTGGAAGGTATAGTGCAAGTTAAAGTTAACACCGTTATCTAAGTAATAACCCACACCAACCATTGGGCGCACTTCGGTATTACTCTTGCCTTTAATATTCATCCCTGCTTTATGAGCAACACCACCAGGGACGACTTCCTGAGCAGAAAAGCCTAGCGAGCCATCATATTTTGAAAAATCGGCGCCGGCCTTAACCGCTAAATGACCGCTTCCCAACTGAAATTGATAACCAAGATATAAAGTATGCGCCTTATATTTTTCTTTCTGATAAACAGATGCGTCTATTGTATGGAAATCCGCTCCACCGGGAAAAGCCTCGTCAATATTAAAGCTTGTTGATTGACTGTCTTTTTCTGTTTCGCCAGTGTAGGTATAACCTAAGATAAAGTCCTTATAACCGGCTTCAAGACCCGTTGCTACATTCGTGCCCATTGCCTTATTTTTAGATGCGCCAACCATAGGGTTAATTGTAAAGTCGCTTGCGGCAGCAATAGGTGAAACCGCAATAGCAGAAACAGCCACAACAGAAGATAATACGCAAGTAAGTAATGCTTTTTTCATGATTCATTCTCTCTATATAAATAAACAAAGGCATCATGCCTGTGTTACCACTCCATCCTTTGAACGTGGTGATTGGTATTTATGAGGATTTGCCCCCAGCCTCAACGAATCGGTCATAACCGCTTAGGTCATCAAGGTCGCCGTTAAGATGAGCACATGGTAAAGAGAGCCGTTTCACCAAACATCATTAAGAAAATTGGTAAACAGTAGAAATCATTAAATCCAGAAATGTAATGCCGCTATACATAAAGCAGGCTTCAACCCTAGGTGCACTAAAACATGATTAAAATAGTCAACAGAGGTGTTGAACTCGAACATATTACAGGCAAACCTAAAATAGCCTAATCACATGGCTACACGGCATTGATTTACGGCAACAAAGAAACGAAATCTAAACTTAAAAAGTGAGGGGCTAAAGAAATAAAGCAGCGAAGAAATGAAATGACACTCAATCCCAATTCACTCTGTCCAGTCGCCGTAGCGATGCATAAACAGATTGGGGGCCATCCTTGGCTAGAGAGTCCATGAAGCTTTAGAAAGTCATTAATCATTCAATTAACGCAGTCTGCCTGCTTAACAATTACTAAAAAACTCACGGGCTCTTAGTATTGGTTAGTAATATTTGGAAATGAATAAAAACAAGGTAATATGAAACTACAGGTATGCCAACATGGAGTCCTAATGGCAACAACTCTTTCGTCTAAAGCACAAGCTGAACTCGGTAGCTTAATGGTTAATACGCCAGAGCTTATTCACCTCCTTTCTCTGCTACCAAAAGAGAACTTAAGCGAATACCCGCTACTGCAAAAAGAGCTAACGAGTAAGCATCCTAATAGTAAAAGCTACAACAAAGCGCTAAAAGATAAAGTTTTCACTAAAGAGGAGTTTAGAGACCGTATCTTTGCCAGGCTGGATGTTTTTGCCTATGAAATGGCAATTAACCTCAATACTGATTATTTAATTGAACGCGTAAGCTTGATCGTAGGTAACGATATCGCTCGCATTGATGAACTGGAGATCAATGAGATCGGCGCCGATGTACTACAACGAATTTTGACTGATTTGAGTACTGACGTTTGTAAGCAGATCCAGCCTAAAGGCGACCATCCATTTCTTGCTGAACGTGGACGCATTGACCATAATTTTTGGCGTCATGCAGACAAAGCCTATAACGCATACATTGATGGATATAATACCCAAGCCTCTTTAGATGCTTGGTGCCAACTCAACCTCCATACTCGGTGCCCTCAAAGCTTTATCCGTTGGCTTAAAGCCTACGGTAACCCTGCTGAAATAGCAGAATGGATGAGCTATGTAAGCTAAATTGACGTTCAAAAATAGCCACACCTCAGTGTGGCTTTTTTATTTTGGCGTAGCACTATAAACCTTTTGTGCATTTGTTTCGTAATCAATATCAAACCAAGATTTTAGCAAGGTAAAAACATGCAACCGATAGTGAAGCCGTTGCCAAAGATGTATAGTGATTTGGCACAAAAACAACATCATAATAAAAAATCTATTTACTCAATTTTGGTCATGGCGGTACTTTTGATTATGACAACCCATTATCCAAGCAATGCTCAAGCACAAGAGTTTGCGTTAGCACTCAATCAAGCATCTCAATGGCGAATGATTAACGACACAGTAATGGGTGGCATATCCGCAAGTAGACTTACTATCGATAAGGGCACTGCCACTTTTTCGGGCACTTTATCGTTAGAACAAAATGGCGGTTTTGCTTCCACTCGCACATCATTATCAACACCGGTTACCAGTGACATAAACATGATCCGCTTGCAGGTCAAAGGCGATGGTAGAGATTATCAATTAAGACTTAGAATCGATAATCAATGGGATTCTTTTGCTTACTCGAGCCCTTTTCACACCCAAAAAAACAGTTGGATAACCCTGCTGCTCAGCCCTAGTGACTTTACCGCCGTGTATCGAGGACGCAGCGTTGATGCGCCCGCACTTAACTTCAACAATATTAAACAACTGGGCTTTTTAGTCGCCGACAAGCAAGCTGGTGAGTTCGAGCTATCGTTTAAAGAAATTAATTTCATCTGCGCAGATTAAGGATAATTCTGATTGAGCATAACCATCAATAGCCATGTCGATTTTAATCAAATCAAAGGAGTGATCTTTGATTTAGATGGCACCTTGGCAAACTCAAACCCAAATTTTGAAGGATTAAGAGCTGAGCTCGGTATCAAGCCCGGAACCGATATATTAAGCTACGTAAATTCAATCACAGAGCCAACTCTGGCAGAGCAAACACATGCCATAATCAAGCACTATGAGCTTGAAAGCTCACACGACGCTACCTGGATCGCTGGTGCGCAACAACTGATGGCATTTTTAACCAGCCTACATATACCGCAAGCGATTCTAACCCGCAATATGCCAGAAGCCGCCCACATCACACTAGCCAACCTCGACTTAACAGTCGGCACTGATTTTGACCCATTGTTAACTCGTTTTGATGCCAAAGCGAAACCCCACCCAGAGGGCGTTGAACGGATCTGTGCAAAATGGCAAATCAAGCCTGCAAATATTTTATTTGTTGGCGATTATCTGTTTGATCTTCAAACCGCCAATAACGCTGGCACAAGAAGTGTTCTCTATACACCAAGCCTGATCCCAGACTACGCCAACCAAGCTGATATTGTTTGCAGCAGCTACCTAACACTCATTGACTATTTTCACTCTCAACTGCAAACATAATTTAAACAAAAACCGTAGGCTAAGGTTTAATACGTCTAGCACTCTATAACGGCCGTTATCCCCAAGAAAAATGTGAGAACGAGCACAAGTTAAGTAACATTAATGATGCAAATCTCGCCTTGCAACTAAGGAGTTGCTAAATTACCTGCAAATCTTGTGTTGTTGCGTTTTACACAGCAAGCGAGCCTATTAACGATAGCTTTATAAATTGGAGAATTTGATGATTGTAGTAAACCCAACTGGGCAGCTGCAGCACTTTAAGTACCCTCTCTTGTTAACAACAAGAGTCAGTATTAGGCATGTTTATCATGCAAGTCACGTGAGCGAGTTTGTATGATATTTATCATGCTTACCTATTCTGCTGACTTTTTAAAAGCGCTTTGCCCGGTACCGCACAACAATACCGGGAACTTATCTATTTAAAGTCCCCCAGAATCAATATTCAGGCGCTTTGCGCTGGGGTTTACATGACCAAATCAAATCGTTTTAACCACTTAAAATCAAACACTCTAACTAAAACAACTGCAGCTAGCAGTGCTCCTGTACAGGCTAAACCAACAGCGCTATTAAGAAGCTTAAAGCAAATGGGCTGGAACGGATTTTTTCAGCAGCAGCTTATTACAGAGTCACTAAATTATGCCTATGTTGCACGAGTAAGTGCCCACCACCGTAGTCAGTATCAACTGCTAACAGAGAGCGGCGAAACAAGCCTAGCTATCCATCAAGCTATGCCAGAAATGACGGTAGGCGACTGGGTACTTTTAGATGAACAACATAACTTTGTATCATTACTTGAGCGCAGTGCACTTTTTAGTCGAAAGGCTGCAGGCTCAAAAGTAGAGCAGCAGCTTATCGCCGCCAACCTTGACTGGGTATTTATCGTATCATCATTAAATGATGACTTTAATGTTAACCGTATCGAGCGTTATTTAGCCCTAGTGAATGAAGCAAAAGTCACGCCAGTTATTGTGCTAACTAAAGTTGATTTATGCGATGACTTAAGCCCATTTATTGAATCGCTGCGCGAGCTAGATGCAAACTTACTGATTGAAACCGTTAACGGTTTAGATAGTGAAAGCGCAAAGGCTTTAAGCAACTATTGCAGCGAAGGCAAAACAGTTGCCTTTATAGGCTCATCAGGCGTAGGTAAGTCGACCCTAGTTAACGCCATGCTTG
The DNA here is from genome assembly GCF_041471165.1 of Shewanella sp. 10N.261.52.F9. Classification (NCBI taxonomy): domain Bacteria; kingdom Pseudomonadati; phylum Pseudomonadota; class Gammaproteobacteria; order Alteromonadales; family Shewanellaceae; genus Shewanella; species Shewanella sp. 10N.261.52.F9. Next base: position 167,479 of record NZ_JBFRNX010000028.1, read on the forward strand.
GCGACACAAGCCAGTTAACTTCGGCTATTCGCCAAGATGACAGCAAAGGCCGCCATACTACCACCAGCCGTTCATTGCACATCACCGCCAACGGTGGTTTGTTGTTAGATACGCCGGGAATGCGTGAATTACAACTTGCTGATTGTGAAGGAGGCTTGCACGAAACCTTCGCCGACTTAGTCCAATATGCGCAGCAATGTAAGTTTATCGACTGCCAACATGAACAAGAGCCAGGTTGCGCAGTGCAAACTGCTATTGAAGCAGGCTTGTTAACCGAGCGCCGCCTACAAAGCTTTCAAAAGTTGATGCGTGAACAAGCGCTCAATGGCGCAAGCATTGCTGAGAAGCGGGCTAAAGGTAAAAGCTTAAGTAAAATGTATAAACGAGTTCAAGGGAATTCGCGAGCCAATAAGCGCGGCTGAGTTATCGAGCCGTGCTATCAAGTAGTGTTAACCACTAGAGGTAACAAGTTTTAAAACCGATAAAAAGGGCTATGAATTAGCCCTTTTTTAATACCTATTAGCCTTATATGGTGGATCTTTCCAAGTATGTAGTAAGCTTAATCAATACTTTTGAGTAGCACTAAGATAAGGAATTCAAATGCTAACATCTTGCAATCCTCTACCTACTTTAGCCAGATTCACCAGTATCAGTATGTTAACGCTATCTTTAGCCAGTGCGTTATTCGCTCATGATGCTATGGCTGAAACACCAAAGCTCATTTTACAAATTACGGTCGATCAACTGCGCGGTGACATGCTAAACCGCTATCAAGACAGATTTGGTGAAGGTGGCTTTAATTACCTACTCAATAAAGGCATTGTTTATCAAAATGCCCAACATGCTCACGCCAATACCGAAACCATAGTAGGCCACACAACCTTGTCTACTGGCGCCTACCCTGCTAATCACGGGATGGTCGGCAACGTGTGGTATGACCGCAGCCTAGGCCACTCTGTTTACAATATTGAAGATCCTCGTTATCCGCTACTGTCTGCCGACGGTGATGTAAATAAAAAGACAGAAATAGACCCCACTCAAAAAACCGCTAGTACCTCAGGTCGTTCACCAATGAACATTTTAGTATCGACTTTCAGTGATGAGCTAGCACTTAAAACCAATGGTAAGGCCAAAGTGTTTGGCGTATCAGTGAAAGATCGAGGCGCTGTAGCCATGGCTGGTCATGCAGGTAAAGCTTTCTGGTTTTCTAAAAAATCGGGAGAATTTGTCAGCTCAAAGTTTTATTATCAAGACTATCCAAACTGGGTAAAACAGCATAACGCCACGAAGCCAGCGCAACACTATGCCAATAAAACTTGGCAGTTAGCTAAACCGCAAAACAGCTATTTATTTGCCAACAACGATGATCAAGATTGGGAAGTTGCTTTTCCTGGTTTTGGGCGAACCTTTCCCCATCAATATGGCGCAGGCGACGGTAAGTACTTCACTACCTTTTTAACCTTAAGCCCCGCCGGTGATCAGCTCACCGCAAACTTTGCCAAATTACTCATAGAGAATGAAGCCATTGGCCAAGACGAGATCACCGACTATCTTTCGGTAAGCTTTTCATCTACCGACTATGTTGGTCATATTTTTGGTCCATCGAGCTTAGAAGCCGAAGATAATCTGCTTCACCTTGATAAGACCTTGGCCGACCTACTCAATTATATCGATAAAAAAGTCGGCTTAGATAATACCGTGATCGTACTTTCAGCCGATCACGGCAGTCCTGAGTCGCCAGAATACCTACAAAATATGGGCATAGATGCGCAATACGTAGACCCAAATAAATGGGAAACAGAAACAGCGATTAAAGCTGTTAAACAGCAATTTAAAATTGCCTCAAGCGATAAACTTATCAATAAGTTTCAAACGCCCTACTTATATCTAAATCACGTTACGCTAGCCAAATATCAGCTCAACCCCGAGCAAGTTCAACGTGCGGTGGCCAATGAAATTACTAAGTTACACGGTGTTGCCTTTAGCGCCACCAGCAGCGATATAAACAACAATCATTTACCTGATACCCGCGTAGCAAAGTTAGTTTCAAACAACCACCACCCTCAACGTTCAGGTGATATTTATATCGTGTTCAAACCCCATTATTTCATTAACGAATTTGATGGGCTAAGCGTGGCATCAAGCCATGGTTCACCTTGGCGATACGATACGTTTGTACCGCTTATTTTTGCTGGAAAAAACATTGACCAGCAGACGGTATCACGTACGGTAGAAACCGTTGATATTGCCATAACCCTTGCCACGATTGCAGATACAAAACAGCCCTCAGGCAGCGATGGTAATGTACTCATTGAAGTTATCGATCAAGATTAAATTCAAGTGAATTTTTAATAACGAGGTAAATACAAACTTGCCTCGTTATTATTACCCTCCGCTTCATAATTGAATTAATAATAACGAAATTAATAGTATCGAAATTAATACTGCCGTAATTGCCCCTCACACCCGCAGCGCCTATTAATGCCGCACAAGCAAAACTTCTAGACTGATTTCAACGCGATTTTGTTTGACTTAAATCTGGCTGTTCTCAACATAGTTAGGTAGCTGTTTCAGGCAATTTAAAATTCTAAAACTCAATCTTATTATCAGAGTTCTAACGCCACATTGTTAACTCATTAGCTATCATTTGGGGGGCGACTTTTGCTTAAATCTAACAAGCCTGTTTGATAACAGCATATGCAATTTCTACTATATCGATATATTTATGCAGTCTTTTTCACTAACAAAATCAATTTACTAAAAAATAAATTCATTTAAGCGTACACTCGTAAGCCTATGAAATTTTTAACCTAAAAGCACAAAACCAAACGCAAACCAAAACAAAATCCAAACAAGTGTTTAAATTTATCGTTTGAAAATTTGATCTGCGACTCATTTTGTGACGTAATGTGAGATATTACTTCTGGTCGGACGAGCATTTAATATGAGCATTAGAACTAAACTAAAAAAAGTACTGCCAAGCATTTCTACTACAGAGCAAGAGGCACTCGATGCCGGTGATGTGTGGTTAGAAGGTTCGATTTACCAAGGTGTACCAGACTTTGCAGCCCTGCGTGATATTCCTGTTGCAACGCTATCAAGCGATGAGCAAGCATTCCTAGACGGCCCAGTTGCTACCTTGCTTGAAATGGTCGATGATTTTGAGATCCAGCGCAGCAAGCATCTACCCGAAAACATTCTTACCTTTTTAAAAGAGAACAAGTTTTTCTCGCTTATCATTCCAAAGTCGTTTGGTGGTCTTGAGTTTAGCCCTTACGCCAACTCAACGATTGTGGCAACAATTGCAGCAAAGAGCTCAGCCGTTGCTGTAACGGTAATGGTACCAAACTCACTCGGCCCGGGTGAGCTACTCATGCATTACGGTACGTCAGAGCAGCAAAATTACTGGTTACCGCGTTTAGCCAATGGTCAAGAGATCCCATGTTTTGCACTAACCAGCCCAGAGGCAGGTTCAGATGCTGGTGGCATTCCAGATATTGGTACCGTTACTATGGGTGAATACCAAGGTGAACAGGTACTTGGCTTAAGCGTGACCTGGGACAAGCGTTACATTACCCTTGCGCCTATTGCCAGCGTATTAGGTTTAGCTTTTAAGGTAGAAGATCCAAATGGCTTATTAGGCGGTAAAGAACAGCTTGGTATTACCTGTGCGCTTATTCCGAAATCTCACCCTGGTGTGCAGCTCGGTAATCGCCACGATCCTATGGGGATTCGTTTTTATAACGGTACTACCCGCGGCGAAAACGTATTTATCCCAATGGAATTTATCATTGGTGGCCAAAAGAACATCGGTCGCGGCTGGGCAATGCTAGTGGCTTGTCTAGGCGCTGGTCGCGGTATTTCACTGCCAGCACTGGGCGTATCAGTCAGCCAAGCATCATTTAAGTCCTCTGCTGAATACGCAGCCGTACGTGAGCAATTTGGCTTATCAATTGGTAAGTTTGAAGGTATTCAAGAAAAGCTTGCCGATATTGCCGGTAAAACTTATTTACAAGAAGCGATGCGCGTACTGACAACCGAAGGGCTTGGTCTTGGGCTAAAGCCATCTGTTGTTACTGCAATAGCTAAATACCACATGACAGAGCTGGGCCGTGATGTACTCGATTCTGCGATGGACATTCAAGCCGGTAAAGCAATTCAATGTGGTCCGCAAAACACCTTAGCCTCTGGCTATGTGGCGCAGCCTATTGCGATTACCGTAGAAGGCGCAAACATTCTTACTCGTAACCTAATGATTTTCGGTCAAGGCGTGATGCGTTGTCACCCATACTTGCAATCTATGGTTGAGTCTATTCACTCAAACGAGAAAAGTGCCGACAAAGTCTTTAATGGCATCTTACGTAAAACGGTTAGCTACAGTGTGGGCAACAGCTTACGCGCCTTTAAGCTGGGTCTATTACCTTTTACCGCTTCAGCAGCATCAACTCTTGCCGAAGTGAAGCCTTACGAGCAATCAGTGCATAAGCTTGCATCGAAGCTTGCTGTCTATGCAGACTTCTCATTGTTGGTACTTGGCGGCAAACTGAAACAAGCCGAGATGCTGTCAGCCCGCCTTGGTGATGTAATGAGCTACTTGTACGCTGCGATGGCGTCAATTCGTTACTACGAGCAAAAGCTAACCGCTGCCGAGCGAAAAGAAGCCGCGGCTTACTTCCATTACGCGACTCGCTGGTCACTGTGCCAAGCTGAAAAAGCGTTACTAGACTTCTTAGATAACTTCCCTTCATCAGCGACACGTAAGTTTATGCGTTTAATCACCGTGACTTACTCAGCTAAGATGCCAAAAATCAACGACGACCTAGTGCGAGAGTTAGCCGAGCAAGCGCAGTTAAATACTGAGTTTAAAAAGCATCTGACTCACCTCGTTAAGCCAATTGCCGGTGATGGCAACGACATTAACGAGCAAGCTTACCTTGCTAAAATGGAATGTTTACCGCTACTGGCTAAGGTTAAAAAAGCGATTCGCGCCAAGACATTTAAGCCTGGTGTTCGCTTTGCACTCACCTTAGATGCCGCACTTGAGGCAAAAGTGATTAGCGATACTGAGCATAAATTGCTACAAGATTATAATCTTAAGCGTGAACGTGCCATCCGCGTCGATGAGTTTGATTTTGACTTAAACCTGATTAGCGACCGAGCAGAGCTTAAAATCGCTAACTAGTTGCTAGCTATTCGATAAGAGTTAGATAGTCTTTTATAAAAAGGCTCAGTAAGCAACTATAAACAGCCACTAAAAAACCACCGCAAGGTGGTTTTTTTAGCTTCGAAATAAGCTAATTGGATTTTTGTTTGGAATGGTGTTACCAAATAGCGTGTTCGAACTTGTAGCTTCATAGCTATCAATCGCCTGCAGCGGGCGTATGTGCAGACACTGCCGAAGCCCGCCGCTAGTACGTCCGTGTAGGCTCAACGAAAACATCCATGTTTTCGACGGCTTCAGCCGTATCTACACTTGGTTAGACAAGCATTAATCTGCTGATTCGGAGTAATGGCTAAAAGGCTAGTTCATTATCCGTATCTGGCGCTAATTCGCTCCGACCCCTTTATGTATGTTCAAAACCTGCCTCGGAATTATCATTTAGGCCTGAGCCTAGTGATTGTTCTTCCTGTGTGAACATTGCACTTTATGCAATATAGGAGCTTCTTTGTTTCACTCAGATAAAGAAACAAGGAATCAGTTCTTCTCAAGCTGTAACTCATTGTTAATAAGCTTATTTACTGTTAGCCTTGAGTGCTTAAAGTATTGGCGACCAGTTCTTATTAAGATCGTTATTATTCGGAATTCAGCCTAATATACTGTTAAATGGCAAAGGTAACTCATGTGCTAACTAGAAATGAATTTGAGAAATTTCAATGTGACGAGTATTTAGCGGAGGAGTACAGAGCTGGCTTTTATCACGAAGAGTCGTATTTACAATTAATACTTGCGGTTGAAAATGCGTACGTTGGTGAAAATGGCTCTTATTTAGTAATTGGCCATGCAGGTGTAGATGGTATCGAGTTCTGTTATCAACTTTGCCACAAAGGAATATGGGCTTATTACCCAATAGATAAAGAATTTGTATTTATGGCGAGCACAATCAAAAACTTAATTTTAGGTTGGCGTAATGGTGATATCAAGGTATAGCCATTTAACAAGGCGTTCAAACGGAACTAAAACAGTTGGCTCAGTTTCGCTTCGCTCCACATTTTAGCCAACAATTTTAGTCCGCTTAACGCGGCGTTAAGTGGCTCGGAGGCTCAGAGTATTGTTCACATTTATTAGAAGCATTCTCTCAAATGACTTACTTATCGAATTAAGTGAAAATAAAGTTTCAATAAAAGCTTTCACCTCTGATATTTCATTCGAAGATGAACCTTATATAGCTTTAGAAAACACAAAAAAAGGGGAAATAGTAAAAGCAATCGGAAAAGAAGCTAAGTCCCTAGCTTCTTCGAATATCCGAGTGCTTAATCCTTTCAAACACAGTCGCTCTTTTGTTTCAGATTTTATGTGCGCAGAAAAAATATTGCAGCATGCTATATACACAATGAGCACTTCGAAAATTAGACCTTCACCACGAGTTATCATCCACCAGTTAGAAAAAACGGATGGTGGCTTAACTGATATAGAAGAAAGAGTTTTACGTGAACTAGCATTAGGCGCTGGTGCTCGCGAAGTAGTTATTTATTTGGGTTGTAAAATTAATACTCAGGTTGAAAAATTTGATACAGTAAAGGCAAGGGTATCAGCCACTTAACAAGTTGCTTAAACGTACACAAAACAGTTGGCTGTGCTCGTTCCTCGCAAATTTTAGCCAACGTTTTTTAGCCGCTTAGCAAAGCGTCAGCTCCCAAGGAGTAAAATGCAACCAATTTGGATTAACAAGATAGAAGTTGCTAGACGACAGATTACTGAAGCAGTGACTCTGTTTTTTGAGTCACGTGATTTGGTAGTGATTCATACTGTTATTGCATCTGCTCATCAAGTGTTAATTGATGTGGGCAAAGAGCAAGGAATAGTAAGTGTAGTCAAGAACCCAAAAAGCATGACGAGAGAGGAATTCAGGAAGCATGTAAAAACTGTCAATGAACCTTATAACTTTTTCAAACATGCAGATAAAGATCCTGAAGGAAAGATAAATATCGCTCCAATTGAGAGATTTACATCTGATTTCATGCTCGATGCAATACTAATGCTTCAAAATATTTCGGGTGAAATTCCTCTCGAAGCAAAGGTTTTCTGGAGTTGGTTCGTCAGTACATACCCAGATGAGTTTAGCGATTGTCCTGAAGATGGAGCCCTTAAACACCTGATGTCACTAGGGCTAAATGAGTGGGATTTTCCTACAATCAGGCAGTTTCTAACATTTGGTGAAATCATGCAGGAAGCTAACAAGTAAATCCAGGGACGCCTACGGCGCACCTGATTTAGGCGTTACCTTAAGTCCACTTTCCATACTTTCCCTTATAAGAGTCTTAACTTTAAGAGCTTTGACTCTAACCAATTTCTGTCCAAAAACTAGTTAGGGCTCTAATCATTAGAACAAAGGGGGCGGGGCGAATTAGCTCGTTAACCATAACGCTAAATGCAAAGGTTACGCTTTTCTAACTTGGTGTAGACACGGCCATGACCGTCCATGACATGGACGTCATGGCCGAGCTTACAGGGATGTATTTATAGCGTGTCACGGCAGTGTCTGCACATGCGCTGGCCGCAGGCCATTGGAACCACTTTTCTTAGATACAACTCTTAGCCAAAGATATATCGAATCTGTATGGTCTTTGCTATCAAACGAAGTTTGATAAATTAGGTCGATGGCTAACTGCAAACCCACTGTTAGCCTCAATAACAAGGGCGCCTACTATGACGCCCAATCATCATAGCTCTGACTATTATGTGACAAACTAAGGTGTCACAATATTAAACACCCCCTTAGGCTTATCGAGAGAGGAGAAGAAACTCACCAGATCCAACTTACTGCCCTCGATTTCAAGCTCATCTGAAAACAGCACCTCTTTTACTCCTGCTTTGCCAATAATCAAATCGACAAATAGCTCATGGCTAATGTTTAACGTCGCGTTGGCCATCGCAGACTTTGGCGCGAGCTTATGGTGTAGTACTGAGTTTTTAAGTTCTAGCACATAGTTTTTATCAAGGTCGGTAAAATTGATATTAAGGATAAACTCTTCACCGAACACTTCAGGCCCAATCACTCTTGATGCCATCGACTGCATAAAGTTCTCGACTGGTGATTGCAGCAAAATCTGCTTCATTGAGGCTAAATCAATTCCCACCTCTGGGCTACCATGCCTTAGCTCATACGCAGCAGTTAAATACACATCACGCCACGGCGCTGATTCAGCCTGATAACCCAGCTGATCATAAATACTGGCAAGCAAAATTTTAGCTTCATTAAGGTTTGGCTCGGCTACCACAAGATGATTTACCAGCTCTGCCGCCCAGCGATACTCCCCGGCAGCAACCGCCTTGTTAGCTGCCGCTATTACCTTGTCAGCGCCGCCCATTAACTCCACATACTTAATCGCTGATGCAGTTGCTGGTAATGGGTCTAAATTAACGGGATTGGCGTCGTACCAGCCTAAATAAGCTTGGTATACCGCTTTGGCATTGTGCTTAACTGTGCCGTAATAACCGCGGCTAGCAAAGGTATTGGATAATGATGGCGGCATTTGAATTTTCTCGGCAATTTCAGCAGGAGTCAGTCCAGCATTGAGCATGCGCACCGACTGATCATGAATATACTTATAAGTATCACGCTGCTTTTGTAAAAACTCATTCACCTCAGCTTGACCCCAGATAGGCCAATGGTGGCTACCAAAATACACTTTGGTGTCTCGCTGAGCGTTAAGCGCATCATCGATTGCTCGGCTCCATACTAAGGCATCACGAACTTTAGCGCCGCGCAGGGTGTACAGGTTATGCATGTTTTTAGAGACTAGCTCGGCGCCGCAATAAGCCTGCTGCTCAGGTAGGTAAAAGGTAAACTCGGCGGGGGCTTCTGAGCCTGATACGATTTGAAACTCAAACGGAACGCCATCGATTTCCATGGCAGAGTCTTGCTCAACCACGATATTAGGGCTGAGAATACCGAACTCACCGAAAGCAGGCTCTTTACCTAAGCCAGAATCGATATGGCCGCGGCTAGAGCGCGGTAGTTGCTTGCCATACATGTACATGGCGCGGCGGCTCATTGCGGTGCCCGCCATCACGTTTTCGCTGGTAGCTTCATGCATAAATCCAGCTGGCGCAATGATATCAATGGTGTCATCAGGCGCTTGCTCAAATAAGCCTAAAGCCCCACCAAAATGGTCCATATGACTGTGGGTAAATACAATCGCCGATACAGGTCGTTCACCTAAGGTTTGATTTAAAAATTTAAGTGCGGTTTTGGCGGTTTCAGCCGTGGTTAATGGATCAACAATAATCCAACCGCTATCACCTGCAATCACCGTCATATTGGCTAAATCAAAACCACGCAGTTGGTAAACACCTTTGGTGACTTCAAATAAGCCATCGATGTTATTTAGGCTTGCTTGACGCCAAAGACTTGGATTGACGCTATTAGGCGCCTCCCCTTGAATAAAGTCATAAGCAGTTCTGTCCCAAATTACCTTGCCAGTATCATCAACCACTTTAAGCTGTGGCATTCTGGCGATAAAGCCACGTTTCGCATCTTCAAAGTCTTGTATATTATCGAAAGGCAGCGCACCTAGAACCGCTTTATTAGCGGCAACAGTATGTGAGCTTGCTGGCGTAAACCCAGCTGGATCAGCGCCTTGTAACTCACTGTCAGCCCCTACAGCATTCACGCTGGGATCTGGCTGACAGCCCAAGACTAATACCGAAGCCAGCACCGACGTCAATATACTGATAAAGCAAGGTTTAACAGCAGGAAGAATGCAAAGTTTTTTGCTAATGCTAGCGCGGGATCTAGCGAAAACTTTAGCTTGAGTGCTAGCAAGAGCTAGCCGCTTTTGTTGGAGAACAATCAGAGACGATGACATACTAAACCGCTTTATTAGTTAACAAGATAAACCCAACCTATTACATTAAGGTAACACAAGGTTTATCATTTCTCGCCAACCTGAATTGCACAGCAGTTACTCGTCTGCTTTTAGTTCGTTACTCTGTAATTGACTTTGTCGGAGAAACGCTTTGCTAAAAGCTTATTGTTGACGATACACTTTGTGCCGGTATTGCGATGGGCTCACTCCTATCCAAGTCGTAAATGAACGAGTAAAATTACTGACACTGGTATAGCCTAAGGTGTCTGAAAGCTCACTTATTGTCATATCGGTATTAGTTAAATAATGTAAAGCGAGCTCTTGTCTTTTCAGCTTTAGTAACTCTCTAAACCCTGTGCCTTCCGCCTTCAAATAACGACTTAAACTGCGCTCACTAATGTTATACATCTGCGCAATCATCAATGCTGTCGGCTCTTGGTTAAGTAAAACAGCATGGATCCCTTGGCTGGCTTTCTGTCGCCAACTTAATGCCTGCATTTGATGCAAATACTGCCGTACTACGGCTTCAGTTTGCTTAGCTTGCTGTGGGTTTTTAGTCATCGCAGTTTGCTCTAAGATCCCCCTATCCATCCACATACAATTGTCAGTCGCATTCATTGTCACTTCACAGTTAAAGTACTCATGCCATGCATCGGCATTTTTAGGCGTACTGCGGATCAACTCAACCTTTCTAATAAAATGTCGATGGCCAACCATCTGCTTTCCGTGCTGCATCAAACTACTAAAAAAAGCATCAATTGCCAGCTCGCTAATGGTAACGCCATTAAGCGGTGTAATAGTAAAACCTAACCACTGTGGTGTACGTTGCAAACGGATCCGAGCGCCATTGCTGACCAAAGCTGAGTAGTCGGGTAGCGCTTCAAAAGCTTGTGCAAGCGAATCGCTACTTAGCATCAGTGCGCCTAAAGAATGAAAATGAATAGGGTAAGCATATTGACCTACTGTTAAGCCAAAATCACTCGACTCCGTTTTTGTTTCCGCTAATTGCCAAAGCCGAGTCATTTTATCTATATCGACACGTTGCTCGGGTTTTGCTTCAAGTTCATCTAAACAAAGGCCAGCTTGTTCAAACAAGCTGTTCGGCTCTATACCTGTAACGCTTAATGCTCTAGCAATCGCAAGTGACCAAGCTGCAATGGTGCTGTATCGAGTTGCACCTTTGACTTCGGTCATGATGGGGGGATTACGGTTCATGACGACGAATGTGACTAATCAAGCCATTCTTATCAAACTCAAGTGTAAGCACACTCACTTTATCCATAGGAATGACGTCTCCCTGTCCGACGGGTTTAATCTGTCCTAGCTGTTTGAGCTTCAAAACCACAACATTAGGACCTACCATCATCTGTTGCATCGTCACTTTACTGTCCGAGATCTCGCTGTTCATTTTTTCAATCAAACGGGCGCGTAATTTATTTTTATCTGCAGCAAATGTGACTTGATAGTGTACATATTCGTCAATAAAATTATCTGATAAAAGACTAATGTAGTGCTCAATATCGGCAACTGTGGTGTCCGGTTGCAATCTAGCCTCGGTAGCTTGTACAAATGCCATTCCTTTTTGCTTAAGTGTTGCCTCACTTAAGCTATCGAATGCAAAACTTGATGTGACAAAAAGCAAACTCGAAAAACCGATAATTACGTTTTTAGTTAAGCTTTTTATTAGGTGCCGCATATCCTATAACCTCAGCTTTTTAGCTAAATAAGTTGATCTAGTATTGTGGTATTTCACACAATAAAAAATCTTCATCCATGAATAACATACCAATTAAAACTGGTTATTTTTAAAACACTAACAATAGATTACCAGCTTTAGACTCATCTTGTCACTGCACTAATTATACATATCACATTGATATGTAGCCGCTAAATTAGAAAGCATTAAACCTTAATGATAGCCTTCCCTTATTAGCGATAATACTGAGGAGAAAAATATAAAAAAGGCTCAAAGGTAAACCTTTGAGCCTAAGAGAATCACTATTTAACGAGTATTAATATTTATTCAGAAATGATACTGATTAATAACCATAATGAGTCACTTCAGACCACTCTTTATCGACTTCTTGCTTAATAAACTGCTTTTTTTGCTCAGTCAGTTTATCGAGCTCAATACCAACGGCTTTGTGCGCAGACTCTTTAGTGGTTATATCTGGGTAAGCAACTTTACTTACTTCGAATTTTTTCAAGATCTCAGCCAATGACTCACGCGCATAATTAACCTGCTTAATCGCCATATCTAGCAGTGCATGGCCTTCTTCAGGGTTATGAGCATAAAGGCCGTGCGAAGCCATAGCAAAATCCCAGCGCCATTGTGAGTGACGAATAGCCATAATTGCGTCATTCATCAATGGCCACGTGGCGCCTGCATCCCATGCTGCTTTCGCTTCGTAGTGCGCTTTAACTAATAGGCCTTCAACTTCACGGGCTTTTGCGTTAATTTCAGCCTTGCTGTTTTCAAGCGATTTAACAATAGTCTTTTCACTCTTATGACAACCTTGGCAAACCGTATCAAAGTGATCCAATGCTTTACTGACTTTATGGCTAGTAAAAGTGTTGCCTTTAGCATCGGTTTCTTCAGGCATATGGCAAGTAATACAAGTGACCCCCGCCTGCGCATGTTTACTGCGGCTCCAATGTTCAAACTCTGGATGGCGCGCCTTTAATATCGGCGTTTGCGATATTGGATGGATCCACTCATAAAAACGGCGAGTATCGTAGTACTTTTCAATGTCATCAACGGTGTTACCGAAGATCCAAGGAATATTCACTTTGTCGCTGCGCTCTGGCTGGAAATAATAGGTCACATGGCATTGACCACAAGTTTGTGCGCCTTGCATATTGGCGTCTTGTTTATCAAATGGAATATGTACTTTCGCCATCGCATCCTGTGCATGCGGACGCGGCATCGCTAGCTCAGCTTTGCCGTCAACATGGCAATCAGTGCAATAGACGACACTATTAATTTCAGTACCAACATCGGTAAAGTTTTTAGCTGAAAACCCTTCAACGCCTAACTCTTTCATCAAACGCGTGGCATCAGGGGTTTTACAGGTCCAGCAGCTCGCTGATAGTCCCTTTTCACCGTCTTTTGGCGGCACGCCTGTGCGCAGAGTATGGGTAACATCGGCAACAGCAAAGTGATGCCCGCGTGGGCTATTATATTCTTTAGCAAAAGATGAGCCCGCCCATAAAATCACTGCCGCGGGGTAGCTTGCCAGCATATCTTCACGTTCAGTTTGCTCAGAGGTTTGCTGCCAGCTTTGATATTGCACAGGAAACTTATCACGTAATCCTTTATCCCTTTTTTGCTGCTCCACAGCAGCCTTACTTAGGCTTTTTTTGTCATGCTCTACTGCCGACTCAGCGAATGCGTCTCCCATTGGCCACAACAAGCCTACGGTAAATACACTCGCTAATTTAACACTCTTATGTACCATCATTTTTTACTATCAACCTTTATTGTTATAACTACTCTTTTCAACCATTATCGTCATTTACGATAAAACATGATTCACTAAACTAATTGCATACTCAGCGTTATCCTGGACGTCCATCAATACGCGGCTTAGATAAAATCGCCGCGTAATTAACAACAAACATGCCAAATGCCAATGACCACAAGCCACCCGCTAACCACAACCAAATTTGATACTGCGCCGGCCAAACAATCGGCATCACAGCGCGGATAACCGCGGCTATTGGTAAGCAAGCAAAAGCCACCAGCATATTTGGTCCCTCATAAATATTGCGACTGGTGTGCCCAAGCGATACCCGTGAAATCATCGATAAACAGATCCCAGCTAAAGTGCCTATCGCAAACAGATGCAATAGATGCCTGTATGCCATTGAGTCTGCAATATTCCAAGCTAATAGGAATAATGTGATGGGAAGGAATAAATAGGCTATTTGCAATGACCATAACATTGGTTCTTTTAATGTCTTATGAGGGAACCAACGTGACCACCTAACAAAGTGTAATGCTGCAGCAGTAAACAATAAAACTTGCTCCAGCCCTTTAGGCATCGCTTGGCTAATCGCTTGCACCACTAGCAACACCATAATCGTAATTAGGCTTTTATCCAGTACAGGGATGGGATTAGGTTTAGTTTGTTTAATACGAATAGCGGTGAAAAACGGAATAACACGCCCACCCACTATAGTGATTAACAAGCCTAACCACCACAGCATAGATTGCCAAATTTGTTGGCTCAAAGAAAAGTCTCTTTGGCTTAATGCGTAATAACTCAATAAGTTAATACTCATAGCAACAAATAGCATTATGGGGAAACCAATATTATGCCATTGCTTTACTTTATAAATGCAGCGCCAAAGCTTAATGGCAGTGAAGCTTAAAAACAGCGAATCAAATAACGCTGGCAGCCACAACGGAATCGATACAGGCAGTAGTAGTGTTAACCTAGCCAGTAACCAACAACTGAACGTGAGTGCTAGCGCCCAACCTTTCATGCCTGGCTGATTGGTCCAAGTTTGCACTGAGGTTAATAAAAAGCCACACACTATGGCTAACGCAAACCCAAACAGCATTTCATGTGGATGCCACCATAAAGGCACGACCTTCACCCAAAAGTCTGTTTGGAATAGACTATATTGTGGATAAAACCAAGTTAACAACCATAAAGGCACAAACAACATAGCCACCGCTGCGCCGCCCAAGAAGAAAGGCCTGAAGCCTAAGCGAAATATGGCAGGGATTTTTTCTGTCTGTTTAGGATCATCAATATTGAGCATAGTTTAAACCTTACATAAAACTTGCATTTAAAATACCGCTTTAGTGTATCTAGGTCATTTTTCGATAACAATGGAAATTAAAAACGATTATGACTTCTGTGAGCTGGGTTGCTATCTCTCTGTTTTTGTTTATAACTTTAGAGGTAGTCATCGCTTAAAACGTTATCTTGTTACTATTTTAGCCCAAGTTCAACAGTTGGCTTTCTCTTAATGTTAGCTGCTTTTACCACCATCAGCGCCTTTAGTCTGCAAGAACTGAGAGTAATAGCCCAATTCGTTTTAAAAGCTGTAACCTGATGGCTATTAATTATTTCTACGCCAACAGCTTATCGGCAAAAATATTTAGCTCAGCCGATTGTCTATGCTAGATTTAATTACAATCTTTTAAGCAAAGTGACTGGACAACCATGACTACCGCGGCAAAAAAAATCCTCGTCTTATATGCTCATCCCTCTCAAGAGCGTTCTGAAATCAATAAACCACTCTTTCATGCCACGGGTCTACAACCTAACGTCACTGCAGTTGATCTTTATGCTGAATATCCCACATTTAGGATTAACATCGATAAGGAACAACAAAGGCTCGTCGAGCACGATGTCATTGTGTTTATGTTCCCATTATATTGGTATTCCACTCCTGCGATTTTAAAGGAGTGGCAAGACTTGGTTTTAGAATACAATTTTGCCTACGGCGCTAATGGAAAAGCGCTCGAGGGCAAAACCTTTTTATGTGTATTAAGTGCTGGCGGCAGTGAAGCTGCGTATAAGGAAGATGGCTTTAACCACTTTACTCTCAGAGAATTGCTTCGTCCTCTAGAACAAACCGCCAATTTAACTGGGATGCAATTTATCGCTCCGTTTGCACTTTTTTGTGCCCGCAGTGCATTTGAAGAAAACAGAGTGCAAAACCATATCGATAAATGGATTACAACATTAAAAGCACTAAGTGAAGACCGTATCGATATTGCGCTAGCGCAAAAAGTCGAAAAACTGAATGACCATCTCGACCAAGTGATCCGGGAGCACTAATGACAGCCTATTTTATTCAAGCTTTTATTTATCTATGCGCAGCAGTTATTGCTGTGCCCATTGCCAAACGCTTAGGCCTTGGTTCAGTTCTTGGCTACCTTATCGCCGGTGTTGTTATTGGCCCTATCATTGGTTTAGTTGGCACCGAAACCAACACCTTGCAGCATTTTGCCGAATTTGGCGTGGTGATGATGTTGTTCTTAGTTGGTTTAGAGCTTGAGCCCAGAATGCTGTGGGACATGCGCAATAAGTTAATTGGCTTAGGTGGATTACAAGTGGGCCTATCCACATTAGTGGTTATGGGGATAGCCATGAGCTTTGGCTATGGCTGGACCATCGCGCTAACAGTCGGCATGATATTTTCATTATCTTCTACCGCTATTGTGCTGCAAACCTTTAACGAAAAAAGTTTGTCAAAAACAGAAGGCGGTAAAAACGCCTTTTCGGTATTGTTGTTTCAAGATATTGCCGTGATCCCCATGTTAGCGTTTATTCCGTTGCTAGCATTACCAGAGCTAGTCGAGAAAGCACAATCTTTGGCACAAACAGCAGCTGAGCATCATGAAGAAATGTCACTAGTTGCTGGCCTTCCAGGATGGGCCTATGCCATCGTAGTTTTACTAGCCATAGCCAGCGTGGTGGTTGGCGGTCACTTTTTAAGTCGGCCGTTATTTCGCTATGTAGCAAGCTCTGGACTACGTGAAATATTTACCGCCACAGCACTCATGTTAGTCATTGGTATTGCCGCACTGATGAGCCTTGTTGGTTTGTCCCCTGCCTTAGGAACATTCCTTGCCGGCGTAGTGCTAGCCAACAGCGAATTTAGGCATGAGCTAGAGTCAAATATCGAACCCTTTAAAGGGCTATTGCTCGGGTTATTTTTTATTACTGTAGGTGCAGGTATTAACTTTGAGGTGTTGTTTGCCAACATTGCGCCAGTCTTAGCAATGACTTTTGCAGTGATGCTCATTAAAGCGCTAGTGTTATTAGTTTTGGCATTTATCTTTAAGATCAGGGGCAGCGATCGCTGGCTGTTTGCACTGAGCTTGGCCCAAGCCGGTGAGTTTGGTTTCGTACTACTGAGCTACACAGTACAAAACCATGTTATTCCAACTGAGTTAGCCCAGCTATTATCTTTAGTTGTCGCTCTTTCTATGTTCTTAACTCCAGGCCTATTTATCCTGTTTGATAAAGTCATCTTGCCGCGCTATGAAAAAACAGAGAATACCCGTGAGCCTGATGATATTAATGAAAAAGGCACTGTCATTATTGCCGGAGTTGGCCGTTTTGGTCAGATCGTTAACCGACTATTAGTGACTAACGGCGTAAAAACCGTGGTACTCGATCATGAGGTGCAGCAGGTAGAGAACTTAAGAAAAATTAATACCAAGAGCTTCTATGGTGATGCAACTCAACCCGACTTACTGCATACCGCCGGCATAGATAAAGCTAAAATGTTGGTCATTGCCATTGACGATCCTGAGCGCGCGGTTGGACTTGTTGAATATATAAAGCATACCCATCCGCATGTGATTGTGATGGCGCGTGCATTTGACCGTCGTCATCTATACCGTCTGCGTAATGCTGGCGCAGACTTTATGGTCAGTGAAACTTTCCATTCAGCGTTAAACCTAGGTAAGCACGCGTTAATTCGACTTGGGGTACACCCGTTTAAAGCTGAACAACAGCGGGCAACATTTTATGAAACCGAGGTGACGCACAAAGACACCCTTTATGATGCGTGGAAACAAGTTACAGAAGATGACAAATACTTAGTGCACTACCGAGATATGTTTATTCAATTAGAAGAAACCTTAAGTGCTGCGATGAAAGATGAACGTTATCGTAGCTTTTCTAAAATGGAACGTGGTTGGACGCCGCCACCAAAGAATAACCACACTGAATTTTCTCAATCAGAAAACGACGAAGCGTAAATAAAAAGCCCCGAAAACGTTTAACGTTATCGGGGCTTTAATCTATCAACCGTTAAACTATTCGTTTAACAAAGGCTGGCTAATTACTTTATACCAAATTCATCTCTTGCACTTTCTCATGTGCAATTTCTGGTGTCGTCACAACTGGCTTAGAATGCAAATCAGCCTTCAGTTGTCCTTTACGATGCTTTAGTGCCGCATCGAGTTTTTTAGCTGCGCTGGTAATGGCTGGGTACATAACAGAGTCATTACCAGAAGCGGAAATACTGCTTCCCTCATAATTCGTTCTAATTTCAACCTGGAAGTCGCCGTGCTCTTTAGCAATGATAATATCAAGTGCGATCAGGGTTGGAAAATGGCTCTCTATCTTCGAAAACTTCTCTTGGACATGCTGTCTTACTACGTCTGTTACATCAACGTGGTGACCAGAAAGATTTATTTTCATAGGTTTTCCTTTTTACAATGATTTCACCTATTACATTTGGGTTTTTAGCTTTAAATTACAAGCTTTTGTTAAAAATAATTTATCTAAAGCTTGTTGGTAAAATAGTCAACTCGTTGCTGTAGCCCAGTGTGTATCGGGTAAAAACAGTTTTTGTTATTTAATAATTTTATTCAAGCAACCATCTTGGTGTGGTTAAAACACCAGCAGAACGGCGCTCCTTCATTAGTGTAGTTGATTAGCATACGGTTATATAAGGCCTAATCAGCCCTCTACTAATTTAGACAAAAAAAACCGCTTTAGCTTGATTTTTATTACGCTTTACCTAAAAAATATAAACAAACTCCAACGTTCGTCACACATCAGACACTTACTGATTAAATATTTTACAGCGAATGCGTAAAAAACTGAAAAAAACCGCCTAAATTCAAGTGAACTCCAGCAACACTAAGCCGCATTCAATTGAGATCTAACTCCCAAGTCTAGTACATTTACCATTAAATACGAATGAAAACAGTTATCAGTTAAATAAATTAATGTAGAATACCGTCAATCATATTTTCTTTCCAAATGCTGATCTCTTAGGTGCTTATCGAAGTGCAAACAACAAAAACAAAAATACTCCTCTCACTCAATACCGATAAGTGCGACGTTGCAATAAGAGCACTGTCAGCCATCTTTGCAGGGTATCTAGTTGCAGCAACTTTATCTGCCTTGTTGGCAATGGTATTGCCTCTCTCGCCCGTTGATAGCACATTGACGGCAATGATGCTGTCATTTTCAGCTTATGCCGGTGCCGGAATTTGGGCGTTTAGCGTAAAAAACCAATGGCGTGCACTCACCGACCTGCTCTGCCTCAGTGGTTTGTTCTACCTACTCATTTTGATCATAGGTTAAATAATGAAAGACTCTTTTTTTCGCAGCATGACTTGGCTGCATACGTGGGTAGGTTTACTTGTTTGTTGGGTACTATTATTAGTGTTTTTTGCTGGTACATTAAGTTATTACCGCTATGAAATGACGCTTTGGAGCAAGCCTGAACTGCACAAAAATGTTATTCAGCAGTATGAAAACATTAATGTCGCTAGTGAATTAACTCGGGCTCAAAACTACTTATCTGCACAAGCTCCAGACGCTCGTGATTGGCGAATTAACTTTCCTACTGACCGCAAACCTTATATGAGCTACGGCTGGCAAACACAGCCAGAAGAAGGGCAACGCCGCGGTAAGTTTGAAGAACATATCGCTCCAATTGAAGGCGATACATTAATAACCAATGTGCGGGAGTCAAAAGGTGGCCACTTTTTCTACCGTCTGCATTTTGATCTGCACTACATGCCGGCCAAAATAGCACGCTGGATAGTTGGTTTTTGTACCATGTTTATGTTGGTCGCACTGATCAGTGGCATTGTTATTCACAAAAGAATCTTTAAAGACTTCTTTAGCTTTCGTCGCAACAAAGGCAGCCGTTCGTGGTTAGACGCCCATAACGTCAGCTCGGTGCTAGCATTACCTTACCATTTGATGATCACCTATACAGGATTGATTACATTAATGATGATGTATATGCCTTGGGGAGTTATGACTGCCTATGACGGCGACTTTAAATCCTTTAGAAAGGAGTTAAGTCCAAGTCGAGTACAAGTTCAACCAGTAGGCATTGAAGCTCAAACAGTGGCACTAAGTCTGTTACTTCCTGACGTTGAACGTATATTTAAAGATTCGACGATTAAGCAAGTCGTGATTAACAATCCAAGTGATAAAAATAGCCAAGTTAACTTTTATCGAGATACTGGCGAAACGGTAACCGATAGAAGAATTGCTGTAGTATTTAACGGCACTACCGGCGAGCTAACTAACCATGGAATTGAACCTGACTCTGGTGCACAAGATACTTACGATACATTAATTGCGCTGCATACTGGCCGTTTTGCAGAGCCTTTGCTACGTGCATTGTTCTTTATCAGCGGTTTTTTAGGCTGCGCAATGATCACGACAGGGACATTACTTTGGGCTGTTAAAATTCGCCAAAAGCAGCAAAAACAAATTCAACAAGGCGCGAAAGCAAGCTTTGGCTTACGTTTAGTCGAAGGTTTAAACCTAACCTTCATTGTCGGTCTTCCTTTCGCTACAGCAGCATTTTTCTATGCTAATAGACTACTTCCTACTGAGATGCTTAACCGTGCTCAATGGGAGGTCAATTGCTTCTTCATCGCCTTAGCAGCCATGGGATTACTCGCTTGTATTAATCGTTCTCGCAATGCTTGGAGAATCGCACTAGCAGTTACAGGAAGCTTATTAATCGCTATCCCAGTATTAAATGCGTTCACATCAAACAGCCACCTATTCGGTAACATAGCCATGCAACAATGGCCATTAGTTGGCTTTGACTTAATGGCTGTGATAATGGGGTTTGCATTGTTTTTTGCCCGAGTGAAACTAGTTAGTAAAAGCACTGTCATAACCAAGAATGTGACACCTAAACGCAGAGCTCATAATGAAACTGCAGTAAAAGAGGGAGTATAAACCGTGATATTAAGTCTTTTGGGGTTTAGCTATCTCGCATTTGGACTGCTCGCGTTAGCGATGTTTTCTCATTATCGAGATGCATTTGGCAAAGCACCGAGTCCTTTACAAGCTAGGTTACTTTACATTGCTGGCTGGGTTGGCATTAGCACTACTTACTGGGGATGCATTACAGACCAAGGCTTTGCCTACGGCAGTATTTTGTTCTTTGGTTTATTGTCTTTTGCGGGTCTGTTAGTCATTTTAATGCT
Organism: Shewanella sp. 10N.261.52.F9; assembly: GCF_041471165.1. Classification (NCBI taxonomy): domain Bacteria; kingdom Pseudomonadati; phylum Pseudomonadota; class Gammaproteobacteria; order Alteromonadales; family Shewanellaceae; genus Shewanella; species Shewanella sp. 10N.261.52.F9. The sequence continues at coordinate 188,459 of NZ_JBFRNX010000028.1, forward strand.
CAGCTATAGAGCCAAATTTTTGCCTCACTCAATGGCTGCAAGTACAGTTTTTAGCTCAGTATTAATCGCTATTAACTAACTGCAGAACTGTTAGCTGGTTAATATTCACTATGCACTAAGCCTTTTGCAGTCATGCAAAAGGCTTTTTGTATCATGAGACTTTGCAGGCTAAAAATAATAGGCCCGTACACAAACCTATTACTACTCTCAATTTTAGTGAGAAAAAACCCAACAAGGCCAAGTTCTTATCTTAGTTCAGCTTAGGTACAGTTTAGAGGTTTTAGTATTGACGCTACCAAGAATAACTTACCATACTGAGATCCCATGCTTACAGCCTCCCCTAGCGCTTCAGTTAATCATACTCCCACTCAAAATAATGATAGCTCAGCGAATACCAATAAAGCTCCTGCCAGAAATATGCTTACACAAAGTGGCGCATCTGCAACAATTCAGACTATCGATTCAACTAAACACTCAAGCTCAAGTCGGCAGACTCAGCCTGCAATAAACAATCAAGACACCGTGAGCTTAAGCGAAGAATCAATAAAACTATCTGCAACTAACAAAAATGATGCTCAAGTCCTCGCTAACAGACCTAACCTGCCAAATGAAGGCGAAAAAGCAGAGGTCTACATCGAATATAAAAAGGCTAAGATGCAATACCAAATCTATGCTGATATGGCTAATGTCGTCACAGGTAATAATTCAGGAGTATCGCCAATGACCGCCCATTACTTGGTTAATAATGATGACGCCCGCGCAGCAACTGTGAACGCTAAAGCTCAGCAACAACAAATTGCTACCATGCAAACCTACGCCAGCACCAGCCAGAACTTGAATGAACAAAGCTAACTCTTGTCTCCAGCAACGCTGAAAAAGCAAGGTTGTTTTATAGAACGTATTAAGCTAATTCTCTAATTTAGTAAAATAATAACTCACTAAATTGACTGGTAAAGCAACTCTGAATCGATTAAAAATGAACAGTAATGTTGTACTAATTGTGATTACCTAATAATAAGAGTTAGCAAAATATGAGCTTTAATATCAACCTCAGTTGGTCCCCTACTGATAAACCAGTAACAGAACTACAAAACTTTTGCCGAGATCATCAAATTACTTTCGGCAGCGGCCAACAAATTCAGGGTTCATCTGCGCCTGAATACAAGGGTTCAGATGATAAAGTTAACCCAGAAGAAAGTTTACTCGCTGCATTAGCAAGCTGCCACATGCTGACTTTTCTCACTATCGCCCATCTTAAACGACTCCCCATATTAAGTTACCAAGATAATGCTTATGCTGAACTAGGCAAAAACTCTAAGGGACAAATATTTATCAGTAAAATTGTATTAAAACCCCATGTTGAGTTTGCGACTGTAGTTAATGAAGATGTGCTCAAGAAAATGCATGAAAAGTCTCATAACAACTGCTTTATCGCTAATAGTTTAAGTAACGAAACAGCTTTTGAAATCAAATATTAACTTTGAAATAGCCCAATAAAAAAGCTAGGCCTTATGCCTAGCTTTTTTATTAATTTGAGCGTTTAAAATTTACTCTGCATCATTTTCGATAAAGTCATCTGTAAAGTCAGTTTCCCAATACTTATAACCTTGTACCGTGGCTTGCGCAGCAGCGCCCATTAAGTTTACTTGGTAAGTTTTCACGCCAGATACATCTACCGACTGGTTCGCGGACGCTTGCTCACCACTGCCCTCATACTCGGCGCTTGCTTCTGCCTGCGCTTGTCCTTCATAGCCAGACTCTTTAAATCGCGTCAGCGCTGCACGTTCACTAAACGCTTGTACAAAAGCTACTTGCTTCCAACCAATACCTGCACCGACACCACCAGTAGCAAAACGATAATAAGAACGACTCCCTCCTTCGTGTAACACACATACTCCACCACCGGTAGATAAGGCAAACAGGTAACTGTTACTGCCTGTACAGACGACATAGCCAACTGAGTTAGCTACAGCCGATTTGGCCCCGGAGTGTTCACTATAAATCTCTTGCAACGCAGATTGAGTTTCTTCCCGGGCATGCATTTTTTTGGCTTCAGGTGTATCACCGGTTGCACAACCCACGAGAAATACAGGAATAGCAATTGCCGCAAGTTTAAGAGAGTTCAGTTGAAACATGGATTAATCCTTAACAAAAATAATGAGGAGCATTGGCACTCAAGATGTAGCTAGTTGAACTATTTAACGTATAGCACAAGAATCAAGCTATTGATTCAGTTATATATCACCTCAAAGCTTAACGGCTGCTTGATACAAGCTTTATCACTATCACTTTTGTTCGAATGTGTTTATTGCATCACAAGAGCAACTCAATACGAGCGCTTAAAGTCTGCAGCTAAAGGCTATTTCTTTTCTTTAAAAACTTCCAATCACGAGATTCTAAATAGAAGGATGCGAAAATCATATAAACCCCAACCAAAAACAGCTGTAAGATCCTTAAATAGAAATTCACTGCAACATCTTTATCGGTCGAAGATGCCGTTGAGCCAACCACAACCAGTAATGCTGATAAAATACCAGCGTAAAGCGGCGCTTTTTCTGGATTGGCATATATTTTTTGCCCAAACAACAAGGCTGCGAGCATTGACATACCAATATAAAAAGGCAGTTCGGGTACTATGGTAAGCATGTTGTAAAACACAATCGCTAATGCACCGCCAATACCATTGGTGATCAATAAAAACAGACTGACCTTAATGCTTTTTGCGCCCGCAGCCTGCAACGACAAAATGGCAATAAAAATCATGGTTAGCAGCGCGCCAGATATTTCCAGGAAGTAAAAGAAGCAAATAACTGGGAATGCAATAATCAACGCCCTAAACGCTTCATGAGTTCGCTCATCATGACTTTGCGCAGCACTCGCTAGTTGCTCTCTATTGGGCGATAAATCCGGTAGCAATGCATGCAGCAAGGCAAAAATAGACACCGCAACCACACCCGAAAAACTTAACCCTACTCCAACTAATATCGCAGCTCCCGGCTGCAATAAACTCATATAAGGTAAAAGTAAGGTTGCGACAATGAATATGGTCGCAAAGAAGTTCCACCTAGGATCGCTAAATAGGTAATAACCCCAAAGCATCATCATCGCGATTAGTGGCAATAACACCATAGGGTATTGGGTTGGTCCGAAACTCACTATCCACGCCAGACCTATAGTACAAATCATCGAGATAAGCAGCTCGTACACGGTTTGCACGGTTGGCTCTTGCCTATCAACTAAAAACTTAGCCACAAAAACCGGCACGATAAACGCCAGTGGCCACGCCCAAATAGCTGATATCGCAACCGCTAAACCAATACCTAAAGTAAAACGTAGAACGCGTCTGGTATAGATGGCCTCTTCAGAGGCCATCCTTGTATTTATTGAAGCACTGCGACTATCTGACATAAGAGAACCAGCTCACAAGGCGGATCCAAAACTTACCAAATAGATTAATGATGCTACTGTCGCTGGTATAAACAATCACATCGGCTTGGCCACCAACACGTCTTAGCCCCACAGCTTCATCTGCAGGCAACACGATAGTGACAGGAAAACGCTGAGATTGGCGCAGCCAGCCTGTTTGACCAGATACCTGTGCAAGCTTACCTGTTTGCTCGCTTTGCCCCCAGTCGATACCGTAATCAATGCTACCAACCGTCGCTTGAAAGACCTCTCCGGGCGCGTAATCAAGTGCAAACTCAACTTTATCGCCAGGCTGCATATTGCCTAAGCTATTTTCTCTAAAGTAAGCTTCAATCCATACATCTTCCGATGAGATAAACGTCATCACCGGCTGACCCGCACTGGCGTAAATCCCCTCTTTTAATCTGAAGTTTGACGCAACGCCATCAGTCGGCGCTGTAATCGAGGTCCGTGCTAAATCTAACTGGGCTTTTTCAAGGCTCAATAATGCTGATTTAACGTTAGTATTATTTTCACCTTCTGCACCAAGGCGCTCCTCTGCTTTCGCCAGATCGGCTTTAGCCGCAGCAACGCCAGCTTCAGCCTTCGTTAACTCAGCCCTAGCATTATCCGCATCGGCCTGCGACATCACCGCTCTATCAACCATGGCAAAGATACGTTTAGACTGTACTTGGGCATTCTTAAGATTGGCTTGCGCGTTAGTCACCTTTGCTTGCGCCGCAGCTACGTTAGCGGTTTGCGCGCCCACGTTTTGGCCTGCTTTTTTAAGGGACTGTTCGGCTTGATTCAGAGCAATTTCATAATCTTGTGGATTAATTTTTGCCAGCACATCACCTTGTCTAATCAAGGTGTTTGGCTCAACTAAAATATCGACAATCTCACCTGAGACTTGCGGGCTAATAGGCACTACATAGCCACGAATTCGACCTAAATCGGTAGAGGGAATAAAGCGGTCGGCAATAAGGTGGAATACAAATAAAAAACTTACGACGATTAAAATAATATTGGTCGCTTTACGTATTTTGTTATTTTTACTTGGGCTCTCTTGCGGCGCGTTATCGCTAGTACTCACTTCATCATTTGCGATCGCTGTTTTTTCTTCAGTCATACTCATCCCTTTGGTAACCGACTGGCAAGCTGCAATAAAAGCTCTGCGTGAATGGCGTATTAAATAATTAAGCAATAAATTCTTTAGATTAGTATGAATTAACGCTTGATTACTCACATTATTTTTTATCCAGTTTAGTGTCTATAACTATAAATATTCAATATTTTTGTAAAATAAATTCAACAAAATCGCGTAAGCAAGATCCCACATGTAGTCGATCGAGATTGAGCACTGCGCTTGCTAAAGGAATAAAGAAGGTTACTAAGCAAAGGAGGGATAAAGATAGACGTTATAGGCCATTATCCAAGGCTCATAACGCCATCTTACACAGTTAACTAACTAGCGGTTTATCAGAATGCCTTATGCACATCTTCGGCCATGCCTTTTACTGGCATAGGTTTAGGTACTAGCTTAGTGGCAGGTTGCTGTTTAAGCGCCTCTTTTAGATAACTAACTGCTTTATCTAATTGCGCATCTGTGCCGCTAAATGTTGCGTATGGTAGGTTGTCGACCTCAATATCAGGGCTAACACCGCGGCCTTCAATAATCCAGCTACCGTCCATTGCATATTGTGGATACTCAGCTACACGTGCCATGCCTTTATCTGTTAATGAGTTACGCCCAGATAACCACACACCTGCGCCTGCTGTTTGCTTACCAATCAATGGCGCAATACCCAACGCCTTAACGCCTGCAGAGAAGGTTTCGCCGTCAGAGTAGGTTAGCTGATCGGTCAGAACAACTAACTGACCGTTAAAGGTTTGCTGCATATTGCCTGATGGTGTGCCATGGGTTGGCGCCCAAAATGCCCAAGTCCTGCGCAGTAACTTTTCAATGATCCAGCTATCAATATTACCGCCACGGTTACGGCGCACATCGATAACTAACCCGTCTTTATTGACGTTAGCGTAAAACTCTCGCGCAAAGCTTGAGATATCACCGCTACCCATGGCATATAAGTGCAAGTAGCCAAACTTACCATTGCTGTCTTTGGACACTTTGGCGCTGTTATGTTGCACCCAGTCTGTGTATCTCAACTTGGCATTTTTAGATGGGCTTACTGGCTCTACAATTGTTTGATGAGTTTTACTGCCGCGCTTAAGAGTAAGTAATACTTGCTTGCCCGCTTGGTTACGCAGCAGCTTAGTCACATCGGCCATATTATTGAGCGGCTTAGCGTTAATCGAGACAATCACATCACCGACTTTGGCATTAACGCCCATTTGCGCCAGTGGCGCAGCTTGTGCTGGTAACTCAGGATCGCCTTGATAAATATGCTCAATGACCACCCCCGTCTTAGTCTGCTCGAGACGCGCACCAAGACTGGCTGATTTTGCTTTATCGGCATCTTTTGGTGCATCACCACCGCGCACCTGCGAATGCAAAGAATCTAGCTCACCCATCATCTGTGTAAACAGATCATTCAATTCATGACGGTCGGTTAGTCTGTCGACTAACGGTTGGTATTTAGCTTTGGTTGCCTGCCAATCAAGTCCACGCATACTCTTGTCATAAAAAGAATCGCGGTGCATTAACCAAGCGTCTTCAAACATCTGTTGCCACTCGCTCGCAGGCTCAATCGCCAGTTGCCATAGATTGGTTTTTACATTGGCGTTAGTCAGCTCTTTTGGCAGTTTATCGCCTGCATCAACAATCAGCATTTCACTGCCTTGCTTAGACTGCTTACGAATAAATAACTTGCTTGAGTCTTGAGACAATTGATACTCGCCAACATCTTTAGCAAAGGTGTCAACTTTAGGGCTTAACGGATCAAACTTAACCACTTTCAAGCTAGATTTACCGCTAGTTGTTGTATCAAGTAGATAAAATTTATCGTCTGCCATTTGCAGTGAGCTGTAGTTACCTGCAGCCACTGGCACTTGCCATAAACGATTGGCTAAACCTTTCCAATCGACTTCGGTTTCAATCTCGTCATCATCCGCTTTTGCAGGTTTTGATAGCAACTCATTTGGCTTTTGAAAGGCAAAACGCGCGTCTTCATTCAAGGCTATCGCAAACACTTGGGTGCGCTTATCAAACATTGGCCCTAGGTTTCTGTCTCCCCAAGGTGAAGTCGGCGTAGACACAAACTGACGATTTGATAAGAAATACAGCCAGTCGCCATCGGCGCTAAAGCTTGGCGAAAATGACTCGTATTTATCGCTAGTCAGTGATTCAGCGCGATTATCGTCTAATGAATACAACACGATTTGCGGGCGCGCTTTACCCATTTCCGCTTTGGTTAATGCAATAAATTGACTGTCACCAGACCAAACGATATCGGCATATGGACCCAGCCCCTCGCCTTGAGTAATAATTTTTTTATTACTGCCTTTCTTTAAATCTAACAACCATACATTGCCGTCATAATCGTCATGGGCAAGGTAGCGTCCATCAGGTGACAAGTGCAGATCGAGTCTTAGAGTTTTGCCATCTTTAGTTAGCTGCTTGGCGTTATCGCTGCCATCTGCCGCAAAACGCCACACTTCTTGCTCGCCCGTTGCATCACTAATGCCGTATACCCAAGTGCCATCTTGGCTCATCACTGCGTTACGTACGCGGTTTTGACCCGGCAAAGATATTTCCACTAAACGTTGACCATCGGTGCCAGCAATTGCCACATGGCTGCGGGCGGTGATCACCACTTTGTCAGCCTGAGGCGATAAGTTAGTGGCTGTTGCGTATTTCATTGGTGCTTTCACCCAGTGCTCACGCTTTTGGGCAAAGTCTGATGTTAAATCAATCTCAACGGTTTGGTCTTGGTTAGTTGCTATATCAAACAACTTAATATCGGCGCCCTGCTGAAACACGATGCGACCTTGGTCGAGTCGTGCATTACGCACTTGCCATTCGTTATATTGAGTATGCTGCTTAAGATCGCTGCCGTCGGTCGCCATTGACCAAATGTTGTCATTGCCATCGCTATCGCTAACAAAATAAAGGCGAGAGTCCCATAACATAGGTTGTCTGACAGAGCCTTGATGAGCAGCCGTTAACAACGTCGCTTCTTGTTTGCTGCCAAGCTTAAATTTCCACAGCTCACCTTTAGCGCCACCACGATATACTTTAGCGTTATCGCCTGTTGTTTGGAGGCCAAAGCGGGTGAAGTAAACATATTCACCTTTATCATCAATAGCCCCTTCAATGGCATCGGCCAAAGGCAAGTCTTCTGTGAGCAAGGTTTGTGGATCGACGGTTCTTAATACCCAGTAGTTCGCCGGACCAAATGCATTATCTGTGGCATATAAAACTTTTCCATCAGCCGTCCAGCCTTGTACTCGCACGCGGCTGTTTTCAAAACTTACGCGCTTAGCTTGCCCGCCATTAATTGGAATAACGTAAACTTCTGACGAGCCTTCATAATTGGCAACGTATGCCACAAACTGACCGTCTTTTGAGATGGTTGCGCCAAGCTCTTCTGCCGGTAAACTGGTTAAGCGCCTAGCTTGAGAGTCTGACAAAGATTGTGTCCAAAGGTCGCCCTCTGCAGTAAAAACCAATGTTTGTTGATTCAGCGCAGGAGCTCGAAAATAACCCGATTTCACCGTTGATTCAGACGCAAAAGAAGGCGGAAGGGTTAACGTACCTAGGGCAAGCATGCAGCATGCGAGTGAGTGACGAATTTTCATCTAAGCTAGTAATCCTATTGTTATTATTCGGACGAATTCTTTCAGCCCAACAAGGTAGCAAACTTTTACCCATGCATCAGCAAAATATCTGCAAATATGTATTAGCAAATGTGTTGTCACAATAACAATAAGTCACAAGTTAACTAACGCTGCCACAAGTTCGAATCTATGCCAAACTTGCTGCAATTTTTCATCGATGAGCTTAGTTAAAATTAACCATTATCACTTAGTTTACTTTTTAACCCTCGTAGATTGAGCTTCAAACTTTAGCAACCTCCCATATAAAAGTATTAAATACTTAAACAAGCAGCGCTATTGATAAAATCTCAACTAAGCTAACTATAAATATATGCAAATACTTGTTTACGCATAACAAAGAATGCTTGCTAACAAAAATAAGCGTTCAAAACCTAAACTCATTTTGGCGTAAAGTAATAAACAGAACCCTTTTTTATTTGAACTAAGTGGCTGTTCGAGGTACCTATGCAAACAGACTACCCACGCCCCTCATTAAGGGATGACACCCGAGTCAATAACGCCTTGGGTAATATGCCAAAACATTGTGCAAACAGTTTTTCTGAGCCACAGCTGGTATACATGCGCTTAGCGCTCATTAACAATAAATGGCAACGACACTTTATCGATAATCGAGGCAGCTTTTATATTCCATTTATTGGTTGGCGGTTTTTCTATGTTGTGCTTATTGGCCGCAATAAGCGTGCATATAGCCGTAAAGAAAAACAGCTGACTTTAGCCTTGTTTACCCTATGCGTTGTTGGGTTTGTACTAATCTCCTTACTGCTGGGACTTTTGTTACTTTACTTACTCAAATCAGCTTTGGGGATCGACCTTTTTGAAGATTCATCTTTGGGAATTTGGGACTGGTTTAAATCACTTTAAGGTTACCGTCTCTTAAATAAAAAGCCTGCAAATGCAGGCTTTTACTTTCATTATTCTATATTTTTAGCACAATTCTTATCTTCAATGGTCAGCCATAATCGCTTTCTGCAAACGATGGTAACGAGCATTAAGTGGATGATTGTCTTCAAGTACTGACGGCCACTGCTTAGGAACCTGCTGTAATAGCTCATCAGCTTGGCTAAGCTGCTTGGATTTTAATAATTGCGTTACTGCATCAAGCTGATTAGCAATAGCTTGATTAACAGAGCCTTGCTGGTCAATTTTACTATCGTTAATTGATTTAGATGCATCAACCGCCTTGGCTGCAGGTGCGCTATCTTGCATCGAACGCATCATCTGCGGCTCTGGTGTCGCCACTTGTGGAGCCGACATCATCATTGGCTCGCCTTGTGGTGAATCAGCGCTATTTTGTATCGCTGGGTTAATCATAAATAACGTGACGACAACCAATACCGAAGCAGCCGATGACAATGGCCATCGATATTGGCGCCAGAAAGATTGGCTAGTTTGACCACTATTTGAATGCGAGACATGCGCGCGAGCCTGAGCGATGATATCGCTATCTAGAGTTGAAGATGGTTGCTCTGTGGCACTTTTTCGATACATAGACTGGATCTCAGCTTCTATTGTAGCTTGCTCTTTATCAGTCATGATTCGCTCCTTGCCACTTTAAATCCACGCACTCTTTTAATCCTTTATAAGCATAACGAATGCGGCTTTTAGTTGCCTCTAATGTTGCTCCAGCAATATCGGCAATAATCGCCGCAGTAAAGCCCATTTCAACATTGAGTAAAAATGCCTCTTTTTGTACCTGAGGTAGATTGGCTACACAGCCTTTTAATAAATGAGCTTTTTGGCTATCGAGCATTTGTGCCTCAAGATTAGCGTCATCACAACCTAATTGCGCCTCATGATCTTGTTCGGGTTCAAACACTTCGGTGAAGTTATTGACAGGCTTTAGTGCGCGGACATGGTCAATCACTAAGTTATGGGCTATTCGGTAGAGCCAAGTGGTAAACTTTGCACTGGTTTCATACTGACTCGCAGCCTTAATTACTCGGCTCCAAGTTTCTTGATACAAATCTTCCGCTAACTGCAGATCGTTAATTTGTCTGACAAAATAGCGATATAATGGGCCTTTATGCTTTACATAAAGCAGCTCAAATGCTCGAGCATTTCCCGCTGCATATTGCAACATTAACGCTTGGTCTGAGTCCACTTCACTCGAGGGGTTATCTAATGACAAAGATTGCTCCACCGCATCTTCCTTAGCTAAAAATAATAACCGCTTAAGTCTGCATGGGTGCTTGAGATTTGTCTAGCGTGGAAAGACGTTAGAGAAAATAGCCAATAACTGATATCGGGCAAAGCTGAATATAAAAAATGCCGCTAGAGCGTTACTCTTAGCGGCATTTCATTGTTAACAGGCGAATTTAGATATTGACCTGAAAACTTAAGCTAATTTAGCTTGTAGTGCAGCGTCTTTAGCTTGAACAGCTTCAGCTGACTTAGCACGCTCTTCTTTAACTGCTACAGCTAGAGCATCATCACCTACAGCAAGCATTTGAGCTGCTAGATAACCTGCGTTTTTAGCACCAGCGCTGCCGATAGCAACGGTTGCAACAGGAACGCCACCTGGCATCATCACTGTAGATAGCAATGCATCATGGCCTTGTAGTGGACCACAATCAACTGGAACACCGATAACTGGACGAGTTGTAATACCCGCAACAGCACCAGCTAAGTGCGCAGCAAGACCTGCAGCACAAATAAAGACTTTACAACCACGCGCTTCAGCATCAGTTACGTATGCATGCGTAGCTGCAGGCGTACGGTGCGCTGAAGTTACTTTTGCTTCAAAGTTGATTTCGAAAGTTTTAAGCACATCGAGGGTGGCTTGCATTGTAGGCAGATCTGAATCAGATCCCATTAATACTGCAACAAATGGTTTGCTCATTTTAAGTCCTTGAGTAGGGCGGTACATTATTATATTTGCGCGCATTATAATGAAATTTAGCGCACTTAGTAAACAGGCTTCCCCCAAGCCTGCCGCGCAATTATCCCTAAGGTTTGAAATAACTGCAAATAACTTATTCATACATATGTATAACAAAGCTGCAAAATAGTTGATAAATATCTTTACTGGTTAATTTTGCTATATTTATTGTGTGAAGGTTTGCTTTTTCAGCAGTAAATAATGCTCTCATTTAGGTGGTAGTAATGTTTACTCAGCCAAAATGGCGACGATGGCGGGCTTAAAGCTCAATCACCTTTGTCAGTCATGATTTTTTTACATATGATGAGAAACATAAGCAATAAATACAGGAGTCGCTATGACGAACACTCTTTCAATCAGCAAACACTTTATATCACGGTAGTTTTACGAATAAGGATATTCATGGCACCTATTAAAGATAGCTTGAAGAAAAAGAAAATTGATTCTGTTGATTTAAAAACCCACCTAGCCCTCTTAGGTACCCCCATGCTGCTTTTACTTATTGGTTGGGGTATTTTCATTGGCATTACCCATAGCGCAAACTCTATTGCCAACCTAATTTTAGTCGCCGTCATTTATTTACTAGGTTATAGCTTGAGTTATTACTTTCACCAAGGTCGGCTAAATCGCCTTTGGGAGCACCTACAACAGGTTATTCATGTAAACGATACAACCTTTGAACTGGTCAACATTGCTAATCAATATCATGATGAGCGCGCCTTTCTCAACGCTCTATTAAAAAAAGCGGTTAGTAGTATCGATGGTGCAGAAATGGGTTCAATTATTAAGGTTGACCCTAACGATGGCGCGTTACAGTTTGAGTCAACTATAGGCATTGATATCAACAAACTTCGCAGCGTGCAGTTTAATCTAAGCCAATCTTTTGAGTACAAACTGACAAAAGGTAAATGCGATAGAGTGGTGGTGATCGATGATATGGCAAATATCAATGCCCACAGTACTTTATCTGCTGAAGAACAAAATGTATTACTCACCGCACCGCAAGCGCCTATTCGGTCAACTCTTTCTAGCCCGATACATATTGATGGCAACTTATATGGCATGCTCAACCTAGATAGTGCTAGGCCAAAAGCCTTTAACCACTACGATAGAAACCTCGTCGCGATTTTGACTCATGAAGCAGCAAATGCCATTGCCCTATATCAAAAGACCCGCCAGATTAACTTATTAGCTAATTTTGATAGCTTAACTCAACTGTACAACCGACAACGCTTTGAACAAGGTGTAAAAGACTGGAAAATTAAGCAGCACTTTGGCAGCTATTTAGTGATTCTAGATCTCGATAACCTCAAAATGATTAATGATACAGGTGGCCACCTTGCAGGAGATAAAGCACTACAACATTTTGCCAATATACTAAAGCAGCATTGGCATAAACAGTATCTGGTTGCGCGCTATGGTGGAGATGAGTTTATCGTGCTTTGTCACGGCCCTTTGGAAAAAGTTGAAGCTGACTTAACGTTAATGCAACAAGCATTAACCGAGCAGCAATCTGGTCTCTCTCCCCATACTAGTGGTAACCTTAGCCAAAGCATAAGCTTTAGTTATGGTATTGCTAAGTTCCAAGGCAATTTAGCAGCAAGTTTTAAAACAGCCGATGACATTATGTATCGCAACAAGCGGCTCAAGCAATCATCAACCTAAGCTAAAAGATTACACGCAAATACCTCTAAGAGCTTTATCGAGCATTATAGAAGTATGTTTTTGTTGTTGAGCTTGCTGTGAAGTACTTTTTAGCTGGCGTGCATTTCGTGGCTTAACCGTTCAATTTCGCCCACTTTATCTATTATGGTAGAGGTCGCGTGTTTTTGTCGTTCAATACTGAAACGGATCTCCCCAGCAAGCCTATCCAATTAGTTTAACACTGCGTCGATTTGAATAAATGCAGCAGTGATGCTTTCGCATTGTAATAAACTTTTTTGGCTTGCTGTAATAGTCGCTATTTTACTGCTGGTTTTATCTTGATAACTCATCAACAATACTTTGGCTCTCAACAGTCGACTCTTGAGTTCAAAAAGCCATTCCCGGTAAGCACTTGCTCACCGACACGAGCCGCCTCAATAGCCGTATTTAATGCTAATAAGTTAGTTTGCTTAGCAATCCCTTTTATCACTTCAAGTACATTACCAATCTCATCACTATCTTGCTGGAGGAGATCTAAATAAAAAAGCCTCTGCACTGCAGAGGCTCATTAATAACTGAGTGACAACTTATTCGCTTAACCGAAAAATAAACGCCATAACCATGATGAATCAAGATCTTCTTGGCATTGCCTATATTGCGCAGCATACCGTTTAGAGCGAGCATCGACCCTAGCAGCAACTTTAATCAACCAAGCTTTTTGATTATAGGTCTTACGCTTATATCCGCCCCAGCCTTCGTGATAATTTAAATATTGGTTACGAGCATCCCATTTCGACACACCGTTTATTTTATGGGTCTTGTAAATAAACCAGCCCATAAAGTCCATCGCATCGTCAAAGTTACTGCGGCTAGACCAAGAGTTACCGGTTTCTTTTACGTAATCATCCCATGTCATTGTTTTTGCTTGCGCATAACCATAGGCATCGCTGGCTCGACCAATAGGGATAAAACCTAAAAAATATTCCATTGGCGGGGCTGCATTATGTTTAAAGGAGCTTTCTTGGTACATCATTGCCAACGGCACATGCACAGGTACGCCCCACTTTTCACGAGTGTTTTTAGCGGCGCTATACCAAGATCTGTTTTCAGTATATATCGAACAAAGATTCTCAGGATCTTTCGGAGGAGGAGTGGCACACCCTGTTAACAGGGTTGCTAAAACAACAGTCGCAAATAATGCAGGCCATTTCATAAAATAAGGATACCAACAGACAGTAAAAGCAAAGTCGTAGTGTCACATTGATAAGCAAAACATGCAATTGAGGTTTGAGTAAATTGTGTTACAAATCAAGAAGGGGAAATCGATACCAGTCGTAGATTAAAGCGGTGCAGGAAACTCACACTCATAGGACTCTTGTAGCCAAACTTCTGGTTGCCAAAAACCACTATCATCACCACGATAGACCTTATCTACGTTAAACTTAGCACCAATATGATAGCGCTCATTATGTTCAACAGAGATGGTCAACTCTTTTGGTGTTCGTGCTGACAGCTTAACTTTCAGGCTAGGCGCGTCAATTAGCTCGGCGAGAATAAACGTATGCTTACCTGGGTTGAGGCGATAATTAGGCTGAGAAATAACAGGTTTACCATCTAGGTGAGTTACCACCGCTCGATAAATATTAGCTTCAGGATCTGGCTCCATATACGTCGCAACTATGCCGCATTGATTACTGGTATCTGGTTGTGATGCACAACCAGATACCAGTACTGCCAATACAGACAAGCTTAGTGCTGATATAGCGCTTTTAATCACGCTATTACGCCTTGAAGTAATCAGCTAAGAATTCATCGAAACTGACACTAGGTTCTGCTTCAATAGCCGCTTGTTTGGCGAGTGATGCTTTGGCATCTTGCTCGTAGCGAGCAGTCATGGCATCTGATAGCGGATACGCTTTTAGCTGTTGATGATAATCTTCAGCAAGTTGTAACACCCAGTCACTGTGGTCCATTTGATCTTCTTTCAAACCTTTTATGATTTGGCCTGATAGGGTTGCATCTGGATTATCCACGGCTTTATGCCACTTAGCTAAAGCAACTTGATAATCATCTTGCTCGTCATCAAGGAGTTTTGCGATATCTTTTAAATTGTCAAATAACGACTCTAACCAACTACTTAGGCTAATATCTTCACCTGAACGCGTTAGCATTAATCCCGGCTTACGCCCTTCTAATACTACCGAGTTTAGGTTGGCAGAAATCTCAGCTTCTTCTGCTGCATCAGTCGCTTTAGACGGCTGTAATAAACAGTTAAGTAGGAACAAATCTAAGAAACGAATTTGTGACTTTTCAATACCCACAGAGCTGTAAGGGTTAACGTCTAATGCGCGTACTTCGATATATTCAACACCAGCTCGAGCTAAAGACTCTGACGGTTTCTCATTGCCTTTAGCAACACGTTTTGCACGGATTGGCGAATAAAACTCGTTTTCGATTTGCAAAATATTGGCGTTAAGCTGACGATATTCGCCATCAACTTTGACACCGATTTTAGCAAAGTTAGCTGACGGCATATTAATCGCTGACTTCATGCCCTCTAAGTAACAAGGCAAGCCATTGTAGCTAATGTTTAAATTATCTTGCTCTTGGTTGGTGTAACCTAAGTCACTCATGCGTAAAGAGGTTGCATAAGGTAAATAAAGAGTACCATTACCAATAACCTCAAACGGGAAGTTATTAGTTTTAGGATCTTGAATGAAGGTGCTACACAGTGCTGGGGATGCACCAAACAAATAAGGTAATACCCACACTAAGCGGCGATAATTTCGGATAAGGCCAAAGTAAGACTCTGAAATAAAGTCTTCTAAGGTTAACGACGTATCTGAAAGCTCATAAAGTCGGTCCCATAACTGATCTGAAACTGAAAAGTTAAAGTGAACTCCAGAGATAATTTGCATCTGCGCGCCATATCGGTAAGTTAGGCCTTTTCGATATAGTCGCTTCATTTGTCCAGTATTAGAACTGCCATAATCAGCGATTGGAATATCGCCGGCGTCACCTAAATAACAAGGCATACTCACAGGCCATAAACGCTGACCATTTAAGTGGCGCACGCTGTAGGCATGGGTCAAAGTCAGATCTTCGACTAGCTCATCAATATCTTCAAAAACTGGCGTAATAAACTCTAGTAATGACTCACTATAATCAGTGGTGATCCGCGAGTGCGTTAATGCCGAGCCCAGCGCCTGTGGATGTTTATCCAAGGCTAAATGACCTGACTTTTCAATTCTTAACGCTTCACGCTCAATGCCACGTTGCATTGATTTTAGCGCCTGACGACTTGCCGGATCCGACAGTTTGCCTACTAATTCATTGAAAGATTTCAATATATTACTCTCTAGTACGTGACTCTAACTTTAATAGCATGTCAGTCAGACCCGCCATAGCCAACTTAAATTTCAAGTCGTACCAAATTAGCGTTTATTTAACTGCCAACATAATAAACGGTGAGATGATGCCACAGAATCGACACCATCTCCCGGATATATGGTCTAGATCAAGCTTTTACAACTGTAAAACTTGAATTGGATAACCAAGTGTTGATAATTCAGACTCTATTTTGGCGCGGTCACCCACAATCAAAATAACCATATCGTCTAAATCCAACTGCTCTTTAGCCAATTGGTTCAACTCATTACGGCTAATTTCATTGGTAATCTCAGTCTGCTGTTCACTGTAATTATTATCCAAATTATAGCGTTGAATATTACGCATTAACCCTGCTTTTTGATACGGCGTTTCATAATCAAGTGCTTTTGACTGTGAAATAGAGCTCTTCATAAAGTCGAGTTCTTTCTGTGTCATGCCGTCTTTTTGGAAGGCGCTAATCTCTTTAATAAACTCAACTAACGCTTCTTTAGTTACATCGCTACGCACACTTGCCGTTGCTTGATAGAAACCTTCTTCAGGGCCACCAGTAAAGTAACTTCTTGCACCATAGGTGTAACCTTTATCTTCACGCAGATTGAGGTTGATGCGACTGTTAAACGCACCGCCTAGGGGATAGTTCATCAAGTATGACTTAAAGAACTCACCAGTTGCGTCGTACTTTAGACCACGCTTACCAATCTTAATCACTGACTGCGCCGCTTCTGGTTTATCAACAATGTAGATTTTACCACCATCCACTTTAGGCAGCTCAGCAAGCTCAGGGCGTGGCGTTGCAGCGCCTTTCCAAGTAGAAAGCGTAGCAAGCTTTGACAGCATTTGCGCTTCATTTAAATTACCCACGGCAACGATTTGTGCGTTACCCGCTGTGTACTGCTTCTTATAGAAAGCTTTGACATCATCAAGCGTCATTGCAGACACTGTTTCAAGGGTACCACCACTGCTTACGCCAAATGGGCTGTCTTTGCCATAAAGCAACTCACTAAACGCCGTTGAGGCTAAATAATTCGGCTCGGTAAGCTCACGCTGTAAATGCTGTAACTTTTGCTGTTTAACACGCTCAAAGTCTGCCACTTTAAAGCCTGGCTCAAAAAGCTTTTCTTGCACAATCGCCATGGTTTTATCTAAATTTGCCGTTAGCGATGAAATCTTAACTTGGCTTTGGTAACCGCTAGCACTAAAGCTTACATTACTGCCGAGCATTTCTAGCGCTTGAGTTAACTCTTCTGCACTGCGCTTTTGGCTAGACTCGTTCATCATCGCCGCCGTCATGCCAGCAAGACCAGCCTGTTCTACGCCGAGTAGTCTGTGACCACCATTAAGGTAGATAACAATCTCAACCGTTGGTGTTTCACTGGTTTCAGTACCAATCACTTCAATCTTATTAGCAAGCTCACCTTGCCAAAGTGCTGGCATAGTCAGTACAGGAGCTGGACCTTCTGCAGGGATAACACTGCGATCAAACGATGACACGATTTGCGGTTTAACATCGAGATCTTCAACCGCAACAGCGGCAACCTTTTCAGCGGCTGGTGTAAAGGTATCTGCTTTAGCGATCAATTGTGATTGACCTTGCGGTACCACACTCATAACTACCATTGGCTTGTCTTTAATGTACTTATTAAACACCCGCATCACGTCTTCTTTGGTGACATTGGCGTAGCGCTTTAAATCAAAACCTATCATGTCTGGATTGTTAGAAAAGGTTTCATTGAAGGCTAAGCTAGACACTTTACCTTGTACGCTTTGCAGGCCAAAAATAGTGCCCGCTTCAAAGTTAACCTTAACCTTTTCAAGGTCGTCATCGGTTACACCTCGCTGTTCAAACTCCTTTATCGAATCTTGCATGGCTTGCTCGATTTCAGCTAAGTTGCCACCGCGAGCAGGGTTCGCTAACGCATACATAGAAAACTGACAGGCAAGCTCCTGACATGGATGACTAACGCCAGCTTGCACTGCTAGGCCATCTTTAACTAGGTTTTTGTAAAACAGAGATGTTTTGCCGCCACCAAGAATATTTGATAGTAAATCAAGTGCCGCTTCATCTTCATGGCGGGCATAAACTGTTGGCATACCAATACGAAGCAGTGGCAGGTGAACTCTGTCTTCCATAGATAGGTAACGAGTTTCATCTAAAGTGACCAGCTCTTTGACTGGCGCGTCGACTTTAGGGCCTGCTGGGATCTCGCCAAAATACTTATTTACCCAAGCGAGAGTTTGCATTTCGTCAAAATCACCGCCTATGGTTAAAGTGGCATTGTTAGGGCCATACCAACGTTGGAAGAAATGTTTCACGTCTTCAACATCAGCGCGATTTAAATCTTCTGGCCAGCCAATGACAGGCCAAGAATAGGGGTGACCTTGAGGATAAAATGCTTGGTTAAAGCGTTCTCCCATTCGTCCGTAAGGACGATTATCGATACGTTGGGCGCGCTCGTTTTTGACCGTTTCTCTCTGAACTTCAAATTTTTCTTCTGTTAGCGCCGGTAAGAAAAAGCCCATGCGATCAGATTCAAGCCAAAGCATTTTCTCTAGCTGGTTATTAGGCACAGTCTCGAAATAATTGGTTCTGTCGGTATTAGTGGTGCCATTTAATGTTCCACCGGCTTCAGTGATAATTTTAAAATGTTGCTCGTCGCCGACATTTTGCGAACCTTGAAACATCATATGTTCAAATAGATGAGCAAAGCCACTGCGCCCTTCTAGTTCACGGCCAGAGCCCACATGGTAGGTAACATCAACGTGGACTAAAGGGTCTGAGTGATCTTCATGCAAAATAACCGTTAAGCCATTCGCTAATTGATATTTACGATATGGGATGCCAACTTGCTCCCCTGTAAAGCTCACCGTCTCAAGCAGCTTTACACCTTCTGGTAAATTTACTGCGCTTTGTTGTCCCGCACAGCCCATTAATGCAGCGCTCACTGCCGCCGCTAATATCCATTTTTTCAATGACGTTCTCCTTGTTCACAACTGGCTATAATGTCTAATTCTTACAATGCAGTTCAATATTGCGTCTAGTATTACCCACAACAAGAAAAACAACCAGCGATGAAATTTGAATTTACGGAGTAAAAAAATATCCGTTTTAATAACAAGTTCTAAGCAAAATACTTGGTTATATCGACAATCCACAAATTAAAAAATTCGCTTATCTAGTGAATTAACTTAATTTTTTACACAATTGATGACAAAACACTTACCATGTTGCAACAGGGTTAAAATTTAAAGTTATTAAAACAAACTCTTATATTACGATAAGTTATAACCAAATCGGTTTGTGATGCAAGCAACACTATCTATAGAATGACTCCAATTGGGTAACTAAATGTAAATCTCGATAGAGTTTACGCGTTAATGTCTGCAAACTAGTGGATGCTATAGACAAAGGTTACTCCCCTGATAAGTTGTTTAATAAAAATAAAACACTGGAATTTTGATAATGTGGCAAACAATTAAAAATATCCCATTTTGGCAGAAAGTATTAGCCGCCTTTATTTTAGGTGCTGGCGTCGGTGTCATTTTTGGTGAATCAGCAACTGTACTCAAACCGTTAGGTGATCTCTTTATTAGCGCGATTAAGATGCTAGTTGCGCCACTCATTTTTTGTGCAATTGTTGTCAGCATTACCTCACTCGGGTCAGAAGTTAGTCTTAAGAGGCTTAGCTTCAAAACCTTAGCCATGTTTATGTTTACCGGTACGATTGCGTCACTAATCGGTTTAACAATTGGTTCAGTGATTGATATGGGTGGCTCAATGGAGCTTGTCGCTACAGAAGTGCGAGAGCGAAATGTGCCAGGCTTTGCCCAAGTCTTGTTAGATATGATCCCGGTCAATCCATTTGCCTCACTGGCTGAAGGTAAAGTTTTACAGATCATTATCTTCGCAGCACTTATTGGTATCGCAATTAATAAAGTTGGTGAAAAAGCCGAGCCATTAAAGCGCACTATTGAAGCAGGTGCAGAAGTGATGTTCCAGCTGACTCGTATGGTTTTACAACTCACTCCTATTGGTGTGTTTGGTTTAATGGCTTGGGTTGTAGGCGAATATGGTTTATCGACTTTACTGCCACTAGGTAAGTTTATTGGCGCTATTTACTTAGCTGCACTCATACACATTATCTTTGTTTATGGCGGCCTAGTTAAATTTGCAGCAAAACTAAGCCCGATTCAATTTTTCCGTAAAGCAATACCGGCACAAATTGTTGCATTTACCACTGCATCAAGTTTTGGCACCCTGCCAGCTAGTACGCGCTGTACTGAATCAATGGGTGTATCTAAACGTTATGGTTCATTTGTATTGCCCTTAGGCGCGACCATGAATATGGACGGTTGTGGCGGCATTTACCCTGCTATTGCGGCAATCTTTATTGCACAAATCTATGGCATTCCACTTGATATGACCGATTACATGCTGATTGCTGTTACAGCGACTGTGGCCTCAGTCGGCACTGCAGGCGTTCCAGGAAGTGCAATGGTGATGCTAACTGTGACTTTAGGTGTTGTTGGTTTACCGCTTGAAGGTATCGCCTTTATCGCTGCTGTTGATCGCATTATCGACATGATCCGCACAGCAACCAATGTTACAGGCGACATGATGACAGCGGTAGTGATAGGTAAGTCTGAAGGTCAGCTTGATGAGCAGCAGTTTTACGCCCAAGAAAATACCGAAATAGAGCAAGTTCGTAGCTAACATTCACTTTAGCTTTAATAAAAAAGGCCGCAATTGCGGCCTTTTTACTTTATACTTTTCAATATTCTACTAAATATAAATACCCTATTGGAGCGCTTAGATATGACTAAACTTTTCATTCTGCCAATATTACTTTCTCTGGCTTGGGCGCTTTTTCTTAACTATAACGGCGTACCGTTAAAACAAGGTAAAACAGGATTTCTCTATATCATAGGGATCAGCCTGACCATCATCTTTGCCCTCGCCTTTTTACTTTGGCTCACCGCAGGGCAAAATGTGATGGCAACCTAACGTGCTAACCTAATGCTTCATCATTGAGCGAGATATCAGATAAGTCTATATCGCTCCATATGACCACATCTCCTTCGTCACTGGAGAAAATAAAGCCTTGTAAGGTGTCGATGTCGACTCCTTCTGCTTCATATTTTTCACGCAGCTCAGCATCCATATCTTGCCTAGTTAACATGGTTTCAGATTGACTCCAATTACCACCCGATAAATCTAGATTCTCGCTACCGACGACTAAGAAATTATTTTCAAATGGGTCGTCAGCATCGTTAGATGCAATACCGTCTCCATCACTTTGTTGATAGATTTTATCGAGCGACAACATCAACTGAATATCAGTTACGCCGTCTTCAACAATAAAGGCCTCCATGTTTTGAATGCCTGCGCCTGTCATATCAATAATTTCATTATTGCTACTTGATACCTGCAGCACATCAAACCCGTCGCCACCATCGTAACTAAAGCTATCACTGTTCATGCTGCCATCAGCGTTGCTACCAAAGTCCTCTCGGTCAAATACTATGGTGTCGTCACCGCCACCGCCAAACATTAAGTCAGCACCAGTTCCACCGTCTAAGGTATCGCTACCCGCCTCACCGAATAAACTATCGTTACCACTGCCACCGGCTAACTTATCATCACCGCTGCCTGCATATAATTCATCATCATTATTACCGCCATCTAAGCTATCGTTGCCTTCTCCGGCAAATAATAAATCGTTACCGCTACCACCACTTAATTGGTCATGGCCTGCATCACCATGCAGTTGGTCATTACCTCCGCCACCAATTAGCTTGTCATCACCTTCACCACCAAACAACTGATCATGGCCGCCACCACCGGTTAACTTATCGTTTCCAGCTTCACCATAAAGCATGTCATCGCCTGAGCCGCCACTTAGGGTGTCGTTACCTGCACCACCAAAGAGTTGATCGTTACCGCTACCCGAAGATAGAGAGTCATTACCGTCACCACCGTCTAACAAATCAGCACCTGAGCCACTGACTAATTTGTCGTCTCCAGCGCCACCCGAAAGCTCATTATTACCATCACCAGCATTAAGGTTATCACTGCCCTCGCCGCCACTAAGCACATCATTCCCGCCACCAGCGACCAGAGTATCATTGCCAGCATCACCGCTTAGTACATTATTGCCAGCACCAGCATCAATGACGTCATTGCCATCGCCGCCTGAAATATTGTCGTTACCAGAACCCGCGATTACTGAATCAATACCAAGCCCTGCAGTAATAGTGTTATGACCATCACCAGCGCGAATTGTGTCATCACCGGCTCCACCAGCAATAATGTCGCTGCCCGCACCTGCGACAATGGTATCGTTGCCATCATCACCGCTTATTTGGTTATCGCCATTACCTGCATTGATGGTGTCATTGCCCTCTCCGCCAGAAATTATATCGTTGCCGCTACCCGCTACAATGCTGTCATTTCCGCTGCCACCACTAATTTGGTTATTACCTTCGCCAGCGTGAATAGTATCGTGGCCTTCGTCACCAGTTATAACGTCATTGCCACTGCCGGCAACAATATTGTCATCACCAGCACCACCGCTTATGATGTTATGACCATTACCTGCTTCGATACTATCGTTTTCGGCGCCGCCTGCGATTTGATCGTTGCCGCTGCCAGTAATAATGGTATCTTCACCTGCGCCACCATCAACGATATTATGGCCTTGGTGCGATTCAATATAATCTTTACCAGCACCACCAATTAAAGTGTCGTTATTCGCGCCGCCATACAATACGTCGTCACCTTCGCCACCATCTAAGGTGTTATCACCAAACTCAGCGTGCAGCTCATCATTACCTGCACCACCTAATAGGTGATCATTTCCACTGCCAGCAAATAACTTATCAGCTCCTGCTCCACCTGCAATGGTGTCATCACCGTCGCCGCCTAAAAGAATATCGTCGCCTTCTCCGCCATCAATATCATCACTACCACTGCCACCATCAATAAAGTCAGCCCCTAAACCGCCGACGATAGTATCGCTGCCGTCATCACCAAAGAGTTGATCATCTCCGCCACCACCATCTAGCTTGTCTTTACCAGAACCACCAAATAGCAGATCGGCACCCACACCACCCGCTAATGTATCGTTACCGCCCTCACCATAAAGTTGGTCGTCTCCTTCACCACCACTGAGGTTATCGTTGCCCTCACCGCCGAACAGCAAGTCGTTGCCCTCATCACCACTAATGGTATCACTGCCATCACCACCAAATAATGTGTCGACACCAAGGCCACCGCTAATAGCATCATCACCTGTACCGCCATCGACAAAGTCATCTCCGTCTTCTGCATGCAGATTATCGTTACCGTCACCGCCATAGATTACATCATCACCCCCGCCCGCAAATACTGTGTCAGCACCTATTCCGCCGTAGATCTCGTCTTTACCCGCCCCAGTATTAATAGTGTTGCTGCCGTCTTCACCAAAAACTTTATCATCGCCGTCACCGGTATCTATGATGTCGTCACCACCGCCAGCAAAAACAGTATCATTGCCAACACCCGTATCGACATTATCGTTACCTTCGCCGGCGAAAACTAAATCATTACCCTCGGCAGAAGTAATAGTATCGTTACCCGCATCACCATAAAGCTGATCGTCTGCTGTACCGCCTATTAAGCGATCATCACCTGCACCACCCGCCAGCAGACCCGCTTCGTTTTCCGCATAGAGAGTATCGTTACCCGCACCGCCATAAAGCTCATCATAACCAGCACCGCCTCTTAGCTCGTCGTTACCATCGCCACCAAATAGCTTATCGTTACCATCACCGCCCTCAAGGATATCAGCGCCTGAACCTGCATAGATGGTGTCATCGCCCGCCTCACCCAATAACACGTCATCACCGCCGTCACCGACTAAAATATCGTCGCCAACTCCACCTGATAATTTGTCATCATCTGCGCCACCAATTAAAGTGTCGTTGCCCTCTCCCCCTTGAAGAATGTCAGCTCCAGCGCCGCCATCAAGCATGTCATTACCCAATCCGCCAACAAGCGTATCGACACCGTCATCGCCATAAAGAGCATCATCGCCTTCTCCACCATCAAGGTGATCATTACCAACACCACCGTGAAGTAAGTCGTTACCTAATCCACCAACAACAGTATCGTCACCACCTTGGGCATAAACAGTATCGTTACCCTCTCCGGCGTCAATGTTATCGTTACCAGAGCCGGCATCCACGATATCGTTACCTGCCCCAGCAATTATGCTATCAACACCATCACCACCAATGAGCACATCATCGCCTTCTTCGGCAATAATATTGTCATCACCTTGGCCGCCATCAACAAAGTTATTACCAGAGCCTGATAGCAAAATATCATCCCCACCACCACCGCTAAGACTGTCATCTCCGCTGCCACCTTCAAGCCTGTCGCGCCCAGAACCACCATACAAGGTATCGTTACCCGCACCGCCGCTAATAAGATCATCACCATCTTCGCCGTAGATAGTGTCATCGCCCTCACCACCCGCTAATACATCATCACCAGCGCCAGCATATATGGTGTCGCTGCCAGCTCCAGCAATCACGGTATCATTGCCACCGCCAGCAAATACCACATCATCACCACTACCAGCATCAATATTGTCTTCACCAATACCTGCATAAACAGTATCGTTTCCCTCGCCAGCATCAATACTATTTTTGCCATCTCCAGAATAAATGGTATCGTCACCGCTGCCACCTGTTAAGCTGTCATCGCCATCTCCTGCAAAAATTGTGTCGTGGCCTTCTCCACCATCTATAATGTTATTGCCTTCACCACCATATAGAGCGTCATTACCTAGCCCGCCGTCAATCTTGTCGTCACCTGATTCCGCATATACAAGATCATCGCCTTCACCACCTACTATAGTATCGCTATCACTACCGCCATAAATGGTGTCGTTACCTGTACCGCCATCAAGTAAATTGGCACCGGAGTAGCCGAAGAGCACATCGTCACCAGAACCACCAGTTAATAAATCATCACCGCTACCAGCATGTAATTCATCGCTGCCATCGCCGCCGCTTAGGGTGTCATTTCCTTGCTCACCAAATAGTTTGTCATTGCCGTCTCCGCCTGCAAGGGCATCATTGCCTGTACCTGCAAGTAAAAGGTCATCGCCTTCATCCCCTTGCAATACATCATCACCGCTACCTGCAACTATTGTGTCATTCCCTTTGCCACCAGATAACACGTCATGACCTTCATCGCCTTGCAGATAGTCATTACCCTCACCACCAGTTAATTCATCAGCGCCTTTACCGCCTAATAGCTGATCATGTCCTGCTCCGCCAAATAAAGCATCTTGACCATCATCACCTATTAGTAAGTCATCACCTTCTTCACCATATAAGGTGTCATCACCCAGCTCTCCCATTAACGTGTCGTTGCCACTACCACCATGCAGCGTATCGGCATCATCACCACCCATTAGCGTATCAGATCCCTCACCGCCGCTAAGTAAGTCATCGCCTTGTCCGCCCATCAACAAGTCATCACCCGCCTCCCCATGAAGCTTGTCATTATTAATACCACCATCGAGCAGATCGTCTCCTTCACCGCCATATAAGGTATCTTCACCTTGCTGACCCATTAAATGGTCATCTCCAACACCACCATCAAGGATGTC
Organism: Shewanella sp. 10N.261.52.F9; assembly: GCF_041471165.1. Lineage (NCBI taxonomy): Bacteria > Pseudomonadati > Pseudomonadota > Gammaproteobacteria > Alteromonadales > Shewanellaceae > Shewanella > Shewanella sp. 10N.261.52.F9. The sequence goes on from NZ_JBFRNX010000028.1 coordinate 214,232, forward strand.
GTCATAAGTGTTTAATGCGACGAGTTCTACCGAATCGATAACCACTTCTTCATTCGGTTCTAATCCACTCGTAAGGTACTGCAACTGAATATCACCACTAGAATCTAATTGTTCAGGAATCAGCTCAAAATTAATTTGAATCGTGCCGTCAGGAAGTTGCGTCACGGTTCCGGTGGTTGCAATAACCATTTCCCCGTTGGCATCTGGAATAAGAATATTTACGGTCAGTTCTGTACCAGCATCCAACAAAGGGCTACCTGCAGGCACAGATACATTCAAGTTAAAGTTATTACCAGCACTACCAACATGACCACCAATATTAATAATTTGCGTAGCAGGAGAATTGTCAGTGATAGGGCTTAGAGTATTACCGGCAGTAAATACCGTCTGCGCTACGCCCCACGCCGTTGTCTCTGCGGTTTCAACCACTGGCGTTGTTGATTGCTGATCTAGCCCTTGATCCCCTAGAATAAAATCTTGCCCTTCTTGGCCCGAAATATTGTCATCGCCCGCACCTCCGACTAGGTAGTCATCACCAGCTCGGCCATCAATAATGTCATTACCTTCCAGTCCTTCTAAGTGATCATCTGTTTCAGTTCCTACTAACAAATCATTTTGATTGCTACCGTCCATGACAAGAATCCTCTTAAATTAAGTATTGTTTTCAATTAACTTTCTCGAAATGCCAACTCGAAGGAGTGACCTAGTGGGGAGAGTAAGTATTGCAATAGTGAACGGGGCTGAAGCACGATAAATACATCAGCAGACATCCCCGGGTGGAGTTTGATATTAGGTTGCGGACTGTCAGCTAAATTAAGCCGGACCTTAACTAAATAACCTTCAGGCTGCCCGGCTGATGCCGCAAAAAAACGGTCGGCGGAAACATGAATAACTTCGCCTTGCATCGGGATTGCATCTCGGCTGTCGTAAGCGGTTAGCCTCACTTGAGTTGATAGGCCGACATACACCACATCAATATCTTCAGGGCGAACATACGCTTCCACTATCATTTCGTCTGACTCTGGCACAAGCTCCATTAACACCTGACCAGGTGATATCACAGCGCCAATGGAATGTATGCTCATAGCAACTACTGTTCCGCTATGCTCTGCGGTAATGTTGATATTTTGCTTCTTATCACTCTGAGCCGATAATGCATGCAAGCCTTCATCTCTAAGCTGACGCTGCTCTTGCAGTTGCTGGGCCCATTTTTGTTGACGCTGCGATCGGCTGGTTGCATGAGTTTGGGTTAATTCACCAAGTTGAGCAGTAATCACCTCTGCCTCTGATGTCAGCTGGGCAAGCAATCCCTCAACACCAGATTCACTGCGTTGAATGGCTAAATGTCTTGATTTCGATACAAAGCCATCATCAAGCAGACTGGCATTCATCTTTACCTCTTCCTTGATTAAGCTGAGCTGCTTTTCGGTAGCTTTAATTCTTAACTCAGTTCCTTTCAAACTATGCTCTAACTGGTTTTTCTGGAATTGGTATTGCTGGTTAAGCAGTTGGTAGTCTGACTTTTGTCGATCGAAGATCAGTTGCTGCATCACAATAAGTTGACTAATTTCAGGCTTTTCTTGATGCGCGCTAATTAAAGGAGAAAAAACTAGCTGTGTTTGATTGATGATATCGGCTTCATTTAGCAAGGGGGTTAGTCTATCGATTTGAGCTTGCGCTCTAAGAGTCTTTAATAAAATACGTTGGTAATCGGCCTCAACTTGTATATCACTGAGCTCAATCAGTGTCTGACCTTTTTCAACTTGCTGCCCATCAAACGCGAGAATTTGCTTTACCTGTCCACCGTGCAAGTGCTGCACTTTTTTGCGCTGCGACTCGACTACCAATTTACCGGGTGCGATAGCAGCGGCATCAATTTGCATTAACCCTGCCCAAAGAGCGAAACCACCCACAGCAAACACAATAATTGCGATGCCAGAGGTAATGACTTTACGGGTATTAAAGTCGGTAATATCGTCCATGATTCACCTCTTAATGATTAGCGACAGATTTGTCGATAGATTGCACCGCGTTTTCAGTACGCTCGCTGATCTCATGAATGTCAGAAATAAACTTTTCTTTCGGTCCGGCTTTTTCAATGCAGCCATCACGTAAACATACGACCCAATCCATTTGCCTTAAAAAACCGGGTCTATGACTTATCATGATCACTGTGATCCCTTGCTCTTTGCAGTGTTGCAACACAATTGCGAGGGCAACTTCTCCTTCGGGATCGAGATTAGAATTGGGCTCATCGAGGATTAACACTTTAGGTTTGCTAAATATTGCTCTTGCCAGAGCAAGCCGCTGCTTTTGACCGCCACTAATTTGGTTAGCGGCCTCCCCTAGTTGGGTTTCATAACCATTAGGCAAAGCAATAATCAGTTCATGGACACACGCAAGACGCGCTGCATCAACAATATCTTTTGGGTCGGCATCGCTAAAGCGGCAAATATTTTGTGCAACTGTGCCTGAAAGTAGCTCAACATCTTGAGACACAAAGCCGATATAACGTCCCAATTCATCAGCATTCCATTGACTTAAACAGGCACCATCGAGCTTAACAATGCCACTTGTCGGTGCGACTATTCCCATCAACAACTTAGCTAACGTCGACTTCCCTGAACCGCTTGGGCCGATAATTGCCAAAGACAATCCTGCTTGTAGCCTAAAGTTAATGTTAGCAAGCACCGGTTTATTATGGCGATTGATGACAAAGTTAACTCGCTCTAATAAAAACTCACCACGGGGAGCTGGTAACGTAGTTTTTGGCTTATTGGTTTTGGGTTTTAGTGCAAGTTTTAATCTTTGGTAGGCTTGATAGCTAGACTCCCAGTTCTTCCAACAACCTACAGCTTGTTCGATAGGAGCCAAGGCTCGGCCAAGAATAATAGAAGCGGCAATAATTTCGCCAGTGCCTAACTGTTGAGTCAAAACAAGGCCAACACCGATACCAATAACGGCCACTTGCAGTAAAGTTCGAGTTAAACGGGTGAGCACCAACATCATGCTGACTTTGTCGGCAACGCTCCACTGTAGTCCAAGTAATTGCTTATGCCCCTGCTGCCAATGTTTGGCAACATCAGTCGCCATTCCCATCGCTTGCAATGAACTGGCATGACGTAAAATGTCATTAATCTGCATACTGCTTTCAATCACAGCTTTAGAGGCTGCATCTTGTGGCAGCTTAGCAGCAGCTTTAACACCAAAAGCCAGTAATGACAAAATCACTGCACCAACAGTAGCTGTAACACCAAGTAGCGGATGCAAGCCAAATAGCACAATCAAAAACACTATTACCCAAGGCGCATCGAAAATAGCGCTGGTAGATGGGGTTAATAACAGCGTTCTCACTTCACGAACATCAAGCAAGCTTTGTTTGCTTATTCCACCTTGACGGGCTGACTCCTGAATAGCCTCATTAACCAATAATGAGCTTGAGCGCATCTCAAGTTTCAAACCACTTTGCTGTAATAACTTATTACGCACGAAGTCTAAAGAAGCTTGAATAAGCAGAAGAAAAATAACGATTAGAGTTAAATTAATTAGGGTGTGATAACTAGAGCTGGCAATTACACGTCCAAACAATTGCAAGCTGTAGATGGGCAATGCCAACATCAATAAATTGACAAAAAAACTGAATATCGCCACATACTTCAATTCCGTTTGTAGTGAGCGAATAATACTGTTGAAGTTATCATTCATAACAATCGCACTCCATTGCGAATGGGTTCCGCTAGATGCCCGCTACACAGGCAAGTCTTTATACTGATTACTTTTATTAAGCCTTAGTATAGTCAACAGCGCATATTATTTTGCTTACAGCAAAAAAAAATCCTGTACTTGGCAGTACAGGATTGATTTCAAAAACAAATAACTTAAAATAGGTTTAGATAAGTTTAGTTAATGAGGTTTACCCCAACACAGCAAGTAGCACACCAGCCGCTACCGCACTACCTAGTACACCCGCAACGTTTGGTCCCATTGCATGCATCAATAAGAAGTTTTGGTTATTCGACTCTAAGCCTACTTTATTAACAACTCGCGCTGCCATTGGTACTGCCGATACACCTGCGGCACCAAGTAGAGGGTTAATTTTACCACCGGATAGTTTGCTCATCACTTTCGCCATTAATACGCCTGAAGCCGTACCGATAGAGAATGCAACAGCACCAAGTACTAAAATACCTAAAGTTTCCATCTGTAAGAATTGCTCTGCAGATAACTTAGAACCAACAGCTAGACCAAGGAAAATAGTCACGATATTGATTAGCTCATTTTGCGCTGTGCTTGATAATCTATCAACAACGCCAGATTCGCGCATTAAGTTACCTAAGCAGAACATACCCACTAGTGGAGTTGCAGCTGGTAGGAACAAAATCGTTAGTCCAAGCACCATCAACGGGAAGATAATCTTCTCTTTCTTGCTCACTTCACGCAGCTGCTCCATCTTAATCTGACGTTCAGCTTCAGTCGTTAGCAAGCGCATGATTGGCGGCTGAATTAACGGTACTAATGCCATATAAGAATATGCAGCAACGGCAATAGCGCCAAGTAATTCAGGGGCTAGTTTGGAGGCCAAGAAAATCGCTGTAGGCCCATCTGCACCTCCAATAATGGCGATGGCTGCAGCATCTGTCATTGAGAAATCAAAACCTGGGATCCAGTTAAGCGCTATCGCTCCAAGCAAAGTTGCAAAAATACCAAACTGCGCCGCAGCACCTAGCAATAACATTTTAGGGTTCGCAATAAGCGCACCAAAATCTGTTAATGCTCCCACTCCCATAAAGATCAGTAGCGGGAAAATGCCGGTTTCAATACCGACGTAATAGGCGAAATACAGTAAGCCGCCTTCGTCAGTAAATCCACCGTTAGGAATGTTGGCCAATATGGCACCAAAACCAATAGGCAGTAGCAGTAATGGCTCAAACTTTTTCGCAATTGCTAGATACAGCAATATGCAGCCTACGCCCATCATGAGCAACTGGCCGCCGTCAAAGTTAGCAATGCCAGATTCAGCCCAAAATGCAATTAATCCGTCCATGATGACTCCTAAGCTAATGCCAACAATTGGCTACCAACAGCTACTGCGTCACCTTCTTTCACCCAAACCTTGGAGATCACTCCATCAGCTTCGGCGCGGACCTCGGTTTCCATCTTCATTGCTTCAAGGATAATCACCACGTCACCTTCTTTTACAGTGTCACCAGGCGATACGTGAACTTTGAAAATGTTGCCTGACAATGGTGCACTTTGCTCATGCTTAACAGCCGATAGATCTACTACAGGTGCCGCTGCTGATGCCGAAGGTGCTGTAAATGGCACAACATTTTCTGTCGGGGTGATTTGGCTGATATCTCCGCCTTCAGCAACCTCAACAACAAAACTTTGACCTTGAACCGTTACCGTGTAAGTTTCAGGGCCTTGCTGACTTGCCGCTTTTACTTCTGCTTTTTTCGCTTCTTCTAATGCCTTAGCAGCGACTTCTGGCTTTGGCTCAAATGCGTCAGGGTTATTACGGTTAGTAAGGAACTTAAGGCCGATTTGTGGAAATAATGCATAAGTTAATACGTCATCATCAAGTTCATCAGCAAGCTTGATATCCTCAGCTTCAGCTTTCTCTTTTAGCTCAATGCGCAGCTTACCAAGTTCTGATTCAAGTAGATCTGCTGGGCGACAAGTAATCGCTTCTTTACCCGCTAATACACGCTGCTGCAGCTCCGCATTAACTGGTGCAGGAGTCGCGCCGTACTCGCCTTTTAATACGCCTTCAGTCTCTTTCGTCATTGACTTATAGCGCTCGCCAGTTAGAACGTTGATTACTGACTGAGTACCTACAATTTGAGACGTTGGGGTAACTAATGGTAAGAAACCTAAATCTTCACGTACACGTGGGATCTCTTCTAAAACTAAATCAAGCTTATCGCCAGCACCTTGCTCTTTTAACTGGCTTTCCATGTTTGTTAGCATGCCGCCTGGTACTTGTGCCCGTAAAATACGTGAGTCGATGCCTTTTAGCTCGCCTTCAAATGCAGCGTATTTTTTACGTACAACTCTAAAGTAAGCCGCGATCTCTTCAAGCAGATCCATATCATAGCCGGTTGCACGGTCAGTGCCTTCTACCATAGCGACCAAGGTTTCAGTTGCACTATGACCATAAGTTTGGCTCATTGACGAAATTGCAGTATCGAGCACATCAATGCCCGCTTCTATCGCTTTTTGGTATGTGGCAGTGCTTAAACCGGTTGTTGCATGGCAATGCAGTGATACTACAAGATCTGTTTGCGACTTAATTTGGCTGATTAAGTCAAAAGCTTCAAACGGCTTGAGCAGGCCAGCCATATCTTTAATACATAAAGAATGACAGCCCATATCTTCGATACGCTTAGCCATATCAACCCAAGTGTTTAGGTTATGCACAGGGCTAGTTGTATAAGACAGCGTACCTTGTGCATGACCGCCAACCTCAATTACTGATTTAACTGCGGTTTCTAGGTTACGCACATCGTTCATTGCATCAAACACACGGAATACATCAACGCCGTTAGTATGAGCACGCTCTACAAAACGGTGTACCAAGTCATCAGCGTAATGGCGATAACCTAGTAGGTTTTGTCCACGTAGTAGCATTTGCTGTGGCGTATTAGGCATGACTTTTTTCAGTTCACGAATGCGCTCCCATGGATCTTCTCCTAAATAACGGATACAAGAATCAAAGGTCGCGCCGCCCCATGATTCAATTGACCAAAGGCCAACTTTATCCAGTAACGGTGCAATGGGTAACATATCTTCGGTACGCAAACGAGTAGCGAGAATAGATTGGTGCGCGTCCCTTAAGACCACATCAGTTAAAGCCAATGGCTTGCTCATACAAATACTCCCTACTTTTTATTATGCTTTTTTACGGTGCTGATGAATTGCTGCAGTTATTACCGCAGTCATTAATGGGCTTACAGCTGTTGTACTCGTCTGAGGCTGAACCGCTGGTGATGTATTATCTACTTGTGGCACAGGTCCAAATTTTCTAGCGACTAAATTCATCGCCAAGATAAGAAAGCTCAAAAATAAAAATACTAGTGCCATACCTAGTACCATGATCCCTAATGCGTCATATAGCTGCTCAGATATTGAAGCCATCTCTTCCTCTCGTTGGTATTAAATTGTGAATAAAACAGGGGCGTGCCAATAAATATTCACCTACCATTCACATATTATGCATTTCATTCCATTCATTTGAGATACATCTTTACGACCAAATGATGAACAAGGATAAAAAACAATAACCAATCTATAACAAAATAGCGACCACCTTGTAAATTGGTCATACCACAAAATCATTAATTAACGAGCATCACCTAACAAATCAATATTAAAATAACGTTTTAAATGAACAATCTTCAATATACTTGTTTTTATGACAAACTCTTTATAATTTAACTATGGTTTTAGTGGAAAATGAATTCAGAAATTAGAACAAATTAGACTACTTTTCCGACTTTGCAATTTTATGCAGCACAGCTTTAAAGGTAGGAGCCTACTTTTAATTGCTAACAGCTTATTTTTAGAAGGGGAGTGAATAAAGTAATTTTAGAATAGAATAATCTTGGAATGGCTCTTCACACTAGAGAAATTGATCAAAAAAACTTATTAAAGCATTGCTTTAATAAATGCTTCATATCTAACACACTAAGGTATTGCGAACGCGCTTTTAGTGCATCTTCTGCTACTTGTCTGTGATCAGTTGACTCTGATGAACTATCTTCAATACGCTTGCTGTACAAGTATGCAAACAGCCGAGTAGTAATTCCATTTGTCTTCTCAGCTTCTACCATAGTTGAAGCAAACTCAGCGTTTAACCACAACCCTTTGGCATTTTTTATAGATGTTTGAGCTTGATTGCGCATCAATTGCTTAGAAGAGGTGTCTAATTGGGTTTCCTGTTTTAGCCTTGAAATAGCCTTTACTGAGTCCCTTTGTTGATAGAGGTAACTAACAAACAAAGGCCAATCTTTAGTAACTAACGCGTGTCGTGCTTTCCAATACAAGGTATTTTTTTGATAACGAAAAACAATCCTACCCAACAAAATGATAGCAGCACAGCTAAGTATAAGCACTAGCTGATACCAATTGCCCTGACTCCAGCCCACAACATCTATTTTAAATGTGGTAAAAAAATGCTGTTCAACGCCACTTCCTAACTTCCACCAGCTTATAGTTTCTCCCCCCAAACTATAGTCACCACTTGTTTCAATAAGATAACTAAACTCTTGAGTAAGACGACCAAGACTTTCGCCGCGTCGACTAATATCTTCAAGTTGCGGCTCTCTAGCTATAATGCTGCCACCATCGAATTGCTTCGCCTTAAAAGGGGGAATATGGCTCGCAGGAAGGTTAGTGGCTACAATAACGACACTTCGTGTAATCACATCTCCCTGCTGATACGAGTCCTTCAATGTCGACCAATTATCTTCAATTGTAACAGCCTCTGCGACTAAGTAAGGGGCTATGATATCGAGTTCTGGCGGAACATATGCATAAAGTAAGGCGGGCTTAGCGAGCAAGATAGTCGATTTTGACGAGTTAGAGCTGGCATCTTGGTAACTAATAGCAAAACTAATACTTGGCACTTGGATTAGTCCTTGCTGTTCTGGGTAGAGATACACTTCCCAGATCTGCGATGTCAAATTACGCCCCTCAAGTCGCTTGCTACCATTAATCGCAAAGGAGGAAGCTTTAGCTAGACTGGCGCTAGAGATTGATGGCAACTCAAATTGAGTACCACCATTAAAGAAACCGTCGACCAAAAGTTCATATCGTAATACAACTTTTTGGCCAACTACAGGGTGAGATTCAGAGCGGCTAACACTAACTCGGGGAGTAAAATTTACATCTAAATTATCCCCCTGTATCGTACTATTTAGGCTCATTACAGCATCGTTTAGGTTTGCTGCGTTAACACCTAAAGGCAATGTACTTAATATCAAAATAGCTATCGTTCGGCTCGCTCGACTAACTCCAATCAACAATAAGCCCGCTATGGCCTTTCTAAGCAAGGACCGCAGTAAAACGTTATTAATACTCAAACGTAAGCCATTAATCATCAACACCTTCCTTTGACGATGACGGCTGCTTACCCATATCAGTATTAGTGCTATCAAAGGATTTATTAAATTCAGCTTGGAATTTCGACGCCAAAAACTGTTGGGGATCTTTACTAATATCTCGCAGCCATTGCTGCTTTTTACTATCACTTTTTAGTAGTTCACTAACTGATAGACGTTGCAGTTTAACTTCAACCTTACCGACGGTTTGTTTATCGGCACCTAAGTTACTGTCAATCATCTCATCAGCGTCAATTGATTCTGGTGGGCTTTCCTCTTGCTGACTTTCACCTAATTGTTTTATGTCTCGAATGAGCTGTTTAACAATACGTAGGTTATTTTGTGCAGCTTGATTATCTGGCTCAATTTCCAATAGCAGTTCATACAACTGCTGCGCCTTGGTGTAATTACGCCCCCGAGTGTAAGTCATTGCTAGATTGAACAAACTTTGAAGTGTGGCTTGACTGCGGTATATTTTCGCAGCTTTACGGTACTCTTTCGCCTTATAGTAAGATAAAGCTTTCCAGTCTAGATCATTAAATCTAATTGCTGCTTCTTGATAATCTCCACGATCAAAATAATATTGCCCTTGTTGATCAGCACTGACAAACCAATCAAGCCAATTAGCTTGTGCAGGAACAGGCACTAAACTAACACTTAGCAATACAGCAGGCGTCCAATAAAGATTAAAACCACGACGAAAAAACAATAACAATAGCAAAGCTGCCGGATAAAGTAGCCAATAACCTTGGTTAACTAAGATACTAGACTTAGCAATCGCATCAGCTGCCAATTTAGCGACTAGCTCAGCCACCTGCTGCGTGCTTTTATCTATTTCACTGCTTGTAATCAACTCCAAATTAAGTTGATTTGCGAGCTCTTCAGCATTAGAGCTTAACGCTGCAACAATTCCATGTGCTTTGTGGCTAGCTAAATAACCTGCAAGCTCGCGGGATGGTCCATCAACGCCATCAGTGACGATTAAAATATCAAAGCCAAACTCCTGTGCTGCTGGCGTTGCATTCAGTACACTTATAATAGAGTCGAGATTATTGCCTTCTAACGGCATAACCTCCGGTGCCATATAGCCTAAGTACAAAGTTAATAGTTCAAATTGCTCTGAAGGTGGCAGAACTTGATGACTACTGCCAGCAAAAGCAACCAAAGATATAGGTCTGTTTGCAGCCTGTTTTAGCACAGCCGTGACCAGTAACTTTGCGTATTCAAGCCGAGTAATTTCACCACGCCTACCTATCATCGACGGAGATAAATCCAGCGCAATAATTAACGGGCTTTTTATTTTATCATCCCCAGCTCTCAGCCAGCTTGGCCCGGCCAACGCCACTATAATGATGCTAGCAATAACTAATGTCATAAGTATCGGCAGCTTACTTGCACGCTGACTATTTTGTACCGAAAACACATTTGCTAAATGCTCTGCAATAATGCCCTGTCCAGCTTGTTGGTCGCTAACTCGTTGTCGCCATATCGTATACATAAGCCCAATGATAGGAATAAATAACCAAAGCCAATGTGCTGAGGCAAATTGAAAGTCAGTTAACATTATTGCGCTCCTTGGCTTCTTGCTTATAGCGATTAAACCATGGCGTTGCTGCACTGTTGTGCCACCTGGACATTAACCAAAGTATGAGCCAAATAACAATATAGAAAATCATCATCGGCCCTATCAAATATGGAAATAGATCGGTTTTTCTTTGAAAGATCTGCTGTTCAAATGTTGCAGGTGCAATGCTATTCACTTGCTTTAAAACTTGCGAAATTGCATCACTATTATTGCCCTCAAATGCTTGTCCTTTACTGATGAGCGCTATTTTATTTAACGTATTAAAGTCGACCTTATCTTCACCAACCGTAGTAACAGAGCCCATTCCCAGAGTATAAATCTGTATACCATCAGCAGCAGCGATACGAGCAGCATCAACAGGATCTAACCGTGAACTTGTATCACTACCATCCGTAACAAGTAACAATACACGTTGCTCTGTTGTTGAGCTGTCAAATGCGCGAATACTCAAACCTATTGCATCACCTATCGCAGTTGCAGGACCAGCCATCTGTGTATCCATTTGCTGTAAAAGCGTTTGCCAAAGCCCTATATCTTGAGTAAACGGAACCTGTAGATAGGCTCCAGAACCAAACACTATCAGGCCTAAGCGATCACCAGTACGTTGAGCGGCAAACTCTGTGAGTAGGGCTTTTAACGCTACAACCCTAGAGACATTGGTATCATTACCTAACTGATAGTCTTGTTGCTCCATTGATTGCGAAAGATCGATTGCAACCATTAAGTCACGACCCGCTTTTTCAACGACTACTGGCTCACCAATTAATACAGGTCGAGCTAGGCTGACAACAATCGCAATCCAGCTTAAACATAAAGCCAGCATTTGAATGAACCTACGTTGCTTGATATGACTTCCAGAAGTAGGCTTTTGCCCTGTAGCGCGAATTAAACGAGCAAAGAAAGGTAAATAAATAGAAGCTGCAGGTTGCAAATACGCAGGCGAAAATCTAAAAATAAAAAGTGGTAAAATAACTAATAATAATAACCATGGGTATTCAAGAGACATGTTCAAACTGATGCTCCCTCACCCACCTTTCGCATAGGTTCTTTAACCGCTCAAACTCTGCCTGAGTCATCTCATCCTGTTTACTCATGTTCCTATTCTGGTAATTCAGCTTTTCTAGCAAATAAACTTGTTCGGCCGTAAACAACTCTCTAGGGCTTGTCTTATTTACCAGCGCAAACCATTCTTTTCCAGTTTGACTTAATAATGCTGATTGTGATGTCTTAGGATTGCACTCCTGTGCTGTAGAAATTTGCGATAACCCATTCAATGCTGCTTGGCGTAACACTTGATTTAATCTAACAGCATCTACCACGCTTATTCTACTAAGCTCATTAAGGGCTTCACGCCGATATCGATTAGCTAACCATTGCCTGCGTTTAAGAGCGCAACCATAAAGCCCACATAAGCCCAAAATAGCGAAAATAGCGTACCATGCAGGAGCTAGCGGCCACCAAGGAATGGCATTGGGAGCTGTAATATCAACTAGCTGTGCTATTGAGTTCATTGCCACTCTCCCGTGAGTAAGTGCCGCAGTTGTAATGACACAGAGTCTTCAGTATTAATAACACCAACAGGCATGGCGCTGACTAACAAGCTGCGCTCAAGCGTGGTTAAACGTTGTTGATAAAGTTGGTCATATTTAAATTGGCTGTCGGTATCTGATTGAATATTTACTTGCTGCTTACCATGAGAGACACTTAAACCATGAGCGCGAGAGAGATCATCTTCTAGTGGGTCTTGGACTATAAAAAGTAACACATTAGATTTTTGTGAGATCACCTCTAATTCAGCTATCTCAGATGTCTCTATACCCTCAATATCGGTAATAAAAATAATCACACTTTGGCTAGTTAATGTGGAAATAAGCGGCCTTGCCTGAGATAGTAAAGACAAAGAAGATTTGTCCTTTACCTTAGCCAAACTTAACTGATTATTAGCACTAACAATCGCCTCTAACAGCCGAATAACATTTTCTTGCGAACGCTTTACTGGTATTTGAATATTTTGCTGACAGCCTAAAACCAAGCCACCAACTCGATCACCACTGTCAAAAGCTTGCCAAGCCAGCATCGAAGCAAGCTGAGCTGCAGAAACTGATTTAGTATAATTTTGGCTGCCAAAAAACATAGGTAAGCGCTGATCAATAATCAAATGCACCGGGCGATCTGTTTCTTCTGAATAAACTCTTACATAAGGCTTACCCAACCTTGCCGAAACTCGAGAATCGATTTGACGAATATTATCGCCAGCTTGATATTGTCTTAATTCTTCAAAATTAAGACCACGCCCCTTTACTGTCGAAGCGTGACGGCCCGATAACATACCTGCTGGGCGATATTTTGGTGACAATGAAAACTGTCGACTATCTTGCCTAAACGCCAATAAAGCATCTAAATTGGTGTAAATACGAGGATCTTTTTTGCTCATACGAACCTATTCATGCGTTTTCTTTCAAAGAACTGGCGTCACCCTAACTATCTCGTCAACAATATCTTGAGCACTTTTTCCATCGGCAACAGCAGAATAAGACAATGCAATTCGATGACTCAAAACTTGCGACACAACGGCACGCACATCGTCAGGATCAACGTAATCCCTCCCCTCTAAAACTGCATGAGCTCTAGAGGCTTTATCGAGTGCGATAGATGCTCTTGGGCTTGCACCAATCTTGATATATTTTTGAAGGTTGCTATCGGGATAACGCTGCGGTTTTCTTGTTGTCATTACTAGGGAAACAATATATTTTTCAATGCTCTCAGACGTAAAAACATCATGTACTTTTTCTCTAGCTGCTTTAATTAAAGCTTCCGCATCATCAATAGCAATATTATCTTGTGCGTTAGTCGCTTCTTGACCTCTCGTTAAACGAATAATCTCAAGTTCAATATCATCATCAGGATAATCAATCACTATCTTAAATAGAAATCTATCCATTTGCGCTTCAGGCAACGGATAGGTCCCCTCTTGCTCAACAGGGTTTTGGGTTGCTAAAACGAGAAACACTTCTTCCATCGTGTGGGTAGTATTGCCAACCGTTACCTGCCGTTCCTCCATCGACTCTAAAAGTGCAGACTGTACTTTAGGAGGAGCACGATTTATCTCGTCAGCCAATAAGATATGGTTAAATACAGGACCAGGATTAAAGTCAATTTGCTTGTCATTAGTAGTTGAAAGTGCTTCATAACCAATCACATCAGAGGGAAGCAGGTCTGGGGTAAACTGCACCCGACCTTGGGATAAATGTAATAAATCAGCTAATGTTTTTACCGAGCGTGTCTTCGCTGTTCCAGGCAAGCCCTCTAACAAAACATGGCCGTTGGCAAGTAAAGCTAAAATGAGGCCTTTCACCACGTGCTGTTGCCCCAATACTTGTTGTGCTAATGCCGATTGTAAGTCTGTCAGTTGCCGATGAATTATTTGGTTATCCACACCATCCCCTTCCGTAGAAATACATTCCTTGATTAACTTTCTATTTTTAAAGCAAACGTATACATTTGCTTTAAAAATAGAAAAAGGGCGCAAGCGCCCTCTTAACTAATATCATTACTTGCTTGGTGGAGTCTGTAACTTCTCCATCACCTGATCTAAGCTAAAACTCGCTGCTTTTTGACTAGGCGGATACTCTTTAAAGGTTTCTAAGAACTTACCTACATAAGCTTGAGCTGGAACTAACATAAAGGCGCGATCTAACATCCAATCCCAATAGGTATTAGAAGTAATGTCCGCATTTTCATAAGGGTCCATACGCAAATTATAAATTTTAGGTAAACGCAGTACGGTAAATGGATTAGCCCATAGCAACAGGGTTCCCTCAACACGCTGCTCCATAAACACTAACTTCCAATCTTTAAAGCGTAGTGCCGCAAGATCACCATCATCAGTAAAGTAAAAGATCTCTTCCCTTGGAGGAGTCATATCTTTACCTGTTAAATAAGGCAGGAAGTTATAACCATCTAAGTGATTCTTAAATGTTTTCCCATCTGCTTTATGGCCTTTAAGTAGCTTATCTTTAACCTTGCTATCACCGGCTGCGGCCGCAAATGTTGGCAACCAGTCCATATGATGCATGATGTCATTAGAGACACTACCTTCTGCGATCTTTCCTGGCCAGCGAACCATTGCAGGGACACGGTACGCACCTTCCCAGTTAGTATTTTTCTCACCTCTAAATGGCGTTGTACCCGCATCAGGCCATGTGTTCATATGCGGACCATTATCAGTTGAGTAAAATACAATCGTGTTATCTTTAATGCCCATTTTATCTACTGCAGCTAATAACTGACCAACATGATTATCATGCTCAATCATACCGTCTGCATAGTTGCTTAACCCGCTTGAACCTTGTAATTCTGGTTTAACGTGCGTTCTAAAGTGCATACGAGTACCACTCCACCACACAAAGAAAGGCTTTTCAGCTTTGACTTTGCGCTCCATAAAGTCGATGGCAGCGGCGACAGTCTCATCATCTACGGTTTCCATACGCTTTTTGGTCAATGGTCCCGTATCTTCAATTTTGCCGTCAGCAGATGACTTAATCACTCCACGGGGGCCAAATTTTTTACGAAACTCAGGATCTTTCGGGTAGTCGATATTTTCCGGCTCTTCTTCCGCATTTAAGTGGTACAAATTACCAAAAAACTCATCAAACCCGTGATTTGTTGGTAAGAATTTATCCTGTTCGCCAAGATGGTTTTTACCAAATTGGCCTGTGGCATAACCCATTGGCTTTAAAATTTCGGCAATTGTGGCATCAGTAGCTTGTAAACCAATATCAGCACCGGGCATACCCACTTTAGATAGACCGGTTCTAAATACACTTTGACCGGTAATAAAGGTCGAACGACCTGCGGTACAAGATTGCTCACCATAGTAATCGGTAAACATCATGCCTTCATTGGCAATACTGTCAATATTTGGGGTTTTATAACCCATCATGCCAAAGGTATAAGCACTGATATTTGATTGACCGATGTCATCACCCCAGATCACCAAAATATTAGGCTTATCTGCGGCAATAGCGGAACAAGAAAGAAAACTAGCAGCAAGGGATATTGCTGTTAACTTCTTTTTAAGATGGTTTTGCAAAAACGCCATATAAGATCTCCATTCTTTAAAACAAATTTGTTGAAAACAAACCTGTGTTCACCCTGCGCAAAAGCGACTTCCAGAGTAATTACGACACAACATAAAAAATATTGGTTACACCAACCTACACGAGTACAAATAGTAATCAACCTAAATTACAATTGAATTAAGTGATTGAAAAATAGTCTTAACTAGAACCAGTATAGAAAAAAAATTTAAAATAGGAGAAATTTACGAGGTTATTAAATTGAATTTTTATATGAAGTGAATAAACAAAAGCAGGAACTATTGAATTCGATACGCTAAACAACAGATACAAAAAAACCGCAACTAAGTGCGGTTTTTTTGTATGTAATGATGGCGGAGAAGGAGGGATTCGAACCCTCGATGGGAGTTAAAGCCCATACTCCCTTAGCAGGGGAGCGCCTTCGGCCACTCGGCCACCTCTCCGTCAATTCATGGTGCGCGTGGGAGGATTCGAACCTCCGACCGCCTGGTTCGTAGCCAGGTACTCTATCCAGCTGAGCTACACGCGCAAAATCGGTACTACTTAAATCAATTGTTTTATATGGTGCGGATGGGAGGATTCGAACCTCCGACCGCCTGGTTCGTAGCCAGGTACTCTATCCAGCTGAGCTACATCCGCTCATATAAAACTTAAAACATCATAATCATTCTGAGGACAAAAAACCGCAACCAAGTTGCGGTTTTTTGCTTCAAATGATGGCGGAGAAGGAGG